>NZ_QJJP01000089.1 GCF_003201565.1 Nitrosomonas sp. Nm84 | reverse complement strand
CGGTTGGATTGGACGAGGCAATGGTCAGGGCGTATATCCGAGATCAGGAAAAGGAAGATGAGCGTTATGATCAGTTGAAACTGGGTATGTAGGTGCTGCTTCAGCGGCTCGCAAATAGCCCCTTTTAGATTTCCGTGGCAAGACCACGAGGAATCGCAGGTTAAATAAGGAGTTGAAAATGTTCTTGGCGAATTCCATTTGGAACGCTAACTGAAAAGTGTTAGATCCGCTAATTCATTGAAATTTAGATACTCTACTATTTTAGATGGTTATTTTCTCAGAGGCAGCACTGGATTGTATTTTATTTAAACTACGTTAATTCTAAATTTTGAATTCAGTTAAAGCTATTGATCTTAAGGGTAATGATGAAGTTAATTTTTTTGATTTGCCTCTTGGCAGGTTTGCTTGACTGTGAAGCGATCTCAAGTATTAATCAGCGTCTGTCCCTGGATGTTAAGCTCACCGGTGTATATGGAGTGGTGAATACCTGAAAGAATATGGCGCTATCAAGAGCCTTGCTGAATCAGGCCGGTGGTGGACTCAATATGGCTTATTTCATGAAATTGCTTTGCCTGAAAAAGAACAACCTGATAGATATCAGTATTCTTTTAAAGCGAAGGAGTGTGTCAGTTTTGTGCTCACTGAAAGTGAGGGGTTGATTGAGGAAGCTAATGGCTATGTGTTTAGAGAATGCCTTGTAGCGAATCTACCACTAGCAAGCATTAATTTTATTTGATAATCAAATGATTAGTAGATATGTGCATTATAATGCGAGAGCTCTTTCTTTATGTTATAAGCCTGTATCCCATTTGTGAGAGAAATCAAGTTTTATTCTGACTATCACTGCGATATTTTTTGTTTTTTTATGTAATGTGCAAATTATTATTTCTGATCTTGCTAGATTCCCTAAGACCAAAAATTTATTCAGAGAAAAGTACTCGTATGTGTAATTCCTTGTTCATCAAAGGGAAAAGTGCTGGATAGTCGTAAAAATTCCTTGAGGGGCGGAGTGTTATTTATGACAAATGACTTGACTTTAAGGGTCAAGGTCGACTAGC
>NZ_QJJP01000088.1 GCF_003201565.1 Nitrosomonas sp. Nm84 | reverse complement strand
CCAACACCAGCTCAACGGCGACTAGCACCGCTTCGAGCCCATGCATTGGTACCAGGCTGAGTACTTTTGCCATGATTCGATCAGCCTGCTGACGTTCTCTACGCCGCAATGCTGTTTGCAACTGCAACAGGGGCGCCGGTAATTCAGCAAATGGCGCGCCGTTGCGCAAGGCACCCGAATTGCTGCTGTTTGGCTTCATTCCAAAGGCGGCGGCGCATATCCTGAACATTCTTCTCGACGACGCCTTTCTCCCAGCCGGAAGCAACATTGCAGAAATCCGGATCAAACAGATAATGCGCCGTCATCGCAAAGAAGCGCGTATTGACTATTCGCCCATTACCTTTGGACACCTTGTCCACGGCCGTCTTCATGTTGTCGTAAATGCCACGTTTCGGCACACCGCCAAAAGCTGTGAATGCACGAGTATGAGCTTCAAACAACATCTCGTGGCTTTGTGACGGATAACCCGACAACATGAAAGCACGACTGGCGCATAGCTTGGTGTGTGCCGCCAACACCTTGCGGTGAATGCCGCCAATCACCAGCCACTCTTCGCTCCAGTCAAACTGAAAAGCTTCACCCAACGTAAACCGCAGCGGCACATACACCGATTTACTCTGATTGCCTTGATTACGCCACCCTCGGATAAAATCGCAAACAATGCTATAACCGCCCGTATAGCCTTCGTTCAATATCTCTTTGAACAGCATCAACGCTGTGCGCCGATCCTTCTTCGGACGACGTGCATCCGCTTCTAGCGCCAACAGCAACCTGGATTCAAATAGTGTCAGCTTGCCAGGCTTCTTCGCTCTCTGATATTTAACCGCGCTGTCGTTTGGCGCTTTCAACCACTTCTTTATCGTGTTCCGTGACAGACTCGTTCGGCGCTGAATCTCATTAATTGACAGATGTTCACGGTAATACATCCGCCGTATCTTTGCATACATAACCATGGTAATCACCTCTTAAATTCTCCCGCCTAAAATTTAGGCAAGATACGTGAATTACCTGGTCAGTTTTCAACCGGTACAACTAGGCTTTTAGTGTCAAGTTTCGATCGGTGTCAACA
>NZ_QJJP01000087.1 GCF_003201565.1 Nitrosomonas sp. Nm84 | reverse complement strand
TGTATTAGTTCCGACTTGATCTGACACATCACTTGCAAAAGTGAGAGTTACCGGTTTTGATAAAGGTATCGAATCTCAATCAAAACAAAAGAGGTAACTCTCAATGACACATACTAACAATCGAATTATTAAACACAAAGCTGGATTATTAAATTTGGCGGAAGAATTGGGCAATGTATCCAGGGCATGTAAAGTGATGGGCGTCTCACGGGATACGTTTTATCGCTATCATGACCTTGTTAAACATGGAGGTCTTGATGCGTTGATAGACAAGAATCGAAGAGCCCCAAATATCAAGAACCGTGTTGATGAAGCGACCGAACAAGCAGTCACGGTTTATGCAATTGTGCAGCCCGCGCATGGACAGCATCGAACTAGCAATGAGCTTCGTAAGCAAGGTGTATTTGTATCAGGTAGTGGCGTGCGCTCTATTTGGCTACGTCACAACCTGGAGAATTTTAAAAAGCGCTTGAAAGTACTCGAGGACAAAGTAGCTAATGACGGCATTATTCTGAGTGATGCGCAAGTTGCAGCCCTTGAAAAGAAGAAGCACGACGATGAAGCCTGCGGTGAAATAGAAACGGCACATCCAGGCTATCTGGGCTCTCAAGATACGTTTTATGTCGGGAACCTCAAGGGCGTTGGCCGTATTTATCAGCAAACGTTTATCGATACCTACAGTAAAATAGCCTTTGCCAAACTCTATACAACCAAAACACCGATTACAGCAGCTGACTTACTCAATGACAAGGTATTGCCATACTTTGAACAGTACGAACTACCCATGTTGCGTATCTTAACGGACAGAGGTACAGAGTATTGCGGTCGTGTTGATCAGCATGATTACCAGCTATATTTGGCGATCAATGATATTGATCATACCCAAACAAAAGCCATGTCGCCGCAAACAAACGGGATTTGTGAACGATTTCACAAAACGATTCTGAATGAGTTTTATCAAATCACATTCAGGAAGAAACTTTATTCAGCTATGGAGGAACTACAGAAAGATCTAGACGAATGGATGGAATACTATAACAATGAACGAACTCATCAAGGAAAAATGTGCTGTGGACGAACACCATTGGAAACATTGCTTGATGG
>NZ_QJJP01000086.1 GCF_003201565.1 Nitrosomonas sp. Nm84 | reverse complement strand
CGCCTACTGCAAAGCCCGGCGGAATCTACCGTTGCAGATGGTCAGCAACGTGGCAAGGCAAACGGGACGGCTAATTGTTGCGCGCACGCCTGACGCATGGCACTGGCGAGGCCGGCGAGTCAAGCTAGTCGATGGAACGACGGTAACATTGCCCGATACGCCAGAGAATCAGACAGTTTATCCCCAACAGATGAGTCAAAAACCCGGATTGGGTTTTCCAATTGCGCGAATGGTAGGACTCATTTGCCTGGGGAGTGGCGCTGTGCTGGATGCGGCCATGGGCCCATTCAAAGGTAAGGGAGGTAGTGAGCATGCGTTGTTTCGCCAGTTACTCGACAGACTAGAGCCGGGCGACGTGGTGCTGGCTGATCGCTACTACTGTAGTTATTGGTTGATCGCCATGCTGTTGGCCATAGGAGTGGATGTGATTTTTGGGCAGAACGGTGTACGCAAAACCGATTTTAGGAAAGGCATACGACTCGGCGCTCGCGATCATATCGTCGAGTGGTCAAAGCCCTGTCAATGTCCAGACTGGATGGAAAAGACGCAGTACGAGCACTTCCCAAAAACATTGAGCATCCGCGAAACCAAGGTTGCCAGTAAGGTGCTGGTAACAACTTTGCTATCGCCTAATGATGCGCCCAAATCCGAGCTATCGGAGCTGTATCAACAGCGGTGGCACGTAGAGCTCGATTTGCGAAATATCAAGACCACCCTGGGCATGGAGACTTTGTGTTGCATGACACCACAAATGAACGAGAAGGCAATGTGGGTCTACTTCCTGGCCTATAACTTGATTCGTTTGCTGATGTGCGAAGCAGCGCTGCAGGCAGAGATATTCCCCCGGCAGATCAGCTTCAAGCATACACTGCAGGTTTGGGCAGCCTGGAGCCGCCACCCTTGGGAAACCGTGGGATACGAACAAACCGGCATGCTGTTTGTGTTGATAGCCGAACAGCGCACGGGCAACCGTTCAGGCAGAATCGAGCCAAGAGCCGTGAAAAGACGGCCAAAACCTTACCCAAGATTGATGAAACCGAGGGGGCAAGCATGTGATGAAATCCGTATGCACGGTCACCCAAAAAAGCTTAAGTAAGTGCCATTC
>NZ_QJJP01000085.1 GCF_003201565.1 Nitrosomonas sp. Nm84 | reverse complement strand
TGGCGCTGGGTAACCGGACCCGAAGCGGGTACGCAATTTTGGTCAGGAGCGGCTAATGGAAGCTCTGTAAGTGGGCAGTATAACCATTGGGAATCGGCTGATCCCAATAATCTGAATGGTATTGAAGATCACGCTCGCCTTGCGCTCAACGGATTCTGGAACGACCTTCCCGAGAACACACCCGCGATACAGGGCTATGTCGTCGAATACGGCGGTACTGGATTCGGCGCACTGGGAGCGGTGCCGCTGACTGTCACGGTCAATGCGGCTAGTAATGTACCTTCTCTGAACAATCTGAACGGCGATGTCGCTACGACAGCGGTCAATCAGTTTGTGTTGATCGATACCGGCGCGGCGGTCACCATCACCGATTCGGATTCAACCAATTTCAATGGCGGCACCCTGATCATCACCACTACATCCGGCACGGGCGACGGCAGCTTCTCACTGGATGGCGTCAATGCCGTTTCCGGCGGTAATAATATAATTGCAGTAAGTGAAACCATTACCGTCGGTGGAACGACGATCGGTACCGTGCATGCCACCAATGATGGTCAAAATGGTCGCACCCTGACTATCACGCTCAATAGCAATGCGACGAGAGCCAATGTTTCCGAATTGATTAAGAATATCGGTTTTGAGAGCGCTACTGCCGGCTTGCGCAGTTTTAATCTAGCGTTATCGGAAAACGGCGGTCAAGCAACCAATGCCGCATTCTCCGTAGACGTTCAAGAAAACCCGATGATCAAGGGAAGATCGTCGGTCGCTGGCAACGAGGATACGCCGATCAGCATTAGTGGACTGACGGTCAGCGATGCCAGCAATCTCGCCATCCTGACCGTCAAGATAGTCGCCAATCATGGCTCCTTGGCACTGGGAACCACCGCTGGCATTACCGGCGCGACGTCCGGAAGTGCCCTGCAATTTAGCGGCAGCGTCATTGATCTGAATACCGCCTTGGGTAGCCTATCCTATCAGGGCAATTTGGATTATTCCGGAACGGACGATTTGGCGATACAGGTCAGCGACGATAACGGTGTGTCTTGGCATGACTATTTCGTCGATCAGGTTGGGAAGTTTTATAACCCGAACAATGGCCATTATTAT
>NZ_QJJP01000084.1 GCF_003201565.1 Nitrosomonas sp. Nm84 | reverse complement strand
AAGACTTCTGCACAACCTCGAAAATTTTGCTGTATCCACAGAGAAAAATTTCTAAAAGGCATTTGTCACGCATGCCACTGGCAAAAAGTGAAGTTTTTTCCTTTTTTTAGGGGAATTTCCTCCCTTATGCAATATTTGGACGGATTTCTCTCCTTACTGGTTGATCTACGAAGATTTTGTTGGCTGCTTTTTTCAGATTCATGCAGATACTTTTGAGCATGACTTGGGCGTTGACTTTTACTGTACCGAAGTAGCTGGCGCGTCTCATTCTGAATAGTCGTTTGATTGTGCCGAAACACTGTTCGACAATATAGCGTTTTTTGCTGATCAATCGGTTCGCCAGCTTCTGACGTGCCGAGAGTGGTCTGTTCTTGTACGCGCGATGCATAATTGCACTTTTGATTTTGTGCTGTTTCAGAAACTGCCGATTGGCTTGGCTGGCTGATCCTTTATCTGCATATACCCTATCTGCCTCGATATGCGCACCGTCGATAGCTGCTTCGAAATGCAACATTTCGCTCTGGTTGGCAGGAGCCGTGTGAACCCCGTGCACATAGCCGTCTTGCTCGTCCACCACCAGGTAACTGCGGTAGCCAAACTGCGACTTCTTGCCTTTCTTTAGCCAGGCTGCATCCAGATCCGCACTTTGTTCTTCGGTACAGGTAATTCCAGGCTGGCTGCCATCTTCAAACTGAACAACCTTACCTTCAGCATCCACCTCCAGTACGATGGTCCTTTTAGGGCGCGCAGCTGACTCAATCAGCGTGGCATCAATTACCGCTCCCGTCGCACCCTTGACCATCAATCCGTGTGATTGAAGCTGCTCATTGATAGAAGCCAGCAATCCATCTAGTCGATCGTCGGTTATCAGCCGGTTACGGAACCGGCACAAAGTGGTTTCGTCCGGTATCGCATCCGACAGGGATAATCCACAAAATTGCAGAAAATCAATACGTACACACAGCGCTTGCTCCAGTGCCGCGTCCGATAAACTATGCCACTGACCCAGAAGGATCGCTTTGAACATCATCAGCGCATCAAACGGCTCCTGTCCTCCACCATGCGATAACTCCCGTTTGTACAAATTAGTGAGCTGCGGACGTAATTTCTCCCATTCAATCAAGGCATCAAT
>NZ_QJJP01000083.1 GCF_003201565.1 Nitrosomonas sp. Nm84 | reverse complement strand
AACTTCACTTTTTGCCAGTGGCATGCGTGACAAATGCCTTTTAGAAATTTTTCTCTGTGGATACAGCAAAATTTTCGAGGTTGTGCAGAAGTCTTCTGGATGGAATACAAATTGGAAGCGGTGCGATTGGTTCACGGTGGTAAGTGCGGAATAAATGGAATTGACGCGATTGAGGGCAGAGCTTGCAAAAGTGAAGAGGGAGCGCGACATTGTAAAAAAAGCGACGGTGTACTTTACGCGGGAATCAGTGTGAAGTACGCCTGGATTGAACGACACAAAACCTGTTGGCCGGTTAGTCGACAATGTGAAGTGCTCAATGTCAGTACTAAACAGCTAGGGTACCAATCTGGGTGAATAAAACCACTCGCTACCAAAGAAGAGGCATCCCTGCAACACTTCCAAATCCCTCGCTTTCTTCTACTGGATGTTGCTCTGATTACCTTTTGCTAGTTTCAATTTTAAATGAAATGTCACCCCAATCATCTTCTGTAAATGTCTTAGGTATCTGTATTTTGAGCAAAACTTACAGTGGCTGCGAAGCTGTTGGCATTCGTTTCTATGAGATAATCTTTATCAGCCATGATGTGAACTCCTATATAGTTTGTGTTGTGGTTAGGGGTTGTTAGTGCTCATACACTTTCAATCCCGCTTTTACCTGAGTCCGTCAGGCTGCGGTTTGGGCTCGTTATGCAGCCCTAAACGGTAATATTGATGCTCTCCTGTCTTAATTGCTTCCAAGTAATCAGCCCAATCCTGCATCATGTGCGCCCGTGGCTCTAAATACAGGGCATGATTATAACTTGCTGAAGCTGCATCTCGTTTGCTGTGTGCAAGCTGCAGTTCGATATGATCATGGTTATAACCTCGTTCATGCAGAATCGTTGATGCGATGCCTCGGAAGCCGTGACCAGTCATGCGGGAGTGATAGCCTAGCCGGTAGAGAGCGTACAGGATAGTGTTATTGCTCATTGACTTACCGTCTCTGCGTTCACTAGGAAACAGTAAGACTTGATCAGCTGCCAGATCCCTGATTTTCTCTAATACAGCGATAGCCTGATCGGATAGTGGCACGATATGGGGAGTTTTCATTTTCATGCGTTCCGTTGGTATGCGCCATTGCTTTTTATCAAGATCTATTTCTTCCCACCTGGCGCCAATTAATTCACTGGTTCG
>NZ_QJJP01000082.1 GCF_003201565.1 Nitrosomonas sp. Nm84 | reverse complement strand
CCGGATGGCTGGATTTTGGCATCTGTCGTAATCGTCACTCAAACGCTGGTGGAACTGGTCGGTGAGTTGATTTATATACGCTTGGTGCCTGCGATTATCTTTCAAGAGTCTAAAAGTTTAGAGATCTCAAAAACAGTTAGCAAAAAGAGTAGTCAGGATAAATAAGTTGTGCTTCTATCCGGGAAAGATTATGCAGTTTTTTTTAAAATATTCGGAAAATTAGCTACAGGGCGTTCTTGGCGAATTCCATCAGGGCCCACAGATAGAAATCCAGTCTACAATAAGGCCGGATATGAGACTGCAGCTGATTTCCATTTTACCAAAACACGAAATATTGCTTGCCAAACCGGAGGCGTCCATATAAGTTGGAATTTTTTACA
This sequence comes from Nitrosomonas sp. Nm84, assembly GCF_003201565.1. Classification (GTDB taxonomy): domain Bacteria; phylum Pseudomonadota; class Gammaproteobacteria; order Burkholderiales; family Nitrosomonadaceae; genus Nitrosomonas. The sequence goes on along the minus strand of NZ_QJJP01000082.1, from coordinate 804 downwards.
GAAATTTCTATTGTAAAGGCTCTAAACTATCATACATATTCTGCTAGTTTAGTCAAATGTTATTTGGCGGGAGACATCGTTTTAACTTCTTAAGGTCAAAACTAATAACATTTATTTTCAGGTATGTTATGCTGCTACTATGTATAAATTTCCTAACATTGCAGTGTTTGTGCTATCAGTCAGTTTGCTGACAAATGCGTTTGCTTGGGCTTTCCATGGTGAGATATTTATACATGAGCTTGATCATCAAGCTACGTACATTCCAGTACAAACAATGGAAGAAAATCATCAGCATGTCGAGTTTTCTGATGATAAAGACTTGAATCTTTCAACACACATATGCCTTAATGCAGTGTATCAACCTATCTTCTTTACAGACCTACCCGTACTTGATTTTATAGCTGCTAAAGAGATTTTAGCTAATTTTATTCCTTTGTATATTCCAGAATCGTTTCTAGATTCTCCGCTTCGCCCTCCTAGAGTATTACTTACAACTAAAGTGTAAGTTCAAACTGTTCAAACAGTTAATATCAAATCTTTTTGGTATTTTTGATTCAACTCTGAATAGTTCAAATAAGACACTATATTTGCCCCTATGTTGATGCCAACTTAGGGTACTAGTCAATCGAGATAGTTAGCTTATTTAGCTTATAGCACTAGGCCAATTATTCAAATAGATACAACTATATGATTAACAGAATAATAAATTAGGCTCTAGACTAGCAGAGTTAATAATATCTGATGATTTGCCATAGTTCATTAGCAAGTTCATCAGGTTGTTTTTTCCAACGCCACTCAGATTCT
>NZ_QJJP01000081.1 GCF_003201565.1 Nitrosomonas sp. Nm84 | reverse complement strand
GGGACTGTCGGGAAATTGTCAAGAAATTAAGCGATACTACGGAAAGTTAAAACCGACAGGATTTGTTGATGAAGAAAAGAGAACAAGGCAACTTATTTCTTACCCTGGATGCTCTGGTACCGCTGGATCATTCGTATCGAAAGCTGGATCAATTATTACCATTCGATAAGCTGAGTTTGGCTTATCGAGGGCTTTATTCGCCCAAAGGCCGCAAAGAGAAAGGATTTGAATTTGGCTTGCGAGCACTGACCATTCAATTTATGGAAGATTTAAGTGATCGAGAGATGGAACGCTATCTTCAGGAGAATCTTGCGTGCAAATGGTTTTGTGATATGAATCTGGGAGAGGCAGCACCGGATCACAGTTATTTTGGTGAGTTTCGCAAGCGCCTGGGAACCGGGAGATTGATGGATATTTTTTCTCAAGTACGAAATGGTTTGCAAGGCATGGGGCTGATACGGGAAATATTTACTTTTGTTGATGCGAGTCAGTTGATCAGTAAATTAACCACCTGGGACGACCGGGACCGGGCGATCAAGCAAGGGGTCGAGCAGTTCAACAACGAAACTGCCGGGAAAGTTGCGGCGGACAAGCAAGCGCGCTTTGGCTGCAAGGGGAAGAACAAATACTGGTTTGGCTACAAGGAGCATGTTTCGGTGGATATGCAAAGTGGTTTGATTAACAAGGTTGCGGCGACTTCTGCGGAAGTGACTGACGCACACGGTTTTCAGCATGTTTGTCCCAATGGTGGCGCAGTCTACGCAGACAAAGGATATGGTTTGAATCCTGTCAAAATCACACTCAAGCGCAAAGGTTGTCATGATGGAACCATCAAGAAGAACAATATGAAAGAAAAGAATCGCGATAAAGATCGTTGGTTATCAGCAATTCGCGCGCCTTATGAACGTGTGTTTGCGCATCGCAATAAGAAGGTTCGCTATCGCGGGTTGGTGAAAGTGCAGTTTCAGGTGGGTATTCGGGCGCTGGTATTCAATCTCAAGCGGCTAATGACATTAGGGGTTGATCGAATTACGTTGTGTCATACATAGGATAAATCCGCACTCCATCTGCCAAATAAGGCAAATTTACGGCAGAAAAGGCTTCCAGAGATTCTATTCTCTGTTAATTCTGCGCCTTCTTGATGTGTCGTTGTCGGTTTTCTGTCTTTCTCAGCTCTTTTGAGTTTCCCGACAAGCCC
>NZ_QJJP01000080.1 GCF_003201565.1 Nitrosomonas sp. Nm84 | reverse complement strand
TTTCTACCAATCATTCGATAATTTTCGCAACAACACCCGCACCGACAGTTCTTCCACCTTCGCGTATCGCAAAGCGTAATCCATCTTCCATCGCTATAGGAGCAATTAAATTAACTGTTACCGATACATTGTCGCCAGGCATCACCATTTCCGTCCCAGCCGGCAATTCGATCGCTCCGGTAACGTCCGTCGTTCTAAAATAAAACTGCGGGCGATAACCAGGAAAAAATGGCGTGTGCCTTCCGCCTTCTTCTTTACTCAGTACATATATCTCGGCTGTAAATTTCGTATGCGGTGATATACTCCCCGGCTTTGCCAACACCTGACCTCGCTCTACTTCTTCTCGTTTCGTACCGCGCAGCAATATGCCAACATTGTCGCCCGCCTGCCCTTGGTCCAACAACTTGCGAAACATTTCAACGCCCGTACACACCGTCTTCAACGTCGGCTTAAGACCAACTATCTCAATCTCTTCCCCGACTTTAATGATACCTCTCTCTACGCGACCAGTTACTACCGTACCACGACCTGAAATTGAAAAAACATCTTCAACCGGCATAATAAATGCACCATCAATAGCGCGCTCAGGCTGAGGAATATAGCTATCCAGTGCTTCCGCCAATTTTAAAATCGACGCTTCTCCGATATCGCTCTGATCGCCTTCCAGCGCTTTTAGGGCTGATCCAACAATGATCGGCGTATCATCTCCAGGAAAGTCATATTTCGATAACAATTCCCGTATTTCCATTTCCACCAATTCAATTAACTCTGCATCATCAACCATATCCGCTTTGTTCATGTATACAATAATGTACGGAACACCTACCTGACGGGCTAACAATATATGCTCTCGAGTTTGCGGCATGGGACCATCTGCTGCTGATACCACCAATATCGCTCCGTCCATTTGGGCTGCACCCGTAATCATATTCTTCACATAATCCGCGTGTCCTGGGCAGTCCACATGAGCATAGTGACGTTTCTCTGTTTCATATTCTACGTGAGCGGTATTAATCGTAATTCCACGTGCACGCTCTTCTGGTGCCGAGTCAATCTGCGCATAACTCTTCGCTTCTCCGCCAAATTTCTTCGTCAATATCGTCGTAATCGCCGCTGTCAGCGTCGTCTTTCCATGATCCACGTGACCTATCGTCCCAACATTTACGTGTGGCTTCGATCGCTCAAATTTACTTTTTGCCATGACCT
>NZ_QJJP01000079.1 GCF_003201565.1 Nitrosomonas sp. Nm84 | reverse complement strand
CGGATGCCCTTCTAAATGTCAAGCGGCAATCTGTGCGCTATTGATTAAATTATTTCTTTTTCTCAAAGTGTAATATACCTCTCTAGCGATATAACGTTTAAGACAACGAAGTGCTTCAAGTTTAGTGTGGCCCTGAGTTAAACGCTTTTCAACATACTCTTTAGTTCTGGCGTCTATCCGCAATCGTCCTATAGCAATAATATGCAGCGCGCTGTTAGCCGCTCTATCACCACCACGATTTAACCTGTGCCTATTGACCTTGCCGGATGAGGCAGGAATCGGATTCACACCACACAATGCTGCAAAGCTAGCTTCAGATTTTAAGCGTTCAGGGTTGTCTCCAACGGTAATGAGTAGTTGTGCTGCAGATTCGTATCCAATGGCTTTGCCTGCAATCAATTCAGGAGCGAGTTCATCAACAATGACTGAAATCATCACATCCAAATCCGCAATTTCATCGTGTAATTCCAAATATCGCCGCGCAAGCGATTTGAATGCAATTTTGTATGCAGTCGAAATATCACGATACCCACCCAGATCTGGTCGCCAGGCGGCAAGGGTGCGGATTAATTGCATTCGAGTCATGGTGCGTAGCGATTCACGAAGCGCCTCTGGTGCAGAGATAATATTCATTTGGATCATTTGTAGTGCGATGCGTCGAGCTGCAATGTCGGTCTTCCTGCATAACTTGAGAACTCGTAAAGATTCCACCATGCCATCACGCGTTTTTGGGGTCACAGTGCGTATGCCAGCGAATGCTGCATGGGCTGCATTTTCCGCATCAATTGTGTCGTCTTTGCCACGCTTGCGTCGGACTGTTTTATCCGGTGCGGTGACCTCTAAAATTTCGATATCAAATTGTTGTAGATACCGTAGCAGACCAGCACCGTAAGTCCCCGTACACTCTACGCCAATACGTTTGACTTCACCAAATGACTGCATCCAATTCAGCATTGACTTATAGCCATGTCGCGTTGTTGGGAAAGAGTTCCTGTCAAGTACTCGGTCATGTGCGTCGACTACAGCCGCGAAATGAAGGTCTTTGTGTGTATCGACTCCTCCAACAATGCCATGATGATTGTTATCCATTTTCAGCTCCCCAGTTTCGAATGATGTTATTGAATAGGGATTCACCGAAACCGATTGTCAGGACAAGACAGTAAAGAGATAAGCGTTCAGGCCCTTCTTGGGTCACAGACAAAGGCGAGGTGAAACCTCACCGTCAGATGTTGCCAAGTAACCGACAGATCCGAGGAATGACACAAATTATGGTCGATCAGAGTGGGGGTCAGGAAACTTGGCAACC
>NZ_QJJP01000078.1 GCF_003201565.1 Nitrosomonas sp. Nm84 | reverse complement strand
ACTGCTGTAACAGGTAATTTTTTGTGTTGTAAGCACTCGACCCCAGCTGCAGCATCGGCTACATCACCGGCTGCAAAAATGATGCTATCGATCGTTTTTGCAAATACTTTGGAGTTGAGTAAAGCAGTTGTCTCGCCTTCAAACAAACCATCGGCCACTTCAATGACAATCGCATTGACTTTGGAAACACTCAAATGCGTCACAAGGGTTTCAATAATCGTGTCGATTTGTTGCGGTGTAGCCAGATAAGTCGACGGAAATCCCACATGAGTAAAATCCAGCGCTAATTGAGCCCCGGCATTCGTCATCAGCTGGATATCCCGACCTGAGCCAGTGCCTGTTATCCTAGCAGCACCTACGGTATATCCGGCGTTGGTCAAACCGCGAATCAAGGTTGTCGAGGTCGTTGTTTTGCCAACATTCGTGGCTGCGCCAACGACCGCTATCGTATAGGGATGGGGAAACAAGCTAACCAGTTTAGGTAAGGCAGTATCTTTTAAGTTGATGCGTCGCTTTTTGCTATCTGCCAATAAGCCAATGGGTTGAATGCTGGTAGGTGCTTGTGCATTGGTATGACGGTGATTCATGTGTGCCGCAATACCGCCTGATGCTACCAGATTGCATGTCCCTAGATCTTTCGGTACTTGCGCTTCAAATTGATCAGGCGCATAGCGGTTACCGTAGTTACCGTAGCATACGATGACTTCATCGCCAATAACTAAAGCGGAACGTTGGCCATGTGCCGACTCCAGTCCGCTGTGCCGTCCTATCTTTGTTACCCTGGCCAGCAACACGTCCCCGGCATGAGGAATGACATCGTCTCCATCCAACAAACTTGCCACCGATTCCAGTCTTAAATTACGTGGCGTATAAGCTATCTTCGCTTTTAGCAACCGTTCCTGACTAATATTGATATGCGAAACGTTCATTTTAGTTTCTCCATCTGTGAGTTTTAGAAGACTGTGATAGCTCTTCTAAAACTAAAGAGACGATTAATCATCCTCTTTGCTCAGTGCTAGCTCAACACACTGACATCATCCCAACTGATTTGATCAGACGGCACCCCGACCAGCGTGATAGATGCAGTCGAACCAAAATCTACAATGAGATCCTTGTCATCACCACTACGATGGATACTGGTGACATAACCTGCCAGTTGATCCACTGAGAGTAGGTCAAGACCTGTATCAAATATAATCAAACCATCTTCACTTGAACTGAAGTCTGCAATTCGCAAATGTGCCGCTTCGCGAATGACAAAATCATCGGCTCCTTGCCCGCCACGGCAATCCTCACCACCGCGTACGGCAATATGATCATCCCCATCGGAAGAAGAGTAGCTGAGATTATCTTCAAACTTAAAGTGCCCACTGCCCGAAGCATCGGTAGCGCTTTGCCATTGTTCGGAAATACGATTGTAATCACCGTCCCCATCGATATCAGCGTAGCGGGTAATTTCTGTACCCAAAGGCTTAACCTCGGTACGAGTCACCACGCCATCGCTACTCACTGTATAAGTTTCGCTGCCATCATCGTCAATGGATTTGGGTTCCCGCACACCATCTTTAAT
>NZ_QJJP01000077.1 GCF_003201565.1 Nitrosomonas sp. Nm84 | reverse complement strand
GGCTCTCGGCGGCACAGAACCAGGGTTTTAGCGGTGCCGTCACGGCACCGGGCATGGGCATGAATGGTGAGACCATCACCATTGCCGGCGATGGCGCCGTCACCACGCTGACCAACGTTGAAAACTACAGCATTGGCGACGATTCGACCAATGCGCGTACGGTCACGACTGCCGATGCAACCACGAATGTCACGGCGGATTCCGCCACCGATGCGGTGACCTTCAACGTTGGCGCGCTGAGCTTTACCGGCACGATCACGGGTGAAAGCACGGTCGCAGACACGCTGAACTTAAGCACAGGTGCGGATATCAGCGGCGGTACGGTTAACAGCATAGCTGCGCTGGTCTTGGCATCGGGCGCAGCGGTGCGGCTCTCGGTGACACAAAACCAGGGTTTCAGCGGCGCCGTCACGGCACCGGGCACGGGCGTGAATGGTGAGACCATCGCCATTGTCGGCGATGGTGCCGTCACCACGCTGGCCAATGTTGAGAACTACAGCATTGGCGACGATTCGACCAATGCGCGTACGGTCACGATTGCCGATGCAACCACGAATGTCACGGCGGATTCTGCCACCGATGCGGTGACCTTCAATGTGGGCGCGCTGAGCTTTACCGGCACGATCACGGGTGAAAGCACGGTTGCAGACACGCTGAACCTAAGCACGGGAGCGGATATCAGTGGCGGCACAATAACTAATGTGGCTGCACTGAACCTGACATCGGGCGCAGCGGTGCGGCTGTCGGCGGCACAAAACCAGGGTTTCAGCGGTGCCGTCACGGCACCGGGCACGGGCATGAATGGTGAGACCATCACCATTGCCGGCGATGGCATCGTCACCACGCTGGTCAACGTTGAGAACTACAGCATTGGCGACGATTCAAGCAATGCGCGCACGGTCACGATTGCCGATGCAACCACGAATGTCACGGCGGATTCTGCCACCGATGCGGTGACCTTCAATGTGGGCGCGCTTAACTTTACCGGCACGATCAATGGCGACAACACTGTTGCCGATACGCTGAACTTAAGTACAGGTGCGGACATCAGCGGCGGTACGGTTAACAGCATAGCTGCGCTGGCCTTGGCATCGGGCGCAGCGGTGCGACTGTCGGCGGCACAGAACCAGGGTTTTAGCGGCGCCGTCACGGCACCGGGCACGGGCGTGAATGGTGAGACCATCACCATTGCCGGCGATGGCGCCGTCACCACGCTGACCAACGTTGAAAACTACAGCATTGGCGACGATTCAAGCAATGCGCGCACGGTCATGATTGCCGATGCAACCACGAATGTCGCGGCGGATTCTGCCACCGATGCGGTGACCTTCAATGTGGGCGCGCTGAGCTTTACCGGCACGATCACGGGTGAAAGCACGGTCGCAGACACGCTGAACTTAAGCACAGGTGCGGATATCAGTGGCGGTACGATCAACAACGTAGCTGCGCTGGTCTTGGCATCGGGCGCAGCGGTGCGGCTCTCGGTGGCACAGAACCAGGGTTTTAGCGGCGCCGTCACGGCACCGGGCACGGGCGTGAATGGTGAGACCATCACCGTTGCCGGCGATGGCGCCGTCACCACGCTGACCAACGTTGAAAACTACAGCATTGGCGACGATTCAAGCAATGCG
>NZ_QJJP01000076.1 GCF_003201565.1 Nitrosomonas sp. Nm84 | reverse complement strand
CGATGAAATTGACCGCATCCGGAAGGAAGCAGTGGAAGGTATAGATAAAGCCAAGATTGAGTTATCAGAATATGTGGGAGAAATTACGCGCCTGGGTTCGATTTAATTATATTCTTTGTTTTATTTTGAATACTCTATTTTGCCAGAAAAAATGCCAATAGATCTTTTTGCACCTGAGCCGTATTTTCCTGAACCAACCAATGTCCCGAACCTGCGATTTTTGATTCGGATACATTTACTGCCACAAGTTTAGAATGTTCTTTAAGGAACGCTGCCGCAAAAAATTCTCCACCCATTGCAAGCAAAGGCATTTTTAATTTTGTTTTAGCAAATACCAAATTGTCTTTTCCGTCCTGAGGAAAATTTCCAAACCATTTAAAGCTTGATTTAGCACCATCTTTAACAGCATAAGCTCTTATAAATTCGGCTGTTTCTTCGGGAGTAAAAGGATCTTTCACGTGTCCAACCATTGGCCAAAAATTGGTCAAAAATTCCTTTTCCTTACCGGCAACAATGTCTCCAGCAGTAGGCCAAGCAAAAAATCCAAACCACCAAGCCGAAGCCGAAACCTGTGACCAAACCGGTTCTATGCCTGGAAGTAAAGCATCCATCAAAGCCAGTTTTTTGACTTCATTGCCATATTGGGCTGCATACGCATAAGCCACCATCAATCCAATGTCGTGTCCGGCAAGATTTATGTTGTTGTAACCCAATTTCTTCACGAGTTCATGAATATCTGTGGCCATCGTTTTTTTGTCATAACCTGATTCTGGCTTATCTGATTCGCCCACACCTCTCAAATCGGGTGCTATAACCGTAAAATGTTTTGAAAGCTCCGGCAGCAATCGATTCCACATATACCAGTTTTGGCCAAATCCGTGAACAAGTACCAAAGGCTCCCCTGTTCCGCCAATGACATAATGAATGTTTACGCCATTTACTAAAGCCGTTTGGTGTTTGAAATTAGCCGGTGGATCAGCTGGTTTTACTTCTGGAGACTCAGACACTTCTTTTGGTTCTTCAAGAGCTGCATTTGAGGGTTCTTCACTTTTTTTACAAGCGCTTAGAAAAAAAAGATTTATCATTGCAAGTCCTAAAAAAACTTTTGCTGTTTTGTACCATGCATTATGGTTGGTAGTTGATTTCATATTTGTAAAATTTAATTGGTTAAAGGTCAAATATGGTATCGCCTTTTTATTTATTGGTGTTTGCTTAAGCAAACTTCTTATCAATGGCGATTTCATAATTTTTAATTTAAATGTTGTTACTATTCATTTTTTTGTTTTTCAAGCCATTCTAAAATATAAATTGCAATTTCTTCCCAACCCGGCTGACCTAATACAAAGTGGTTTCTGCCTGGGAAAATTTTATAGTCCGTAATCGAGTTTTTATCGGTGTATTTTTTATAATTATCATAATTCAGTTGATGAGGAATCGTATGATCCATATCGCCTGCAATAAATAATAAAGGATAGTGCGGTTTTTTAAAATCTACTTTTGCAGCAGAAGTAATTGTATCTCGGACAACCAATTTTGACTCCGGAATTGCCAATTGCAGATATCCTTTTTCCTGCAATTCTAATTCCATTCCGTTTGCAAAAGCATATTGCCAACTAGGAAAGCACATTAAAAAAGTTTCTTTTGTCGACGTAAAAAATCCAAGTGGCCCCCAACCTGCTTTGAAAAATGAAAATTTGAAGGTAAAAATCCCTTGTGGCGGAACGGAATGAATCGCAACTACAGCAGAAGCCAATCCTTTTTGATTCAAAATTTGCGCAATTAATCCTCCTATTGAAGGGTATAGGAAAAATAAACCACCTTTTCCATAAGTTTTGAATGTACTGAAAGCTGGCTCAATTGTCAAACACGGTGATAATCGATTGAAAAATTA
>NZ_QJJP01000075.1 GCF_003201565.1 Nitrosomonas sp. Nm84 | reverse complement strand
TAATTTTTCAATCGATTATCACCGTGTTTGACAATTGAGCCAGCTTTCAGTACATTCAAAACTTATGGAAAAGGTGGTTTATTTTTCCTATACCCGAAGTTGCGGTTCTTCATGGATCAGGACTCCGGGATGCGTGCCGCCTGCCTTGCCGCGTTTCAGTCGGAAATTTCCGCCCGGCGGGCCGACGCTTTCTTTGTGCGGATTGCCAAGGAACGGACAATCACCGAAAAGCGGCAGATCATCGCCGCCAGTCGCGCAGAGTTTGATCTGGCCCGGCAAGCAAATCCCGGCCTGTCTGATACGGAGATCGAGAACCTGCTGATCAAGGAGCGGATCGCCCACATGGCGCCGCGCGGCAAGTGGCAGGACAAGTGGTTGATTCACCCGTTTCCGAATATGAGCGAGCCGGAACGGGCGGCGTGCTACCTGACCGACTTCGGCGACTACGACGCCGACCACCTGGCGCGGCTTTACAACAAGGCCAGTCTGCACGCCATCGACTGTTTCTTCATGCAGGTCCGGCGCCGGTTGTCGATTCTGGAACGTCCGATTGCCAGTTCCAGCAGCGCCGGCCGGACGTGGTACGGCTACAGCGCATACAACCCGGCGATGATCGTGAAGATGCTGGGTATCTTCCGGGTGTTCTACAACTTCTGCCTGTCCGGTCAGGACGGCAAGACACCGGCAATGCGACTTGGGCTTGCTAAGGGCAAGGTTGCGCTGGAAGACATTATCTATTTCTCAAGTAACTGAATTACAAAGGGTTGCCAACAATGAAAACAAAAGCATCCGCAAAATCCGTGCTTGCCTACTTGGAGCTTGATGAAGGTGTCGAGTACGCCGTATATCCGGCGCTGGGTGGTAGGCGTCGCCAAGCGGGAACCGGCCACCCTGAAGAAAAAGTTCGGATGGATGCGTATAACCTGCTTATTACCAAGTACGGATACCCGGCTGAGTACATTGACATTGAATATCCGGTGGTAATCCGAGAGGATGAAACGCCACGCTATGCGGACATTGTTGTGTGCTCGGACACGACAAAAAAGCGCCCCCTCATCGTTGTTGAGGCGAAGAAACCGAATCGAAGCGACGGCGAGAAGCAAGGTCAGCGCTACGCGACGATCCTTCGAGCGGTTTGGGTATGGTGGACGAACGGAGCCGACAACTCGACTTTTGAAATCGTCAATCGCTACCCGGAGGACGCGTCACCCATCAGTGATATCCCGCCCTATGGCGGAGCACCAAAGTACAAGGTCACTAGCCTTGTCCCGTTCAAGGACGACAAGCAGATCACCACGGCATTCCGGCGTTGTCACAACTTGATCCGCAATCTGAGTCATTTGAAGCCAGACCAGGCTTTCCATGAGTTTCTGAAAGTGCTGCTGGTGAAATTGCAGGACGAGTCCAAGACTTCTGACTTTGAATTCCAAATCCTTACGCACGGCGCATCAAAAGAGCCCGAAAGCCCCAACGTCACTGCTCAGCGGCTGCGGCAGATCTACAAATTGGCAGCCGAAGAGGACAGCGAGATTGCAGACGTCTTTCGTCAAGAAGACGACATTGCGCTCACGAATGACTGCTTGGCACAAATCGTCGGGGAGTTGCAAAAACACTCCTTCCAGCAGACTCCCGTTGATCAGAAGGGCCGAGCCTTCGAGACCTTCATCTCAGGCGACATGCGGCAAGAGTTTAAGGAGTTCATGACTCCCCGTCCGGTGGTGAGCGCCATCGTGGAGATGGCAAACCCGGATCGGCAAACGCTGATCCTCGACCCGTGTTGCGGCTCTGGAGCATTCCTCATCAATAGTCTGCTTCACGTCGCCGGGGAAATTGGCGGTGGAAAGTTCACGCCGAGGCAAATCTCGAAGTACATTTTTGATTTCGCCCACGACAAGCTATGGGGTTTTGACGCATCGAAGCAAATGGCCTCCGTTGCGCGGATAGCGATGATCATGAACGACGACGGCCGTGCGCACGTGT
>NZ_QJJP01000074.1 GCF_003201565.1 Nitrosomonas sp. Nm84 | reverse complement strand
CGAACCAGTGAATTAATTGGCGCCAGGTGGGAAGAAATAGATCTTGATAAAAAGCAATGGCGCATACCAACGGAACGCATGAAAATGAAAACTCCTCATATCGTACCTCTATCCGATCAGGCTATCGCAGTATTAACGAAAATCAAAACGTTGGCTGCTGACGAAATTCTACTGTTCCCTAGCGAGCGTAGAGACGGTAAGTCAATGAGCAACAACACCATTCTGTACGCACTCTACCGGCTAGGCTAGGCTATCACTCTCGCATGACCGGCCACGGTTTCAGGGGGATAGCATCAACGATCCTTCATGAACGCGGTTATGACCATGACCATATTGAATTGCAACTGGCACATAGCAAACGTGATGCGGTATCAGCAAGTTATAACCATGCCCTGTATCTTGAACCACGGGCACGCATGATGCAGGATTGAGCAGACTATTTAGATGCAATTAAAATAGGCGCAGCGATATTGCCATACAGAGCTGCATAAAGAGTTCTTGCCGTTGCATAGTGACGGTGTATCCCGACAGCGCAAGCAAGAAAAATTGGGATATTTATCGCCTGCACAATTTTCGCAGCAGTACTATGCAAATCTACTCGCCGCTTAAACCTATGGACTCCATTTTTGACAACATACCTCAGAAAATTTGATGATGATAGCAATGGGGATTTGGATGTGGCTTAAATAAAAAAACCAACACTAAATATTAGTATTGGCCTTAGAGTTTATGTTAATTCAGCCTAAAGCTCTGCGCGAGAAATATCTTTTATCCTTGAAAGTGCTGCTAATTGCAGCCACTACTAAATAACCTGCAAAAAATAATATCCCTACATGCATTCCATCAAACATAATCAAGCCGATTGAAGCTAATACACTCAGTAAAACAAAACTAAATAAAATTACTGAGCTGCTAACATGTTTTTTACTCATTTTATTCTCCAGAAAAAACGATTAATAAGTTATTTGAATTCAAATTTAACCAAAAGTTCACATTATATTCACAAATACTTTACATATTATTCACAATTGATTCACATATACAGTTCTTATTGATCCTTTCTTGCAACAAAAGATTGAGCAGATATTTATCTCAAGTGCCCATACTCCTAGCCGTCAATCAACATCGACCAATCGCCTAATTGAATTGCTATGTATCTCGATGACAACCCTGATTACAAGACTGTTTGGCAACTTGCGCATGAATGGATTGGCGCTAATCCGGACGAGATCGATCCCCAGGCGATCTCATCTAAGATTAGATGAGCACCTCATTAGATTAATACTTGCTATAATAAATAGAAAGATCATTGCACGAACGCGAAGCGGTGTAGTGTTTGAAGATAATTCCATAATCACGTTTATTGACGACCTCCCTCATTACTTTAGGACTTGGATCTGTTTAACGAAGGGAGTTTCTAACAAAGATTATCTGGAGTCGCTGTATGTAAAACGTGAGGAAGTCATCGATTTATATATCAAAACTTATATTGATCTGTAGTAGTCGCGCAGCGGAATTTCTCATTTAGCCTTGCTAGCTTTCCTCCCAAGGTTTTTCTCCTTTTCCGTCAAGTCCCGACTGCCTGCATGATAGCGAGGATCAAAATGCGGTCAGCTTCCAAACGATACATCACGCGATAGCCCTGTACGATAATCTCCCGTATTTTTGATCTTCGGTTTCTGGAATAATGCGTCCGCTCTCAGGAAAGTCTCTTAATCGTCGTGTGGCGAGTATTATTTTCTCACCGAAACGTCGTGCATAAAATGACGAATCGCGACTAATATACTGTATTAGGTCATCGAGATCATCACGCGCAAGATTCGACCATTCAACGCGCATCAATCACTTAGGTATCGCTTTTCCATCTCTTCCTGTGATGTGATATTGCCTTCCTTCGCCGCTTCGAGCGAATGCTCTAGCTTTTGGCGTACATAGATAGCGTACATGGCATTGTCGGAGGTGGCTTGTTCCGGCAGGTGAGCAGCGATATCCTGAATAATTTGCTTAACGGTTTGCATAACAATCTTTCCTTATGACGTATGTCAATCGGCATTGAAAACTTTCCAGGAATCGGCGTCGAAAAGTTTCCACCTGGTATAGTTGGTTAATCGGTTTTTATACACTTCTTACGATGC
>NZ_QJJP01000073.1 GCF_003201565.1 Nitrosomonas sp. Nm84 | reverse complement strand
TCGGCGAGCGAGACGATTTGTCCCGCCGTCACCGCGACACCCGAGAGCGTGAGGCTGCCGGCACCGGGCAATGTGTCGATGCGCACGGCGCTCAAGCTATCGCCCGCATCGATATCGCTAAAACCGAAGTTTGCCGCGGTCGTCGTATGGGAGGCGTCTTCGTTGATCGTGACGGTGGCATCAGCTCCGGTGGGAGCCTCGTTGACGTTAGTCAGATTAATAGTGAAGGTTTCATCATAGGTCAGCCCGCCGGAATCGGTGACTCTGACGATCACGCTATGGCTGGTGGCTGCTTCGTAGTTCAGCAGCGCTCCATTGGCCACCGTAATCTGACCCGTGCTGCCGTTGATCGCGAATCGTCCGCCGGCAGTGTCGGTCAGGCTATAGCTTTGGGTATCACCGTTATCGGGATCAGTGGTACTGACCGTACCCACCGAGGTACCATTGGCGGCATTCTCAGCCACCGTGTTCGCCGATAGGGCCAAGTCCGTCGGTGCATCATTGATGGCTGTGATGTTCACCGTCATGCTGCCAGTGGCGGACAAGGCTCCGCCAGGGCCTTGGCTACCCGCATTGCCATCGTTGAAGGTCCAGTTAATTTGGACACTGGCCGGCGGAGCGTCACTGCTGTTGCTATAGGCGATCTGCCGCATCGCCGAGTTCACCAGTGTATTGGTCGCGTTGTCGTTAAACGTGAGGGTCAGCGTGCCGCTGCTATTCGTGTAGATTCCGATATTGGTGCCACTGACGATGACGTTGCCGCTGCTCAAGCTCAAGGTGCCGCTGGCGCTGAACACATCGTCGCTGCTCGCCCCGCCGTTGCGCGCCAGGGTTAGCGTGGCCCCAGTGAAACTGTTAGCTGTACTAAGTTCGGCATCGACGATTTGCACATCGGCATCCAGCACGACGGGTGAGCCGTTCTCCGTATAAGTCGGGGTACCATTGAGCGTGTTCATCATGATGCCGAAGCTGAGGTCAAGGGTGCCGTCGGTGGCATAGCGCACAATTGCCTGGTCATAATCCGACCCATTGTACATCGTGCCGACAACGACGATCTTGCCATCGGCCTGCAAGGTCGCCGCCCGCGCATACTCCATGTCCGCGCTCACGGCCGTCGTGATGAGACCGCCCGTGCCAAAGCTGGTATCAAGCGTCCCATCGGCATTGAACCGCATGGCGGCAAACACATCGTTTGCCGCGCCTGCACCGCCGGATCCAGCCACAATGATCTTGCCGTCCGATTGCAGCAGGGCAATGCCGAGATCAATGCCCGATGCCGAGACCGATTGCGTAACGATGCCGTCGCCACCGCCGAAGCTCGTATCCAGCGAGCCATCGCTATGCAACCGCAACAGCCCGATGTCGCTGCCGGCCCCGGCGAGAATGATCTTGCCGTCTGGTTGGAGCACCACCGACGCCGCGTACGCACTACCCAAATTCAAGAGGTAGCTGGCCACCCCGTCGCCACCGCCAAAACTCGTATCCAGCGAGCCATCGCTGTGGTAGCGCACGACGGTGTAATCCCCCGTGTAGTAGGCCCTACCGGTAAGGAGAATCTTGCCGTCCGGTTGTAGGGTAATGGCATAGGCGTCTTCCGGCGCAACCGAAAGTGCTGTGATAAGAGAGCCCCCCGTGCCGAAGCTGGGATCGGGCGTCCCGTCGGACAGCAATCGCGTCAGCATGTAATTCGACGAACTACTCCCGTTGTCATTCGAGCCGCCCACGATGATTCGTCCATCAGGCTGGACCGTCACCGCATAACCTGTGTTATTGCCAGGACCGGCTATGAAGAACGTCGCGACCCCATCGCCGCCCCCGAAACTCGTATCGAGTGTCCCGTCGGCGTTATACCGCACCACATGCGCGGATGTCCCCACAAATCCCGTGACGAGAATCTTGCCATCTGACTGCAGTGTCACACCCCGGCCTTCACACCCCGTGGACAATGTCGTGATCACAATCCCATCGCCGCCCCCGAAACTCATATCGAGCGTCCCGTCGGCATTGTACCGCGCTAATACCGTATCGGAGTTGGCGCTGCCGGAAACGAGAATCTTGCCGTCCGGCTGGACGACCACACCATATGCCACGTCGTCGCCGCCACTGAGAGAGGTGGTCACCATGCCGTCCCGCACAACGAACGTGGGCGCATCATTGATGGAAATCACATTGACGGTGAGGGTGTTGGGTGCGGCATCATAGGTGTTGTTGCTGTCGCTAACAGAGAATGTGAAACTGGCATATCCCGTTCCGTTTGCACCAGCCACGGGAGTAAAGACCAAGTTACCCGCTGTAATATCGGCGAGCGAGACGAT
>NZ_QJJP01000072.1 GCF_003201565.1 Nitrosomonas sp. Nm84 | reverse complement strand
TGTCAATCGGCATTGAAAACTTTCCAGGAATCGGCGTCGAAAAGTTTCCACCTGGTATAGTTGGTTAATCGGTTTTTATACACTTCTTACGATGCTTGAATCGATAAGAATCATTCCCTGTTTCGATGATGTCACAATGATGGGTAATTCGATCTAATAGAGCGGTGGTCATTTTTGCATCACCAAAAACCTGAACCCATTCACTGAATTTTAAGTTGGTAGTTATGATGAGCGAGGTACGCTCATACAATTGGCTGATTAAATGGAACAGCAAGGCGCCTCCGGATTCAGGGAAAGGCAAATATCCCAATTCATCCAGGATGACTGCGTCAAACTGGATGAGTCTTCTGGCTAGATTTCCAGTTTTATTCAGTTGTTTTTCTTGTTCCAACAGATTGACCAGATCAACGGCGTTGAAGAACCTTATACGTTTTCCATGATGGATAGCTGCAATACCGAGTGCAGTGGCCAAATGGGTTTTACCTGTTCCCGTGCCGCCGACCAGAATGAGGTTATGTGCATCATCCATAAAACCGGCAGTTGCGAGTTGCTCTATTTGCTGGCGTGAGAGCAGTGTTTCATTCCAGTCAAATTTCACCAAATCCCGGTGAATTGGAAACCTTGCAACTTTCAACTGGTATTTCAGGCTGCGCATTTGACGATCTACAATTTCGGCGTTGATCAGCTGGCTCAGCATGATTTCGGGAGATTGTGTTTGCTTGCGCTGCGATACTTCCGCTCTTAACTCAGACCATGCTTCTGCCATACCATACAAATGCAATGCTTTGAGCTGGGTTAGTAGATCAGTGGACATAATGGCTTTCCAATAGGCGATCATAACGCTGACAATCCGCTTGAGGCTCAGTGATTAACTGTAAATTATCGCTGGCATTCAGTGTCTTGGGGCGAATAGGCTCAATCAAACGTCTGACTGCATTCTGTAGTACGTTTGCATTTACAATCCCTGATTCTAATACCAACTCGCAGGCTGTCTCGAGCGCATCCAATCCAGCTTCACGGGTGAGTAACAACAGATCAACAAAGGCATGTTCATTTTTATCCTGTTGCTGCAGGATCGAACGCACGCGCCGAATCGTTTCCGGCAGCTCCCAATCCTGAAAAGGAATGCCATGACGTATGGCGCCCGGTTTCTTTTCCAGTACAGGTAGATAATGCCAGGGATTGCAGATGAGTTGATCGCGCAAGAAACTGCGTTGATGCGTTGCAATCGTCTTACCCGCCGCCACAATGTCGAGATGATCGGCAGTTACTCTGACTGAAACCACTTGTCCTGACCATTGTGCGGGAACACTGTATTGATTTCTGTCTACACGTACCAGACAGGTTCTGGAAACTTTCAGCAGGTGTTCAATGTAACCGGCGAAAGGTGTGGTTATTTGCCTCAAAAGTGGTTGTTCTTGTTGAAAACATTCAGCAATGGTTTGTGATGGAAAGTCTGGGTGTTTTCTGTTTGATAGCTCTTGGCACCGCTTTTCTAACCAACGATTCAGATCATCCAGGGTCTCGAATTTTACGCGTGGCGTAAATAACCACTCTCTGACATTTCCTACTTGATTCTCAATTTGACCTTTCTCCCATCCAGCTGCCGGTGTACAAGCTACCGGTTCAAACAAATAGTGATTGGCCAATGCCATAAACCGTCGGTTAAACTGTCGCCCTTTGCCCACAAAAACGGTATCCACAATCGTTTTAGGATTGTCATAAATCATCTGCAAGGTCACGCCGCCATAAAACGCAAATGCTTTATCATGCGCATCCATCACCATTTCCTGTGCTTCTCTGAGATAAGCGACTACAAACATTTTACGGCTGTATGCAAGACGGAAATGGGCCGCTTTAATGATTTGTTCTATACCGCCTATCTCAACGATTTCCTGGCTCCAGTCAAATTGACAGACTTCACCGGGTTTAAACGCCAAAGGAACAAAGGCTTGCTTTAAGGAAGGTGTGTTCTTGTAACTGGCCTTCCATTGTTTAACAAATCGCCTAACGCTGTCATAAGCACCGGTATAGCCCTCATCAACCAAACCTTCATATAAGCGCACGGCTGTACGGCGTTGCCTTTGGGGTAGCAATGCTTCCGCTTCAAGCCATTTCGTTAATAACACCTTGAATTCACCCAGTTTGGGTGCAATTTGAATTTGACGCTGATATACCGGTTCGGCTTCTGTCTGTAAATGCTTCCTCACCGTGGGGCGGGATACCCCCAATGAACGCGCTATTGAACTGATACTCTCCTTGCTAACAAAATGACGCCTTCTTACTTCGGCAATAATATCCATTGTTATCACTCCAGAATTCTCCGACTAAATGTCGGATATTTAACAATCCTGGGTGGAAACTTTTCAACGCCGATTTACCCAAAATCCCGGTAAGTTTTGCACGCCGATTGACA
>NZ_QJJP01000071.1 GCF_003201565.1 Nitrosomonas sp. Nm84 | reverse complement strand
CTGCCATTTGAGCAACTGGTGGAAGCGCTGCAACCGGAACGCAATCTGCATCAGAACCCGCTGTTCCAAGTCATGTTCAATCACCTGCGCGAGGACTATCGTGCCCTGGGGCAGTTGCCCGGACTGACTGTGGAAGAATATGAGCTCGGCGATCGCGGCGCGCAATTTGAAATGACGCTGGATACTGTGGAGAGGCCGGGCGGGCAGATTGACGCACGTTTCACCTACGCCGCTGAATTGTTTGAAGCAGATACGATTGAGCGACTGAGCGAACACTATCTTAGAGTGCTGGAACAACTGGCTGAAACCCCGGCGCGGTGTGTGGGTGACATCATGCTCCTAAGCACCGCGGAATGGCAACAGCTAAAAGATTGGGGGCTCAATAAACGACGCTATGCCGATACAGAACCGGTGCATCGCTTGATCGAGCGGCAGGTTGTCGAACGCCCTGATGCGGCCGCGCTTATATTTGGCGATACGACACTCAGTTACGCGCAACTGAACAGCCGGGCGAACCGGCTGGCGCACCGATTGATGGCTTTGGGAGTGAAACCCGAGAGCCGGGTGGGGATTGCGGTGGAACGCTCGATCGACATGGTGGTTGGGCTGCTGGCGACGCTCAAGGCGGGCGGCGCATACGTGCCGCTGGATCCGGCGTATCCGCGGGAACGGCTGGATCACATGGTGACAGACAGCGCGATTGAACTATTGCTGACGCAAAGCCACGTCAGGGAACGGATTCCATATGCGGAAGGGTGCCATGTTGTGGAACTGGACACGCTGGATTTGATGGACTGGCCGGACAATAATCCGGCAGTGAACCTGCACGGGGAGCATCTGGCTTACATCATCTACACTTCCGGCTCCACCGGGAAACCTAAAGGTGCCGGTAATCGTCACAGTGCGCTGCATAATCGGCTGGTTTGGATGCAGGAAGCTTATCCCCTGAACTATGACGATACTGTGCTGCAAAAAACACCGTTCAGCTTTGATGTATCGGTTTGGGAATTTTTCTGGCCATTAATGGTTGGTGCGCGCCTAGCTATCGCTAATCCGGGTGATCACCGTGATGCCGCGCGGTTGATTGCGCTGATTCAACAGCACGCAGTAACGACGTTGCATTTTGTTCCCTCCATGTTACGGGCCTTTATGGCAGATGGCGATGTTGCAGCCTGCAGCAGCTTGAGACAAATTATTTGTAGTGGGGAAGCGCTGCAATGGGAAATGCAGGAAGCAGTATTCAGGCAACTTCCCAGTGCCAAACTTTACAATCTCTATGGGCCGACAGAAGCGGCTATCGACGTAACCCATTGGACTTGTCGTGATGAAGCATCCGGTAATATTCCGATCGGGCAACCGATAGCTGCTACCCAAACCTATATTCTGGATACCGACCTTAACCCGACGCCGCAAGGGGTAGCGGGAGAATTGTATCTTGGCGGTGCAGGACTTGCCCGCGGTTATTTGAACCGACCGGGCCTGACGGCGGAGCGATTCGTGGCGAATCCGTTTGATGGGAACGGAGGACGGCTCTACCGCACGGGGGATTTGGCGAGATGGCGATCGGATGGACAGATTGAATACCTGGGGCGGCTTGATCATCAAGTCAAGGTAAGAGGTTTTCGCATCGAATTAGGTGAAATCGAAACACAATTGCTGTCACAGCCGGGAATCAGAGAAGCAGTGGTGGTGGCAAAAGAAGGGCCGGGTAGTGCAAGACTTGTTGCCTATGTGTCATGTCATGCAGGAAATGAGATAGATACGGTTGAATTGTGTGGCGCATTGGGAAAATCCCTGCCCGGCTATATGATTCCATCGGCGACCATCGTGCTGGAGAGCCTGCCGCTGAATGCGAATGGCAAAGTAGACCGCAAACTGCTGCCCGAACCGGAGTTTATCAGCGTGGAACAATACGAAGCGCCGCAAGGTGAGATAGAAGAAGCGCTGGCGGCGATCTGGATGGAAGTGCTGAGTCTGAAACGAGTGGGGCGGAATGATCATTTCTTTGAGTTGGGTGGGCATTCCCTATTGATTCTGCAAGTGCAACAGAAATTACAGCGCAACAGATCGGTTGCATTGCCACTGCGGATGTATTTTGAGCATCCTGTGCTGCATGAAATCGCTGCGATGATACAGGTGAACTCCTTGGCTTCCAGTGCGCGCGGTGAATTGTCGGAGATGTCGGAATTACTTGATTTATTGGAGAATTGATTGGAACTGAATAAGCAGGATATTGCCGAGCGGTTTTCCGCGCTCTCCCTCGATAAGCAAAAGACATTTCTCAAGGCGCTGAAGGAGCGGGGAATCGATTTTTCTTTGCTGCCTATCGTTCGACAATCTTCGGAAAACCATCCGATTCTTTCGTATGCGCAGCAGCGTCACTGGTTTTTATGGCAATTGGATCCGCAGAGCACGGCGTATCATTTGGGCGGTGGACTGCGTTTGCTTGGGGACTTGAACGTTGCAGCGTTGCAGGCGAGTTTTCAGGGGCTGATAACACGACATGAATCGTTGCGCACGGTTTTTCAGAT
>NZ_QJJP01000070.1 GCF_003201565.1 Nitrosomonas sp. Nm84 | reverse complement strand
AATTGGGCGCGGGGTGTGGCCGTCGACATGATCTTTGAGAACGAATGTTTTCGTTCTCAAAGTATCGACTTCTCGGGCTAGGCCTTGAGTGATTTGAGGAATTACCCTTCTGCTCGGGAAATCAACATTCCGAATAAAGCTTTCCTTTACCACCAGGGTGATCGGTGTTCCGATTTGTTCTGGATAAAAAGTGGTATCGGCAAGCTCTCTCATTTAACAGAGAAGGGGATTGAAATTACTCTTGCTCTTTTTGAGAAGGGGGACGTCATTGGTTGTTTGCAGAATAATTCTATCCCCCAAGAAGTAGAAGAAACTGCTCAAGCACTGGGTGAAGTTAATTTCTATAGCATAGCATGCAACGATTTCAAGGCCATGATGGCTCATCAACCAGAACTGGCATGGTATGTTTTTGAGAACATATATACCCGAAAACAGAAGGTCGAGCGTAAGCTACGCACTACCCTGACACAACCCGTTGAAATGCGTGTTATAGCTACTTTATTAGAATTAGCTGAGATGTTTGGAATAGGATGTACTCATGGGTATGCATTGGAAATTCATTTAACTCAACAGGAAGTGGCAGATTTGGTTGGAGCAAGTCGTTCGGTGGTAAGCACCATTTTGAATGATTTCAGGAACCGTGGAATGCTTGGCTATACACGTGACCAGATTTGTATAAATGATGCGGCATTAAGTGCTCTTCGCTAATTATCGATGTGGCGATTAACCGACAAATTCCAAATTTGCTTAGAAGTGGTTGATTTTATGCAACCATAATCCGTGTGAATACTTGATTAGCTTGATCCGCTTGGGTTTTCAGGACCATTCCGAGAGTTAGTTTTCGGCGTTGGCTAAACGGGGTAGGGCTTGGAAGGCTCGCCCGGTGTGCAAATTCGGCAGGCACGTCTCAGCGCGGGCCGGGCCACTTTTTTGATGCAACGTCCTGCAGAATTGCCTTGTCCAGGCTCAGCTCGGCAACCAGCTTCTTGAGCCGTCCATTCTCTTCCTGCAGTTGCTTGAGCTCTCGCACCTGATCCGGACTGCATCCCCACGTACCTGCTTCTTCCAGCGGCAAAACGTCTGTTCCGAATATCCCCACCTGCCGGATCAGATCGGCCACCGGCATTGCTTCAATACCGCTACGATCTGCTCTACTGAAAACCGCTTCTTTTTCATGGCAACAGCCCTCCTTTAAGGTCAAGTTTGCCGAAAAAACTCACTTCCTGTCTGGTCCGGTTTTCCTAAAGCAGATCAAGCTTGAAATCAAGTAATTTCACAGTTTCAATCATTAATTGCAAGATAGCCCCTTGCCACATCAAACATTAATTTAAGACAGTGTTTTTTAGATAACAGACCTAAGTGATAGAACCGTATTAATGTACTGAACGTGGTGACTATGGAGTGACCACAACTTAATACAGGGGAATATCATGAAAGTAATTTCACCACGTATACACGGGTATTTTGATTTTCTGACGGTCGTTATTTTTTTACTCGCGCCTGCGTTATTAGGATTAAGTCAGTTGCCGGCCATGCTGGCTTATAGTCTGGCTGCAGTCCATTTGATAGTAACGCTGACTTCTGATTTTCCCTTTGGCATATTCAGGCTAATTCCATTTGCCATTCATGGTTGGATTGAGCGCCTGGTCGGACCTTCCCTCATTGCTTTACCCTTTATCTTTGGCTTTGCCAATGAAGATATCGCGAGAAATTTTTATATCGCCATGGGTGTTGTTGTCATCGTACTTGGCATGCTTACTGATTATAAAGGTGAGGCAAGAAAAGGCTCCGCAAGCGCGGCGTGCAGCTCTTAGGCGGAGTAGTGCAGTATAAAGACGCGTATCGGCTCTGCTACATCCGCGGGCCTGAAGGGCTTCTCATCGGACTCGCCCAAGAACTCAGCTGATCCCCCTAAGTCGGTTCACTGTTCCATTGCTCCCCAGACCCCTTGTTCGTGCCAGGCGATGGTTGTACGAGCATCGGTTATTGATCGTGCACAACCGGGCTATCCGTACTTTGATCGCCGCTGCACTCACGCAATTCGAAGCAGCGATGAGTGCTGCGATTTGCACGGTGGTTCAGCAGGAACATGTGAGCGTTGGTACGCGCTTGTCGCCGAGCTTGTTCTGATGGTCAGACCCGGCAGAGCTGGCTAATGGGCAGCCCGACCAAACACTTAACACGCCAGATCAGCGAGGCGCTGGAGTTAAATAAAAAATGGCAGATGTCAATTCCAAGAATAAAGTTCACGATTTACTACTGGTTATGGGCCCAAAATTATCCCTTGCACTGATTATAAGCATGGCGTTGATGGCGTGCGGCAAAAATGATCAGGCTGCCGGGTTGCCTGCTGGCGGCACGGCTCTTCCTGTCAGTATGATCGAGGTGCAGCCTACCAGCGTGCCAATCAGCGCCGAAGCGGTTGCGCAAACCGAAGGTGCCAAGGAAGTCGAGATACGGCCGAGGGTGGGCGGCATTCTGCTCAGACGCCTGTACGATGAGGGCGCCGCGGTAAAAGCGGGCCAGCCGATGTTTCTGATTGATCCCGTTCCCTACCAAAATGCCTTGGCGCAAGCAAAGGCGCAACTCGCCGAGCAGAAAGCCCGCATTGTGCAGACCGAGCGTGAGGAAAAGCGTTTGCTCGATCTGCTCGAGGGTATAGGAAAAATAAACCACCTTTTCCATAAGTTTTGAATGTACTGAAAGCTGGCTCAATTGTCAAACACGGTGATAATCGATTGAAAAATTA
>NZ_QJJP01000069.1 GCF_003201565.1 Nitrosomonas sp. Nm84 | reverse complement strand
TTGTAAAAATAGCGACAAGATATGTAATTATTGCTGTAGAGAGGTTTTTTCATTTGGAAAAAGTGTTGTTTAAAATAATTTTATGAGAACATGTTATGAAAAAGATCAAATCTGCCGAATACTGTGGCTATTGTATTGATACATAGCTATTAGAAACCCTGAGAATCTCAAGTTAATGAAATATCACTTCATGGAAGTTACACTTACTAGCATCAATTCGTTGATTACTCGTCGGATGATTTATTTTTTACGACGACATCGATGCCGGCTGTGCCTTTTTATCTCCGGCGCTTTATCGCTGCTTTTTTTCAGTCACGTTGCTTCGGCTGCTGAGCTTAGCAAAGCCGCTGAACTTAGCAAAATGTTTAAGCCCTATTTCAATTACACCGTTACTGCTGACGACAATATGATGCGCATACGCGACAATCTTGACCCGACGAATATTACGGATGAGCGTATCCGACGTCTGATTTCCGAAGGTAAGCTCGCTGACGTTACTAATCGCATGACCGGCGGAATCATGTTTGAGAAAGAAATCAGTCGGCAACGATTTACCGCCGATTTCAATTGGACTTACACGAAATTTGATAGATTCAGTTCGATGGATAACGATGTGAAAGGCACCAATGGTAAATGGAACTGGTTCTTAGGCAACCGGCTGGAAGGCAATATGGGAGCAACCTATGTACAATCACTGATGCCCTTCATATTTCAGCCGGGCCTTAAAATCATACGTACCGAACAAACACAGTTCTTCAACGGTGCGTGGCACTTTCATCCAAGCTGGCGTTTAGTTGGCGAATATACTCGCTATAGCCTTGATACGGGAAACAGTCCCAGAGCGGATAATCTGAATCGCGTTGAAAACCGCTTCGAGGGCGGCATTGATTACCTGACTCCGAGTAAAAATACTTTAGGCGTACTTTTTCGCGACATACTGGGAGATTTTACCAATCCTGTTCGAAATGCTGATGGCACGCTTTTTTTAGACGCAAACGGCTCACTCGCCAGCAACGGCTACGATCAGAAAGAAGTATTGGCTAAAGTCAATTGGGCAGTATCCGAAAAATCCCAGTTTCAAGGTACTGCAGGCTGGATAGACCGCCACAATAACAGCTTCCAGCAACGTGATTTCAGTGGATTCAACGGTCGCGCCACCTATCATTGGCAACCTACTGCCAAACTTGGATTCACCATCAACGGCTGGCGTCTGACTTCATCCATGAATAATCTCACCGCTAACTTTAGCCAGAATACCGGTGTAAGCATTGTTCCTTCCTGGAACATCACCCAGAAAATAAGACTGGAGGGAGATTTCTCTTATGAAACACGTAACTTTGATCGCTTTACAATTATTACCGACCCACAAATAGCACGATTAATAAGCAGGAAGAATACATTCCGTAATGCCGCTTTAAAGCTCAACTATAATCCTTATCCTGGGTTACAACTCAGTACTTCGATTTATCATTCCGATTTCAGTACGGATGCTGAGTCAGGCGGATTTAATGCCAATGGCGTCACCGCTAATCTACAATATATTTACGGACAACGATGACCACAAACGATTTACCTATCGTCGCCTTCTTCAAGCATTTGCTGGATCCTTTCATCATATGGAGCATGTTGATACTGACAACGTGGCTATATGATGAAGATTTTACTAGTTACTATCTCATCTTAGTCATTATCACCTTTTTCATTTCCTCATACATCTACGAGCGCACTTTCATTTATCGCAATTGGCGCAAAGGCCGATTGTTGGCGCATATGCGCGATACCATGATAGGCTGGTTGATCATTGTGGCCATTCTGCTATTTCTAGGGTACGCCACAAAATTTCATGATCAATTTTCCAAACAGGTGCTGTTGACTTGGTTTATTGTCACGCCATTGATATTGATTGCAAGCCATATCATCGCACGCAGTATCATCACCAGCTTGTATACAAAAGGTCATTCGCGCCCAACCATCGTGATCGGTGCCAACGAAACCAGCTTGGAATTCATTCAACATACTGAAGAGATTCCATTTCTGCTCATCAATTACCGTGGTTTTTTCGATGAGCGTGATAATGCTAGAGTCTCCAGTGTCGTCGGCAATAGCTTCGGAGCCCATTTAGGGGGGCTAGCGGATGTCATTCCCTACATTCACAAACATAATATTGAATTGGTGTTCATCAGCTTACCCATGTCCTCACAACCACGCATTCAGAAGCTCATGGATGAGCTGCCGGACACCACCGCTTCCATCTATTTTCTGCCGGATATTTACATTTTCGACTTGATGCAAGCCCGGTTTGAGTACATTGGCGATGCTCCGGTCGTGGCCATGAATGAATCGCCATTCATCGGTGTTGACGGTGTCGTCAAAAATATCAGCGATTTTGTGATTGCCTTGCTGGTACTGATCTTACTGTCGCCACTCATGCTGGGCATTGCTTTAGCGGTAAAATTCACCTCGCCAGGTCCGATCATCTTCAAACAGCGCCGCTACGGCCTGAACGGCGAAGAAATTATTGTATACAAGTTCCGCTCTATGACTGTCGTTGAAGATGGCGCAAACATTGTGCAGGCAAAAAAAGATGATCAGCGCTTCACTAAAATTGGTGGCTTTCTACGCCGCACATCACTCGATGAACTACCGCAATTCATCAACGTACTGCAAGGACGCATGAGCATCGTCGGCCCGCGTCCACATGCCGTGGCTCACAATGAGCTCTACCGCAAATTAATCAAAGGCTACATGTTGCGCCACAAAGCAAAACCAGGCATCACCGGCTGGGCCCAAGTCAATGGATGGCGCGGAGAAACCGAAGCACTGGAAAAAATGAAAGGGCGCATCGAACACGATCTGTATTACCTCAAAAACTGGTCCATCTGGCTAGACCTCTGGATCATCCT
>NZ_QJJP01000068.1 GCF_003201565.1 Nitrosomonas sp. Nm84 | reverse complement strand
AAATGGGATAGTGTGACCTGTCGTGACTGTCATCAGGACCCGAATCCACCTGGAGCGGATGCTCAGGAAGCGCATAAGAAGTTGAAGACGGAGGGTGCGACCTGTATAGACTGTCATCAGAATCTGGTACATGAAGAGGTAGCGAAGACAGACCTGAATGCGAGTCTGGCGGCGGGCAAGATGGTACTGCTGAAGGAAGAAGATAGCGATGGTGGAGATGATGAAGAGGAAGACGAAGAAGACGAGGATGAAGGTGGTGGGAGTGGAGCGGTAGAAAGCGAAACTCAAAGCGAAGATGACGATGAAGAAGAGGATGAAGAGTAATCGTTGAAAGCAGATCGTCGCTTGAATTCGCCTCTGATAGAGTGATCAAAAAAGAACCCGTACAAAATATTTTGTACGGGTTCTTTTGTTTGTTGAGATTGCATAATATGATTCTTATTATTTAATAAATTATAGAAATCAAAGGAATTTAGCTATAGTTATTAATAGATGCAAGCATGTATGTCGCATTGCGAGCGTAATAAATAAGGAATCCCCCGGTTATGCGGAGGGGACTGATAAAGGTTTGACCGAGAGAAACGGTTACCTTGATTCTTTTGCCTGACCAAAAGTTAGAAGAATAAAATGAAAGGTTACCAGAGACTGACGCATACGACATGGGATTGTAAGTATCGCGTAGTATTTATTTCGAAGAAACGAAAGAAGATGATATTTGGAGCGATACGTAAGCATCTGGGGAAAGTGCTGCATGATTTGGTACAACAAAAGGGGTGCGAAATATTGGAAGGGCATTTGATGCTAGATCAAGGGGAAGGGCGCGCTATCGATAGCGCGACGATTTACGGGAAAAGCAAAAAACTTTACGGGTGAGAATTTCTGGGCACGGGGTTATTTTGTATCAACAATCGGATTGAATGGAGAGATGGCTAGGGAATACATACGTAATCAAGAGAAGGGGACGACATTATGACCAGCTTTCGTCCCTTTGAGGGACTAACAAATATAAGCCTCCGGCTTTGCCGAAGGTGATTTAACTTAAACGGATAACTTAGTAGGAGTAGTAAGAATATGTCCTTTGAACAGCTCGGTTTATCAACCGATCTATTGCGTGCTATCTCTGATCAGGGATATACAAAACCAACACCGATTCAAGAACAAGCAATACCAATAATACTAGAAGGTGGTGATGTAATGGGTGGAGCCCAGACGGGTACAGGTAAAACAGCAGGTTTTACTCTGCCGATGTTGCGGAGGTTGGAGATTCATGCGAATAATAGTATGTCACCAGCTAAACACCCGATTCGCGCATTAATTTTAGTTCCGACCAGAGAGCTTGCTGTACAAGTATATGAAAGTGTTAAGACATATGGAAAATATTTGTCGCTTAGATCAACTGTTGTATACGGTGGAGTAAATATCGACGCTCAAATTGAGGCTGTTCGTTTTGGTATAGAAATTCTGGTAGCAACTCCCGGCCGCTTATTAGATCATCTTCAGCAAAAGACTTTAGTACTTACCAAGGTTGAAATATTGATTCTAGATGAAGCCGATCGAATGTTAGACATGGGATTTTTACCTGATATAAAGCAAATTATTCAGTTATTACCTGAGCAGCGTCAGAATTTGATGTTCTCAGCTACCTTCTCGGAAGAGATTAAGAGACTTGCAAGTAAAATATTGAAGAATCCAAAACTAATTGAAGTTGCAAAACAAAATTCAGTAAGCGAATTAGTAACGCATGTTGTTCATCCAATTGAATCTACAAGAAAACAAGAATTGCTGGTCTTCTTGATTAAACAGGATGACTTGCAACAGGTATTGGTTTTTACACGAACAAAACAAAGTGCAGATCGCTTGGCGCAGCGATTAAATCAATATGATATTTCAAGCGCGGCGATACATGGAGATAGAAATCAGTTACAGCGTACTCAGGCATTGGATAGTTTTAAGCAAGGTCTGATTCGAGTGCTTGTAGCTACAGATGTAGCGGCACGAGGTCTTGATATTGAGGAATTAACTCATGTAATTAACTTTGAGCTACCTAATAATCCGGAGGATTATATACATCGTATTGGTCGAACGGGGCGTGCGGGAGCCAAAGGATTTGCGATTTCTTTGGTAAGCAAAGAAGAAGATAAGCTATTAATAGGTGTAGAAAAACTACTCAAAACTAAAGTTAAGATAGAAGAGATAAATGGATTTGAATTAAAAAAACAACAATTGCAAACTTTAAATAATAATATTTCAATTGAAGAAGAAAATCCTAAACATATTAAGAAAAAGATCTCTTCTTTAAAACGCAGTAAGACAGCAGTGATCCGTATTAATAATGAGATACTTTGGAAAAATACAAAGTGTAAAGAAAAGAATGAAGATCCATTATTTACACAACCTTATGTAGCTAGTTTATCGGATGCGCATATTGATCTTGTGGGACAACATGAATTAAATCAGCCAGGAATTGCACCTCATAAAAGGCACAAACAATCCAATAGGCCATTACCTGCTTTGTTTGTTTCTCCAGTAATCAGTAACAAAAATAAAGATTAACAATATGTTATTCTATCCTGGAGTGCAAATAATTTTGTGTAAATGGTGTTTAATAGTGGTTAAGTTGAATAGTAAACCTGTTTAATGCAGGCCTCCAATCTTTGAGAGAAGTGGCCTCACTTGATTGGACAGTTTTTTGCATTTCTTAAATGGAAATCTTACGTTAATGCCTATCCTGCTTTTTACATTGCAAGCAGGTTATCGAAGTAGAACTCATTTGGTGTTTTGTCGTCAAACGCGGTGTAAGGTCTGTTTTGGTTGTAGAACATGAAATATTTCTCTAAGCCTTGTTTTGCATCACATACGCTGCCATAGGCGTGCAGATATACCTCTTCGTTGTTAATCAACATGCAAAAATTACCGGGTGTATCCCGTCAGCGCAAATTGGACAAAATAGCGTGATTGCCTAAGAGAGTGTTTTAGTTCATCGTTACTTTAAAAAGGAGCGATGAATGACAGG
>NZ_QJJP01000067.1 GCF_003201565.1 Nitrosomonas sp. Nm84 | reverse complement strand
TATAATCGAGGACAATCTATTTTGAATGAACGTGAAAAAATAAAACGGCGAACCTTAGCTCTGCGACGCCAAATGTTTTATGCTAAACAAGCAACAAACTCGAATCTGATGAGCTAATGCGTCTCTTAATTCAGCCACCCATTAGTCCACATTGCTTTGACGACGTACACTGTCCGGTTTTTGTGAAGCATTACAATATTGTGCGCGCGGTAATTCCATCTTCATCCTCCATCTCATGTCTTCATTTTATGAAACTTTGGACTCCATGAAAATCAGCATACCTCAGGTCCGCGCTAGTACAATTTAACTGATGGCAATCTCATCTTCAAGGAGTAATTATTATGAAAAAAACATTGATAGCTATTGTTTCTGCGATCGTTATGTCGCCTACAACGATAGTAATAGCCGATTATGGAGATGATTTAAGGAAACAGGAGGAGAAAAGGTTACAGGAAAACAACAGAAATCAACCTCTCCAGCCATCGGGAACATCTCCGGGACCTTCTTATGATCCTTCTTATGATCCTTCTTATGATTCTTCCTACACAAGCGAGAGTTTGAATTCTCCTGCCAGAATTGATTCAAATGATAAACCAGGTAATGCGTCGCAAACGGATGAGTCAAAAAAATAGGAGATAATTTTTCTCAATACGTTGCTAATCGGACAAATGCGGAGAATAAATCTTAAAAACAAAAATCGCGGAATTATTTTCTCGATTTTAAAATAGCAAGTGCGATTGGATATTTTTCATGAGTCTCATCTATCATAATGCCATCAAACATGATCTCTTTTGAGTCTTTGATTTCGTTGAAAGAGCTTTCAACGCATTCTTTCATCGACAGTCGAAGACTAGTTGTTATGGAGGTTAAATAAATAAGCAAATAGCCAATATCAGCCTTAATAACTTTTCTTGTTGAAACATTTTCGGCTAATTGGCCTATATTTTTAAAAACCAATAGTGCAGCAATTTTTGGATCTGCAACCCGTTTATCCTTTATTACTTTGGTAAGTTTTAAACACGCATCAAAAGTTATGTTTTGCATCTGACAGATAATTATCATTTGTATCAAGCAGTGTCCAATCGCATTAGTACAAACTTCACCATTGTCTAAAAAATTGATTAATTTTCCACAGTTAGATACTAACTTTAATGTTTCTTTATCTAGGTTTGAGCCATTTATAATATTTCTTTCTTCTGCCCAAGTATGAACACTAGGTATAAATCTTTCCATTTTTCACTTCTCTAAAATTGATTCTGAACCCAGAGAGATTTATGGATATAAGTTTTAAACCAAAAATACAACTCCAGTAATTGAAGATAATAATACCCGCGGACCGCCTGAAGCGGTTTTTTATTTTTCCCATTCCAGCCAATCTGTCAATCAAGCGTCGCGATACCACCATTTCTTGTTGCGCTGAGTGTAGAACTAAATTTGCTTTCAAAACAACCAGAGCTCCAGGGAGTGTGTGATTATCCCACCTAATGGGATGGTTGTGCGGATGCTAAAATCAGGGCTTGGCTATGCTGATTCAGTTTTGCGTAGCGCTGGCCCAGGCTTTATTGTGCGAGAAGAATTTAAAACGGCTGCCAAATCAAGGGCAAATACGATATTCAGATTGGGATGGATTTCTACTAACGGTACTTGAGCAAGCTGC
This sequence comes from Nitrosomonas sp. Nm84, assembly GCF_003201565.1. GTDB lineage: Bacteria > Pseudomonadota > Gammaproteobacteria > Burkholderiales > Nitrosomonadaceae > Nitrosomonas. The sequence continues at coordinate 1,662 of NZ_QJJP01000067.1, read as the reverse complement.
AAAGGAACTGAAAGGCACATATACAACTCAATCAGCTAGCTGAGCTCACATGGGGTAAGGTCAATATTGCTGATTATGTTCATCCATTGAGTCAAGGGATTCCTGGCGGGCAATCTGGTCATCCGCTTTCCAAGCATTACAGAGACCAGCACAACTATTAGGTGTAGGTAAATGGACAGCTAGTACATTTTGTTACCGAAGTGTATAAACACTACTAAAGCTTATGCCTTCCATGTGGAATCACAATAATTAATAGCTTATTACATTTCGAATCAGAAACTATTTTGTAGACTCTCCCTGACTTCATTGTGAATAATGTTCAACGATTATCCTTGCCGAACACAGTCCCCGCTGGCATTGAAGTGTGGCTGCTTGAGCTAAATTTGCGGGCACCCATATCGAACTCGGATTTTTTACTACTAAACAAGTCTGAACGTGCTCATGCACTGCGCTTTCATACGCTTGCAGACCAAGTGCGTTCAACTGCAACGCGCGCAGCTTTAAGGAGGATACTCGCAGAAAAGGTAGCAATGCTTCCGAATCAACTGCACTTTGCTACGAATCATCACGGCAAGCCTTATTTACACGGTGGTACAGGTATTGAGTTCAATGTTTCTCATGCCGGTCAATTTGCATTGATAGCCATTTCAACCAATGGGCAGGTTGGAGTAGATATCGAAGACTGTAATCGCCGATTAGATGTCAGTGCTTTGACTGAATATGTATTCACTGCTTTAGAGCGGCAATCCGAATTGATGACAAATGAAGATTTTATTAAACGCTGGGTTGTAAAAGAATCTGTGTTAAAGGCATTGGGTGTGGGGATTTCAGAATATTTGCAAGCTATTTCTGTTTTGCCGCTTGGTGGTAAAAGTTATATGGTTCAAAGTGATCATTTGGATTGGTCAGATACAAAGGCCTGGTTAATTGATGTGCCTGATTACTATGCTGCAGCACTGGCTGTTAAGAATCATAAGAGTACATAGGATTCTTGTAAAATTGAGGAAAAATGAGCCTTCGCTCTAATTAAATTGACCAAGTAAATGGAATACCGTATTCTGCTAGAAAAGCATGGATTTGCCATTCTTAAACATATGCAATCCGATCCCGCTTGTGGAAGGCATACTTACTGGATAGCGCAGAAGGCTTAAGCCGCACTCCTAGATAGATTTTCAACTAAATTATATAAATGCTTGCTAGCAAGGTGTCGATACATTTTATGTAAATTTAGGAATAATCGTCGGCAATGAAGTTGCCGACGAGCCGTACGGCTCGTCATGTGCGATTTTAAAATCTGCCTGGATTTTTGGCGCATTGGGTTCGTAAGAACCAAATAGCTCGTCTGCTGTTAAGTTTTTCACTGCGATAATTGCATCAGGTCCGGTGTCATTCAATTCTTTGTGCTGAGTCTGGACAGCGGGCGACATTTTAGCGTTTACTCTTGTGATGATTTTTTCTAATTCATCCCGTGTTGCAGGATTTTCGGTATCTCCTGTACGTCGTCAAAGCAATGTGGACTAATGGGTGGCTGAATTAAGAGACGCATTAGCTCATCAGATTTGAGTTTGTTGCTTGTTTAGCATAAAACATTTGGCGTCGCAGAGCTAAGGTTCGCCGTTTTATTTTTTCACGTTCATTCAAAATAGATTGGCCTCGATTATA
>NZ_QJJP01000066.1 GCF_003201565.1 Nitrosomonas sp. Nm84 | reverse complement strand
CAAGGTAATGGGCCAACTCACTTGAAATATAACTTGGACCGTTGTCACTTAGTAATCGGGGTTTATGTTTGATTTTGATCTGGTTGAGCCCTGTATTCGTGTTGCTTTCGATACTTTAGAAGACATTAAATTGTCGTTGGTTTATTATTGTATTAAAGGCAACAGTTAGGTAAGGCGGTTATTTTTCTTCTAAATACCAAATGCCTTCTTTTAACAAGCCTTGCGCGTGCCATTCTATCAGTGTCGCCTGATCTTTCCTGAAAATATGAGGGCAAGAAATATTTTCTGTAATTGCTTCCTTTTCTAGTGCGGTTAACCAGCTTTCCCATGCAACCATCAAATCCGGTTGGAAACGTGGGTCATCTTGAGCGCCTAATGCGTAAAGCAACACCGTCTCTTTTCGCCCCTTTACGCAATAATAACCTAAGCGGCGAGTAGGCAAGCCGAGTCGCTGAGTCGTCACTACAAAATCTTCCGTGATAATGATCTCGGTATTAAAGTGGCGCGTCAAACTTTCTATGCGGGCGGTCAGATTCATTGGATCTCCCAAAATACCAAATTTCCTGACTCCTCTTTTTGGGCCAAGATCACCCATAACCACCGACCCAGAAGAAAGTCCGATACCTGCACTCAAAATTTGCTGCATGCTTTGCAATAAAGTTTGCTCGAAAGTATTTTTATAGTTTTCTAGCAGTTCCGAGAAGAATCTTTTTTGCAATTGGGAAAGTTCAATTGCACCAAGCAAGGCGTTTCGGTAAGCATCTGTTTCATTGAATTCTTTATAAGGCCAATAATAACAAACCATGTCACCTATATAAGTTTCTAACCAGCCCTCATATTTATCTTGCAAAACCAAGGTGGTCTGGTCTAAATAATCATTCATCAAATTTAAAATATGCATAGGTTCTTTCAACATCCCCGTAATCGAGGTGTAACCTCTCAAATCGCTCATCAGCACGATTGCTTGGTAGCGTTGGTTCTTAAAAAACTCATTAGAGCTGAGCGAAAAGATTAAATTGTGCACTTGTTTGGGCACATACTGAAGAATCAGTTGACCCTCTTTAAATCCAATCATGAGATGCAACGCAATGGTCTGCATTACAGCGGTTATAAACGTCAGCATAGTCACCGTAACCGGCCAGAGTTGCAGAGTTGGCATTAGGCTGCAAAGTGCAATCAGGGTTCCAAGGAGCAGAATTCCCACTCCCCAGAGTAAGCTGAGTTGTTTTAAATAGGTACTGGCCAATACGCCGAATATGGCAGCGCAAATAAAGAGCAGTAGCTTAACGAATATGTTTGGTTCGCGTGGGTGGTCGTCACTTAGAAGCGTCTCGATTGAATCCACCAAATACTGAGTCCCAGGAGTTAGCATGTAAGGCCCGAACAGTGCAGTGGTCATCGGGGTGATCACGGCATCGGTTAATTCTGTCGGTGTAGTCAATTGTAGAATGGCGATGCGGTCTTTTAGCAAAGCGGCTGCTTCTATTGCCATCTGCCGATCACAGTTTGCTAGTTGACTCACCGGAATAATTGGTAACCTGGTTGAGAGCTGAGCCGCATACTGAGGGTGGCTAAATCGGATTCTGCGGCACGGTAAATTCTGATCACACCTCTCTTGCGGTTGCTCATTGAGTGTCTTTATCACATGTTCTGCATCAATGAATTGGGCCATGATGACATTGGCATGTTCATGAGATAAATCCATCCAACGTGCAATGGGTGTATTTTTTGTAATTAATCTATTTAATGCTACTAAACCGGAGTTAGGAATAAAAGCTTCATTTTCCCAATCGTACAAAAGAAAATCTGGCAGACCGGCTTGGTTTTCAAGATATGGAGCTACCCTAAAATAAGAAAATACTTCACTCGACATAGAAAGAGGGGCATTACCAACTGCACTGTTAGTCAACTGGCACTGATTCCCAGAAACCAGGCAGTTAGGTTGTGACCAGCGTATTTCGCCATTGTCTTCTACGCATATGGCATACGGCATGATGCCTTCGTTTTCCTTGGTGAGATTGGCATCCAAGTAGATACCCTTTGCTCCCGCAGCAATGAGATTTTCAGTTGCTTTGGCAAATAAAGGTAATGCTTGCTTTCGGCTAACCTGGATGGGAATGCCAGTATCCAATACTACGATACCTGTGAAGTTCCACTCGGTTCTCGCCTGCAAGACCACTGCAATATCATGGATCCAATAATCTATTTTGTTACCTAGAAAGTAATCCAGGCTGCTTCCCAGTATGGTCGCATTGAAAATAAACAAAAATAACCATTTACTTGCTATCCATGGGATAGTTCGCATTTTCAATCAAAGAGAAGGATAACTGGAATATCTTTTTCAAAGATAGGAAAACTGAAGTTTTTGATTACTTCGATAGCGCACTCAGTAAATTGATTATCAATATTGGTTTCTGTAATGGATGTATCAGTAATCTTTCCATCGGTTCTGATTTTCCAATTAATAGTTATAGGGTCATCAACTTGGAATACCTTGCGGCAAAGATTAATTTCTGGTTCTAAATCAGCTTTCCATTGATTAGTTCCAGTTTGAACACCATCAGAGAAAGGGGCGTTATTTTTTTTGTAAATAAGCCCTCGTAACGTGAGTGACGTTTTGCGCTGCATCATTTCACTTACGGGTGATTTTTTGATTTGTGCAATTGCGCAAAGCAATGTTTTTATTTCACTATTTAGCTCTTGGCACTCTAGGCGATCATTGGTCCAGCTATTGCAGTGACTATTATTTTCAGGGTTAATCCAAGGTAAAACCGCACGATCAATTTTGATACTGACCGGTGCAATTGATTTATTCTGGCAGATGATTTGAAAATTCTCAGAATTTTGAGTGACATTTGTCGACTCAAGCCAAAGTCTTGCGCCTGCTGGAATCTGAAGGATCGTATTTAATGATAACGCGCTGTCATCGGTGCAATAGTTATTAACTACATTTACTCCTGAGCTTCGATGTTTTTGCATTTTTAAGATACCGCACTCAGCAGCTCCAAGATCGCTATGTGTAAGCAAGCAAGCGATCAGTATCATACTCAGGGCGCTTGGCTTGAAAAGGGCAGCTAATAACATTGAATTGAATGACATGTTTTCTCTTTTCTGGATCATCGGCTAACATGATTTGTGGTGAAATTTGTCAATAAAAGTTTTCTTAATTTGAAACTGGCGATATTGCCATGATTTTGATCACGGGAATGAAAAGTTTATAGAAAGTTTCTCCACTGTCAATGGCGGAGTAAAAAGGTACCAAATAGCGCGCGAAAAGTGTACCAGTTAGATTAATAAGAAGAGGGATTTAACCTCTTGGTTTTGCGCATCTGATTTTT
>NZ_QJJP01000065.1 GCF_003201565.1 Nitrosomonas sp. Nm84 | reverse complement strand
AAAGGGAAAAGTGCTGGATAGTCGTAAAAATTCCTTGAGGGGCGGAGTGTTATTTATGACAAATGACTTGACTTTAAGGGTCAAGGTCGACTAGCCTGAGAAGTGTAGTTAAATTAGGGGAGAAAACTAGGCTAATTTAACTGCCAAAATATATCAAAGCAGTACTAATTAATTAGTATTAAGCAGTAGTAGGAATGAGAGAAGCATTTGATTAACAGTTAGGAGGTAAGAACATGGCAACAACATACGGCACAACTAGCGCAAGTTCGAGCGCAAGCTACGACATGTCGTTGTGGTACGATTCGAAGTACTACAAACTGGGCATGCTAACGATGCTGCTGGTAGCGATATTTTGGATCTGGTACCAAAGGACATTTGCATACTCACACGGTATGGACTCGATGGAACCGGAATTTGACAAAGTGTGGATGGGACTGTGGCGAGTACACATGACGCTGATGCCTTTATTTGCGCTGATTACCTGGGGCTGGATACTGAAGACCCGTGACACGAAAGAACAATTAGATAACCTTGATCCGAAATTAGAGATCAAACGTTATTTCTACTTCTTGATGTGGCTGGGTGTTTATTTGTTTGGTGTTTACTGGGGCGGCAGCTTTTTCACTGAACAAGATGCCTCATGGCACCAAGTGATTATTCGTGACACCAGCTTTACGCCAAGTCACGTGGTAGTGTTTTACGGTTCATTCCCGATGTACATCGTATGTGGCGTAGCTTCATACCTGTACGCGATGACCCGTCTGCCACTGTACAGCCGCGGCACATCGTTCCCGTTGGTGATGGCAATTGCAGGTCCATTGATGATTCTGCCAAACGTAGGCTTGAACGAATGGGGTCATGCATTCTGGTTCATGGAAGAATTGTTCAGTGCACCATTGCACTGGGGCTTTGTGATTCTGGGCTGGGCAGGGTTATTCTCAGGTGGTATTGCAGCACAGATCATCACCCGTTACTCGAACCTGACCGACGTTATCTGGAATAACTCAAGCAAAGAAATTCTCAATAACCGAATTGTTCCTTAATTCAGGCTTATAGTTATCATCCCCACCATTTATAGGATAGGGGGATGATAAAGAGAAAGAGAAAGAGTTGCAGTAATGGAAACGAAGCTTAGGCTGACGATGGCTATCGGCAGAGGAAGTAAAGGCAAATCGTCAAGTTTTCATATTTAATATCACACGAAAAGAAAGAAGGGAGGGTCTAGTGAGTAGAACAGACGAAATTATAGCAGCGGCAAAGATGCCGCCGGAAGCAGTGAAGATGTCCAGATATATCGATGCAGTTTATTTTCCAATTCTCTGTATTCTTCTGGTCGGAACATATCACATGCACTTTATGTTACTGGCAGGAGACTGGGATTTCTGGCTTGACTGGAAAGACCGTCAATGGTGGCCGGTTGTTACCCCGATTGTAGGGATCATGTACTGTGCAGCGCTGATGTATTACCTATGGGTAAACTATCGCCTGCCATTTGGCGCGACACTGTGTATCGTATGCCTGTTGGTCGGTGAATGGCTGACCCGCTACTGGGGCTTTTACTGGTGGTCACATTACCCAATCAACTTTGTATTGCCATCAACCATGATTCCTGGTGCATTGATGCTGGATACAATTATGTTGCTGACGGGGAACTGGCTGGTAACGGCACTATTAGGCGGTGGTTTCTTTGGATTGTTCTTCTATCCAGGTAACTGGCCGATATTTGGCCCAACCCACTTACCAGTGGTAGTAGAAGGCGTACTGTTATCAGTAGCTGACTACACAGGGTTCCTGTATGTCCGTACTGGTACACCGGAATATGTTCGCTTAATTGAGCAAGGCTCACTGCGTACATTCGGTGGTCACACCACAGTGATTGCAGCGTTCTTCTCAGCGTTCGTATCGATGCTGATGTTCTGCGTATGGTGGTACTTTGGCAAACTGTACTGCACCGCTTTCTACTATGTTAAAGGCGAAAGAGGACGCATCTCTATGAAGAACGACGTAACAGCGTTTGGTGAAAAAGGCTTTGCACAGGGGATCAAATAATGAGTATAAAAAGCATTGTTAAACTGGGCGTATTAGGCCTGTATGGAGCTGCGATTGGAGCGGCATCACTGGCGATGACGCTAGCAGTAGACGTAAAGACGGCATCGGCACACGGTGAACGTTCACAAGAACCGTTCCTGCGTATGCGTAGTATTCAATGGTATGACATGAAGTGGCAGCCAAAGGTCACCAAAGTCAATGACATTGCAACGATGACCGGCAAGTTTCACTTGGCAGAAGATTGGCCACGTGCGGTAGGTAAGCCAGGACGTGCGTTTTTTAACGTAGGTAGCCCAAGTCCGGTGTTTGTACGTTTGAGCACCAAGCTGAATGGACACCCCACATTCATATCAGGTCCGCTGGAAATTGGACGTGACTATGAATTTGAAGTGAAACTGAAAGCAAGGATTCCAGGCCGTCATCACATGCATGCGATGGTGAACGTAAAAGATGCAGGTCCTATTGCAGGTCCAGCATCGTGGATGAACATCTCAGGCAGCTGGGATGACTTTACCAATCCAATCACGACACTGACTGGTAAAAACATTGACCTGGAAACATTCAACTTTAGCAATGGCATATTCTGGCATTTGGTATGGTTGGGCTTAGGCTGTTTCTGGATCGGCTACTTTGTAGCGAAACCGATGTTCTTGCCACGTAGCCGTGTATTGTTGGCGTATGGTGACGAATTACTGACATCGCCGCTGGACAGAAAAGTTGGTATGGCAGTAGCGATACTGACCTGTGCGCTGGTGTGGGGAGGCTATCGTTATACTGAAAGCGTTCATCCTTACACAGTACCGATCCAAGCGGGTGAATCGAAAGTAGAACCGATGCCGATTGCACCGAATCCAGTTGCAATCAAAATCACGCATGCTAACTATGACGTACCTGGTCGTGCACTGCGTGTGACCATGGAAATTACCAACAATGGTGACTCACCAGTCAGCATTGGGGAATTCACCACAGCGGGTGTACGTTTTGTTAACAAATTGGGTCAATCGCATCTGGATCCGGACTATCCAAGAGAACTGGTAGCCACCGGATTGACAATAGATAGTGACAAAGGCGTTCAACCTGGAGAAACTCGTGAAATTAAGATGGAAGCTAAAGACGCATTGTGGGAAGTACAACGTCTGATGGCTCTGTTGGGTGATCCGGAAAGCCGCTTTGGTGGTTTGTTGATGACATGGGATGAGCAAGGCAATCGTTATATTAACAGTATTGCTGGAGCAGTTATACCAGTCTTCACCAAGCTATAAGCTAGGTTAGTATCAATGCCGGTACACCACTGTCGAAAGACAGCCG
>NZ_QJJP01000064.1 GCF_003201565.1 Nitrosomonas sp. Nm84 | reverse complement strand
AACTTCACTTTTTGCCAGTGGCATGCGTGACAAATGCCTTTTAGAAATTTTTCTCTGTGGATACAGCAAAATTTTCGAGGTTGTGCAGAAGTCTTTCTGAGATCTTTGCAAAATCACGTAATTTTCTTATTTGAATGTAATTCTGGGTTTGCCTGTGAGTCGCCCCGAGTTCTCCTGAGATAAAATGATTTAAGAGGAGGAGAAGATGAAGAATCAAATTAGTTATTCGCCGCGGAAGTACGAGAACGATCGGTAAGATTGGGATTCGAGCAGACATATCGACATCGGATCTGGCAATGTTCAAGGAATGGGGCGAGAGAATCGGGGATTAAAACGTGCCAGCGAAATATTACGTAAGGCATCTGATGACTGCAATGGCCCAAAATATTAAGCGAATCGTTAAACAATTACTTGATATTTGTTGGCTTCTAAGAAGATACCTGTATCCCAGAAAAGAAATATTGAGCGCACAAAATTATCTGAAATACTTTACGCGCATGCCCAAATTCTTTCTACTTAAACCAGCCTTGACATAGAGCCAGATTTTTCAACAGGTCGTCCGAACTAATACAATTCAGTGATTACGCAGCATTTGCATTCTGCATAATTAATTTCTTTCATATTCGAACAGATTTCCAATAGCTAGATTTCCAATAAATATTATCTAATCTAGATATTGTGACGCCTCTTTTTTGAGAGGCATGTAGAAATTTATTTTTCTCTAGATAAATTCCTACGTGGTTTGAAGCTGCGCCAGTCTTAAAAAATACCAAATCACCAGCTCTTAGATCATCTTTTCTAATTTCATTTCCTGATCTTGCTTGCATCCCAACTGTTCTAGGCAAATGCAATCCAAGCTTTGATTTGAATGTCAAATGCACAAATCCCGAACAATCAATCCCCCCCCGACTCAATCCACCTCGCTGATAACGCACACCCTGCCAGTCATCAAATTGAGAATAGAGCGCTTTCTTTATATGATTCGGGTTTGTTCGTTTACTTTCATCAAAACTGGATTTGGACCCTACTGAGCTCCTTTCTTGCAAAGACCCACAGCTTACCAAAAAACTAATGCTGATTAATATAATAAATTGTGAGATATCTCTTTTCATTGACGATGTAGCTTTACTCTATACGAAATAAAAATACAACTTAGACACGATTGCTGCGTGCACCCATACTTGATATTTTAGATAAAACACATTTCGCCATATCTTTTAAGGATACAACTTCGTCTACTCCACCCGCTGCAATTGCTTCTTTAGGCATTCCAAAAACAACACAACTTGCTTCATCCTGAGCAAAATTATATGAACCCGCTTTATGCATTTCCAGCATCCCGGCAGTGCCATCTCTTCCCATACCCGTCAGAATCACGCCAACTGCATTCTTGCCCGCACAATTTGCTGCTGAACGAAATAGTACATCAACCGAAGGGCGGTGTCGACTGACTGGCTCACCCTGATTTAATTCAGTCATATAATTTGCACCGCTACGTTTAAGCAGTAAATGCGAATGGCCTGGTGCAATAAACGCATGTCCCGGCAATATTCTCTCACCACCGCGGGCTTCAATCACAGATATCCTGCAAAGACTATTTAAGCGATTGGCAAATGACTTGGTAAATCCTTCCGGCATATGCTGGGTAATCAAAATCCCCGGTGAGTCTGGCGGCATGCATATTAAGAATTCTTTAATGGCTTCAGTACCACCGGTAGAAGCCCCGACTATAATCAGCTTTTCAGTTGAAGCGATATGATTCGAAACTGCTGGTAAAACTGCGTCTGCAGTAGCACTCTTGGTAATTGGCAAAGATACGAACCGCTTGAACCTTGCAGACTTAGCGATACGAATCTTACTCGCAATTTCAGTACCATATTCTTTTAATCCTGCGGCAATATCAATCTTTGGCTTAGATACAAAATCAACTGCACCCAGTTCGAGCGCTCGGAATGTTATATCAGAGCCTTTTTCCGTCAATGTTGAAACCATGATTACCGGCATTGGTCGTAGGCGCATTAATTTCTCCAAGAAATCAATGCCGTCCATCTTTGGCATTTCAACATCCAGTGTCAATACATCGGGATCCATTTCACGGATCATTTCACGTGCCACCAAAGGATCAGGTGCAGATCCAATAGCTTCCATATCCGGTTGGCTATTAATAATCTCAGTCAGCAACTTACGAATCAGAGCTGAGTCATCAATAATCAATACTCTAATTTTCTTCATTTTACATACTCGATTCAAGAAGTAAGCCAGCTTTAAGAAAAAAGCTCAACATCACCACTTGAGTCAACTTTTTGTAAACGTTGACTATAATCTCTTTCACGCTGAGATATTGTGGTGTTATGCAGATTGCGCAATTTTTTTACCATTACTTTGCTATTTTTTGGAAAAAAGTAAACCTTTCGAGGAAAGACATCAACCAAGTCTCGTGCAACAATCCGGATTTTTTCCGTTTGCAGAAATTTTAGAACAAAATCAGCGTTTCTCTGACCGACATTTGCAACCGTCAATCCATCCAGTACATTTCCGCCACCAAACACTTTGGCCTCAAGATTACAACGACGAGCACCAAGTTTCAGCAGTTGGTTGATTAATATTTCCATTGCATAAGTGCCGTAACGGGCTGAAGCAGTCAGTGGGCTACCCACATCACCCCCACTATCCGGAAGCATGAAATGATTCATGCCACCAATACCGCTGTAACAATCGCGGATACAAGCAGCAACACATGAGCCAAGCACAGTTACGAGCAACATATCCTTGTCTGTAACATAATACTCACCCGGTAATAACTTGACAGCTTGACTATTAAAATTCTTATCAAAATAGAAATTGGTTGCTAATTGCTCATCAACAATCGCAGCCATACTATCACCTCACCTTATTAGCTAACTCATACACAGTTTTCTCGCGCAGCTTAAACAAATCTCCAGCGTGCTGGAAACTCTCTGAATGACCTGCAAACAATAATCCATCCGAAGCCAATAGCGGTACAAATTTCTTAAGAATTCCATACTGGGTTGGTTTGTCAAAATAAATCATGACATTACGACAAAATATTGCATCAAAAGGACCTCGGATTGGCCAGCTATCATCAAGCAAATTCAATTGCCGGAATGTAATCATATTGCGTAACTCAGGCCGCACTCTTGCTGAACCGGCGTTCTGACCTTTGCCTTTCAAGAAAAACTGCTTGAGCTTTTCCTTGGGTATTTTCTCTAGCCTATCTAATGAATAAATCCCCATTTGAGCTTTTGCAAGAACGTTGGTATCCAAATCGGTCGCCAGAATATGAACCGGTGGCGTAAATGTTTTAAAAGCCTGCACCATTGCTATAGCCATTGAATAAGGCTCTTCCCCGGTTGAAGATGCACTACACCAGAGTTGGATTTTATTCTGATTCTTACGCTTCTCAATATGTTTCTCAAGAATGGGAAAATGATGCTGTTCGCGAAAGAAAGCAGTTAGATTAGTAGTCAATGCATTTGTAAATTCTTCCCACTCTTCTGGGCTCCCGCGCTCCAGATAATTCAAATAGTCATGAAAATTATCCAAGCCCGTTGCACGTAGACGACGAGCTAGTCGGCTATACACCATGTTTTGTTTACCCATCGAAAGCGATATACCAGCATGCTTATAGATTAATTTTCTAACACGCTCAAAGTCAGCTTGAGTAAAAGGGACTGTCGGGAAATTGTCAAGAAATTAAGCGATACTACGGAAAGTTAAAACCGACAGGATTTGTTGATGAAGAAAAGAGAACAAGGCAACTTA
>NZ_QJJP01000063.1 GCF_003201565.1 Nitrosomonas sp. Nm84 | reverse complement strand
CAAAACTCATCTGCATCTTTTGCCCCAACCGTCTAGTCTATTACCTTTATTTTAGTCGGTTATTGCACTGACAGGGGAGGTTGTGCAGGAGTCTTTCAGATAATTTCCGCGGCTCTGACAGTATCCCAATCACTTGGCCTTCGACAGCCCACACTTTTTAATTGTGGACTGTGCTGATTCATTGGATCATGTCACAATCCGGCTTGAGTTAGTTACATAAGGGTGCAAATTTTCCATGGCTTTTAAGAAAATAAAGATGATTTTACAAAAATTTCCTTTTATGAAAACAAACAAGAAAGGTTCTCTTAAGTATTTTGTATATGTTGTATTGACGCGCCGCATTTTGCTCGTAACGTTATTGTTCTCTCTAGTACTCTCGGCAATCGTTCATATCAGTGTCAATAACGACCTATATGATCGTGTATTTATAACAGCGCATAATCGCTTTGAAACACTCCGCGCCAGAACGAATGAGTACCGAGAAAAAGAAGGCGTTTCTCTGCAACAGGCCATGGATCAAGCAATTAGTGCTTTATCACTGATTCAATACGATAAAAGTATCGGTATTTTTGTTTATTACCAAATAAATTCCTTGAATGAAGGTACGTTGATCGATCGATACGATGACAATTATCCTGACATAGACAGAATAAAACGATATATCGCTGATACGCAGTTTCAGTTTTCGAAAGATGGGAGCACTTTACAAGAGATCGTCAAGCTGGATGGTTACAGTTATGTGCATCTTGTCATGCCGCTTTATAACAAAACCGGCAACTTGATTGGCCATCTGAGAACGATGTTTTCACTCACGCAATCCACCATGGATCAATTAAAAGGCGAAGTATATGCTACGATTTTTTATGCAGTGCTAATCGTCATCTTGACAACCGCAATTTTATACCCTGTCATCGTTAATTTAACCCGGAAGCTTGCGGCTTTCTCTATTGATCTATTGGATTCCAATATTGAAACACTTCGAGTTCTCGGCAATGCTATTGCTAAGCGAGATAGTGATACCAATTCGCATAATTACCGGGTTACCATCATCGCTGTCCGCCTTGCCGAAAAAGTCAATTTACCCAGCCAACAGATCGAATCATTAATCAAAGGTGCATTCCTACATGATGTAGGGAAAATTGGTATTTCCGATAACATATTATTAAAGCCGGGAAAACTCACTGAATCAGAGTTTGCTCTGATGAAGACTCATGTGGAAAAAGGACTTGAAATAATTAGCCGCTCCAAATGGCTATCTGATGCTAAGGATGTTGTCGGCGGTCATCATGAGAAATACGATGGCAGTGGCTACCCTCATGGTTTACGATCCGATCAAATACCGATTAATGCTCGAATTTTTGCTATTTCTGATGTATTTGATGCATTAACTTCCCGGAGACCTTACAAAAAAGCCTTTACCTTTGAAGAAACAATGAAAATCGTCATGGAAAAAAGCGGAACCCACTTTGATCCCGAACTTATCGATCATTTCAAACTGATTTCTGCCAAGCTTTATCAGGAATTAATAAACAAGGATGATGAAGCATTACGAAAAATATTACATGGCATCATTCAAAAATATTTCTCTACCGGAATAGATTCCTTGTCATATTGATAGTGCCACAAAATGCCTGATCCGCATCATCCGCGCGGCATTCCTTGATCAATATTGATATACATCATGTCTGATGTGTAGCGTCGCTGGTTAAGGTGTTGTCGAAAACAAATCTTACTTGAATCCGCTGATCAGCATCAAGGATTCATAGCAAAAATCACCTGCCAAGATTTTTTCATAAAGATTTCATGAATATTTAACAAATACTTCAAGGAAGCTTAACAAACACACTTTATGCTGTGGAACCGTCACTTATCCACTTAAAAAGGCATGTATGTTAAAAAATAAAGCCCCTATCAAAGTAAGAAGTGTTTGGATTTCCGATGTGCATCTCGGATTTCGCGGCTGCCAGGCGGAAGCACTGCTGCATTTTCTGCATTCGGTTGAAACCGATTACCTTTTCCTGGTCGGCGATATCGTCGATTTCTGGAGCATTAAAAAGAGTCCTTACTGGCCGCAAGCGCATACCAATGTGGTTCGGTCGATTTTAGGCAAAGCCAAACATGGCACCAAAGTCATTTACATACCGGGCAATCATGATGAGGCCATGCGGGATTGCGTTGGTCATGTTTTCGGCAATGTGGAAATTCACCAGGATTATGTGCACACGACAACAGAAGGAAAAAAGCTGTTGATTATGCATGGCGATGAATTTGATGTCATTGTCAAAAATAGCCGCTGGCTCGCAAAACTCGGCAATGTCGCCTACGATACGCTGCTGGATCTGAATCACTATATCAATGGCTTGCGCAAGTATTTCGGGTTTTCTTATTGGTCGCTCGCAGCCTATCTAAAATTGCGCGTAAAAAACGCAGTCAGCTACATCAGCAGCTTTGAGGATGCATTGGCGCATCTGGCTAAGGATCGTGGCGTTGATGGGGTGGTTTGCGGTCACATCCACCACGCTGAATTGAGAGAAATTAACTCGATACTGTATTGCAATGACGGTGATTGGGTCGAAAGCTGTTCTACTCTGCTGGAACATAACGATGGATCATTGGAACTGGTTTTCTGGTCCGAACGGTTTGAGCAACACAAAATCTATGTACAGGAAGAATTGCTGGCCAGCAAAAAAGCGGCTTAAACCCAGAACATGGAAAGCTTCCAAATCGCTGCAGACTTTATCACTCAGGATGATATTCAATAATGGACTGGCCCAATCATTGAGCGAGTAATTATTGGAACTCTGGTATCGTAAGGGTTACCAAGTTTTCTGACCCTCACTCTGATCTAATTGGAACACTCTTCGCGCGCTGTTAGGCAGCTTTTTAATCCGCTATTGACAAAAGTAATCTCCAATTCCGCTTTTATTTGCCTTGTTGACCTGCTCGATAGCCTTTTTGGTAAGCGCGATCTTCGGATTTTTTATGCTGATCAACTAAAAAGCCTCCTAATAAACCGGCACCTGCACCGATGGCTGCTCCCATTCCTGCACTACCAGCAATTGCCCCGATCAAAGCTCCTCCTGCTGCACCACCCGCAGAACCTGTCAGTAGCCTTTGATCGGTGTTCGACATGCCCGCACATCCAGAGAAACTGATGGTTATGATGGCTGCGATTAATAAACAAGCGATTTTTTTCATGATGATCACCTTTGCAAGAAACTCAAGATTATTATTTATAATTCACGAATCGTTAATCGTCTTTACAAGAATAATTGTCAACTAAGTATTTCATTAACGAATCAACAATGGATTCTTTTAAATACTCTGGATGCTCCTTAACCCATTGGATATATCCAGAAATCGTATGATTTCTGGATAACTCAACTCGTTCTATTTCTGAATTGACAGATGCTGGATGATGTAACTTCGGAATACAAATTATGGGACTGAGTCCTGGGCTTTTGTATAGTTCATTTTGATAGTGATATACACCGACCAAATAACCGTGGCAAAAATGAATAGCTTGCGTATAAAGCTTGTCTTCTGGAGAAACAGAACATAACTCAACGATATCTTGTGTATTTTTGACCATAAAGTTATTTTCAGTTGCGGCTTGAACAGGAGCCATCAAGTAGCTGATTCCTATCATTACCATCATTAACAAAGTAACAGGAGAACGGAAGATACCATTTTTTTTCATATAGTTACCCATTTATGATTTGACTTTAAACATGACCCAGAATGTTATTGAATTTAGCACAAATACAAATACAAATACAAAAAAAGTTGAGTCAGTTCGTATATGAGGTTCCCTCTGTTTTTTTGTCTTCCAGCAGGCAAACCATCTGAAAGACTCCTGCACAACCTCCCCTGTCAGTGCAATAACCGACTAAAATAAAGGTAATAGACTAGACGGTTGGGGCAAAAGATGCAGATGAGTTTTG
>NZ_QJJP01000062.1 GCF_003201565.1 Nitrosomonas sp. Nm84 | reverse complement strand
TATAATCGAGGACAATCTATTTTGAATGAACGTGAAAAAATAAAACGGCGAACCTTAGCTCTGCGACGCCAAATGTTTTATGCTAAACAAGCAACAAACTTAAATCTGATGAGCTAATGCGTCTCTTAATTCAGCCACCCATTAGTCCACATTGCTTTGACGACGTACACTTTTATAAAATTAATAAATAGCTTGTTTATTTTCTGTGTTATTCCGGATAGTGTTCAAATCGAAAGTACGGCTAGAATTTATCACTGCCGGTCGCAGTAGGCTGTGAGAAAAGCCACAGCCAATATCATTAATCATTAGCAAATATAGTCACTTATACTGACTGATATCAGAAACAAGTTAGCAAAAATTAGAAACGACAAGGATTATCCGTTGGATCGGACACAGAATATCTTCGACAGCCAGATTACAGTATAAGTATATGAGTTATATATTAAAATATCTAAAATATAGAAACAGGAGGTCGATAGTGCCTGATTCTGAGTAGCGCTGGACACATGATGCTGATTGGCCAGATAAGTCCAGAACCTTTCCATCTCAACCGCACCCCTATCAGCCGGATGACGCTTGCCATTAAACACAATATAGTGTTCAATCATAATCTATGAGGTATAGGTTTTTTCGTACTTAAAGGGTAATGTTTGGAACGAATTTTCTCTTGCGCTTGATTTCGTAATTTTTTAGCCGGCAGCGATGTCGTATTCTTCTGAGTCATCGACTATCTGTTAAAATAATAATCAATACTATCATGATGATAATATCCAAAAAACAAGATGTTACGGCGTTATCTGACGGATTATTGAACAGAATGTCTTAGACATTACGTTAGGCGTCAGCAAATTTTTTTCCCAAGGCCACAGGTTCTCGAAATGTCAACTCTCACCGAAGATGAAATTACGAAAGCTCAGTCCCTAATCAACAAAACAACTCCGGGAACGTACGAACTAAAGAGCATCTACGGCTCTGAATGGAGGCACGTCATAAGTCCAACATCTTTCGGCGCAAGATTCAAAAACATAGCCTTGGCAGGTAAACTCAATGGAATTGAGCACGACTCTCTGCGGATTGACAACCACATCATGTATCGGATACTCGGCATCGTCTAAGGATGGCAAGGAACAGTCATTCTCACAACACAGCGAGTGGCGTGCGTAGTGCTTGTGTCGAAAACCTGAAAACCAGCGGCGGGGGCCAATGACGTATAACCCCTCTATCGAAGGGATGCCTAAAAGATTGCGCCTTTCAGTCACCTCTCATGTCAAACGTTAGGCGCTTTAATCATGGCTATTAGTGAATTCGAAATTAAAAGATGTGAAAAGCTTGCAACTCAATTCATTGAGGAACATCGACCACCCGCTCATCTGCGTAGTAAGTTAGATTTGTTTTTTCGAATAGAAGAGAAAAGTCAAAGCCTAGAGCTCTTTGAAGTCAGGCCACATTGGCAAAATGAAACTGAAAAAATCGAGAATCCTATTGCCAAAGCAACTTATAACAAAAGCAAAAAGAATTGGAAGGTTTTATGGATGCGTGCTGACTTGAAATGGCATACTTACAAACCCATGCCAGAAGTTGCATCGCTCGAAGACTTTTTAACTTTGGTCTCAAAAGATGAACACGCTTGTTTCTTTGGTTAAAATAGCACCTAGTCCATCATTCAAGCGGGACATGTTAAAGCGTGCGCCTCTTAATTCCAACGTTAGACCCCACAGGAGAAACCCCAAATGCTTGTATTGATGCAGATCCTGGCAACGCTTAGCGCCGGCCTCTTTGCCGGTGCCGCCATCTACATCAGCCTGGTCGAACATCCGGTCCGAACAATACTGAATACCCGTGCAGCCGCTACGCAATGGGCACCAAGCTACAAGCGCGCAACCTGGATGCAAGCGCCATTGGCAATTGTCGGATTACTAACGGGCGCTCTAGCGGGAATCCTCGGTGGCGGATTTGGTTGGTTGATTGGAGCGGTTCTCATTGGATCTGTTGTGCCGATCACATTTAAGATAATAATGCCCACGAACCAAAGACTCCTTGAGCCCGGACGCGACCTGGATTCGAGTGAAACGCGAGCTCTACTCGACAAATGGGGACAATTGCATTTAATTCGGTCGGGGCTAAGCCTTCTCGCATTTCTATTGTTCGCTTGGTTGCAAAGTGAGACCTAACCAGCCAATGGAACGGATGCCGCGCTGGCTACCATGTATCTATCCAGCCCCACCACCTATCCACACTCCTTCATTAATGCTTCAATATCCTCCGGTGCGAACGGCAGCAATTCATCGATTCGGCTGTTAGACCAGGTGGGGAGTTTTTCGAAGGTGTCGGTTAGCCATTCTGCGGGGTTGAGGCCGCTGAGTTTTACACGGTGCCGAGTAGGGTTTGAATGGCAGCGGCACTATTTCCGGCGCGTTCTGAGCCAGTTAGCAGAAATCTCTTAAAACTAGCTTTAAGTAGCTGCTTCATCCAGAATTGCATTTTTCTCATCAAAAGAACAGAAACGGCAGCCTAAGCTGCCGTTCGGGGTTACCTATGAATCTGAGCTGCGCTGCTATAAAGGGAGGAGATTTACTATCTGTAGACTGCACCTACCTGGATATGCTGTGTGCGTCGCACTGTCAGTTATCCATAATTGAACATCTTTTTGTGATGCATGTGCTTGTAGCAATAAAGTAAGCATGCTTCTAGCTGGATCATTTACCTTTTTTGTGGTGATAAAGTTGGTATCGCAATTTACCCCTGCTGGAGGCGTAAAGCCGTTTTTTATTTTAATCTCCATATTTCCAGCCAGATGAGGTAAAACTGGGACATTGCTGATCACTGCAACACGTTCTATTTTAACTTGGATAAGACCGGTACCAGCGAATGCGTTCTGTGATAGTACTATAGCCAGAATGGTGGATATCAGTAGTTTTAATTTCATGTTCAACTCCTCATAAATTGTTAGCGAATCAATATATCAGGGAATTTTTAACGCATTCCATTCCCATAAACTGCTTGCTCTTCTCAGGATCAAACGGATCACACCCGATTATCTCCTTGTAATCACATAAAAAGGCTCTGTGGAACTATCTGTTACCTAACCCTGTTTTTACGTGTTACATCAACATTATCGATGCTCGAACATTGGATCATCGGTGATATTTATCACACGAAAGCCTATCTTCTAAATTTGAGCCCTATTGCGAAGCCGCTAAAAGTTGTTTTGGAGCAAGAATAAATCTCAACAGACCGTTACTTTTATACTATGGGTTAAATCCCATAAAGGTTCGTAACTACCAATAGGTTTTTTCCGGAAGCGTTTTGGGTCATTATGACGTAATGGAATGGACGCATATGGACTCCTCGTCTCGTGGTTGGCACGAGACCGTTACGTCGACTGTCGTAACGGTCAATCCTTCGGGAGTCCCCCGGCTGAGCCGGGGGTTTACCTATTATTAATTACGCAAGGAAGGTTCTCAGGCAGGTCGATATCGAATGCGGTTTCTCATGAAGAAACTAGGGTTAGTTGTTAAACGTAAGCGCCGGTTTGTGTTAACCACAGACAGCAAGTATTCATGTCCGATAGCACCCAATATACTGGATCGACAGTTTAGTCCGGGACGTCCCAATCAGGTATGGGCGACTGATATTACTTACATCTGGACATTACAGGGCTGGTTATACTTGGCAGTTGTCATTGATTTGTGCTCACGGCGTTTGATCGGCTGGAGCATGGATAAACGAATGAAGCAATCGCTGGCGATTCGGGCATTATTGATGGCAATTAATTTACGTAATCCGCCTGAAGGATTGATTCATCATTCCGATACGTAAGAATGCATATGCTAGATTTCAATAATAGGTTGACTCATTCATTGAATAAGTAATTATTGGAGCTCTGGTGCCGTAAGGGTTGCCAAGTTTCCTGACCCCCACTCTGATCGACCATAATTTGTGTCATTCCTCGGATCTGTCGGTTACTTGGCAACATCTGACGGTGAGGTTT
>NZ_QJJP01000061.1 GCF_003201565.1 Nitrosomonas sp. Nm84 | reverse complement strand
ATGACAGGAGGTTCCTTTTCCACCGTAGGCGCAATGGTCAAGAATTGGAAGGCGGAACAAGCCTTAAAAACTGCACCAGCAATTGAGATGCCAGAGAATTAACCTCCGCAGCCGCAAGCTCTCTTTCCGGTACATCGAAAGCACGGTAACCGCAGCTGAATCGGCAGTTAACCAGATTGACTCGAACTCAGGAAACGCTGATTAATTCGGCGAACGAGATGAAGCGCGAGACGCCTGGAACCAGCAACTGAGACCTATCAATTAGATAGGCGAAGGCGTGAGTACCGCGCAACGAAGTGATTCGCTCATGCAGCCAATTAATCAGCGTTTCCCTAAAAAGTCTTCGGAAAATCCGGGGTGATTCATTTGCAGGTTACTTAGAGCTTACTCAGAAATACAGCGATCAGATACGCGCTGCCAAGTAGAAATTCTGGTTTGAGATGAATTGGCAGTCACGCGCAAACGGAATTTCTCTGGGCATGCTTTTTTTTGTCACCCAGGATGCTATTTTGGCAGCAAGATTCCTCAGGCAAATAAAAACCCGCACCAAGATGAGCAGATTCATGACCAGGAAGATGCTATTGATCCATGCGACAGAGGTGTCAGCCCGCTTGGCTCGGATATTGTTGAGTCGATATCCATACTTTCCTTGGCCAAACTTTCCTTCAATCGGAATGCGTTCGCGATATTCCTGCCGGCGTTGTGCTTTCAGGCGATTGATCTCATCTTTGTTTTCAGGTGTACTCTTTGGCGGACGTCCCAGTGGTTTGCCTGAGAAGCGGATGTGCTTGCGTTCCAGATAGCTGCGATTATCACGTGAACCATATAGCGTGTCGGCAATGACGACTTCTGGATAATAGCCGTAACGTTTTTTGTAGGCTTCAACTTGCGCTTCAAGATCATGACCTTCGTGCTGTGCGTCCCAGTGCAGCTTGTCGACATGTGCCAACCCTTTGCCTGTCAAGCTCACGCTTATTTTGGCGCCAAATTCCACTGTCTTGCCGGGCTTTCCCCTGATAATGGGTCGAATATACGGCTGACTGATACTGACGATGCGATCATCACAACGTCTGGTGTTGGTTTTGTACATCTCATATTGTTGTTGGTATAAATGGGGCAATACCCAGTAGCGGCGTAACAACCCATTGGGTATTGGTATGGGCGTGCCATGTGGATATTCCGTCAGCATTTCTTCAATATGCTTTAAATTCCGCTGCAGGAACTGCAATTGCTGCCTGATACCGGCACGCCGTTTTCTGCTGGATGGCCGTCTTAACTTGACCAGGCTGAGGTAGGCTTTTCTGGCAATCTCGCGATAAGTGCGCGGCTTCTTTTTCTGTGCCCGGTTACTTTTGGCATGCAGTTCATCAATGATACGCTCACTTAATTCACGCGCTTCGTTCAGCAGTCCAAGATCTGTCGGATAGCGTATGGCCTGTTCTGCAACGGTCGCATCCAGTATTAATTTGCCGTGATTGCGCGGCAGCTCATCGGCCAAAGATTGGTCTGCCTCCATTGCAGTACCCGCGTCATTGCTGCCCGTATCACCGCTATTTGACACATCATTGCCGTCGTTGTCATCATCACTTGCTTTGACTGACTTCTTTGTCCGTCGAGGTTCAACCGTTTCGATGATCGCCTCATGAAACTCATCAAATACTGTCTGACCCATGCGCTTGCGTATCTCAACCAGTAATGAGGACGCAAAGGCCGCCTGCGCTTGAAAACCTTTCAGACCAATAAAATATTGCAGGTACGGATTTTCTCGAATCTGTTCAACAGTCTCTTCATCTGAGACCGATAATTTATGTTTAATAATCACCGCTCCAATCACAATTCCGGCATCTTTGGCTGGGCGGCCCAGATTTGAACATAACGTCTTATAGTAGCTCTCGGACAACTCATCCCACGGTAGGCAATCCCTCAGTTTTACCCAGCGATTAGTGGGATCAAGTATCATGCCTGGCGGTGTATCAAATCCTTCGAGGGGCAGTTGCTTTTGACTGACATAACGAATCATAGTGCACGGCTTTTGGTGTTAATTCACATATTTACGTGCACTATTTTACCAAAAAATATACCATTACTCAATATAATCAAATATTTATACTTTTTGAGTAAGCTCTACTTAAATGCCCTGACAGATATTTCTGTATAGAAAAAATTGGAGCCCCCATCAGCTTCTCCAAATGCGGCCAGCTGCCTATTTTTTACAAATCCTCCATTCATAAAACGTGAATACCCAATCGTCACATCAATCAGAGGAGCCAGCTTGTAATTAATACGAGCGTTGATCGATTGCCCGATAAAATCCCCGCTCTGACCGGTGCTGTCACGATTAAAGACGGTAGGAGTCGAAACATTCATCAGATTGTTAAAGCGATCAGTAGTACTTGCCAGCCAGAACCAGCTATAACCGCCATCTATGGATACATCTTTGTGCGGCGAGAATTCAAACACTAATTTGGGCGCCTTAACGTTTTCCATAATAAGATAATCATCGGGTGACCAGGGACGGGCAAACCCGAAGAACCGCTCAAAACGATTATCGGTATTGTCATTTGGATTACGATCACCACTGACAAAGCCATAAAAGGCGCTCAATCTTGGTTTCCAATCATGTTTAATGGAATATCCCACTTCTAATAAATAAGACCAGGCCGATTTCTTCCTGCCATTATCCTGACCAAACTGGTAAATGGCGCCGAAATCGAAATCAACACCGGTATTGGGCACGACCCCGTAAACACGTATGGCAGGGGAATAGATATCCCGCTCAGCTTGCCGCCCATGTCTGTCATCCTGCTTTAGTCCCATGAAATAAGGCTGTATTGTCATTACATCAGACCATTTGCGCCAATGCCCTACAGCGCCATAAAACCATTGGTCTTTGCTGCGCCCATCAAATTCGTTGATGTTACGAATGACAGGCTGCATTCCCCATGCATCGAGCTCCCAATCATTCGATTCTTGCCCGAAAGTGACACGGAAGCCTTCAAAATTATTGGTGGTATTACGCCATTGATTGTTTCCCAGCAATCGCCGGTCTACTGCTTCCCAAGACATGCGGCCACCTCGAATCCTGAGCGGACGACTGTTTCCCAAATCATCCTTGCCTAAAGCGTCCTTGAAATACAATTCGCCATATGTCTGAATCAGCTCAAAAGGATTCCAGTCACGATTGTCTTTTGGAAAATGGCTGTTGTAGCCTCGAGAATCCTGAAATTCGACCGCCATACGAAAAGGGTCGAGTATATTTCTGATACCGATATAGGCTCGAGTCCGAAGCAGGAATTGATGATCAGTTAAAACTTGATTGCGGCGAATATCATCATTACGCAGTTCATAGCGTGTTCGATGATCAATTCCAGCGTCTAACCAGTCAAGATTTCTGAATGCTTCATATTCAGTTTTAGCCAGGTTACGCACGTAGCGAGGCGGGTCAGACTCAGGGTGGGTGGAATAACTACGAGCACGTTGAAAATAGGTTGTTTTTCTTGTAATTTCTGATTCTGCGGTTGCCGCATGAACGGCTGATTGAGTTGCCGGCTGATCTGCAGACACCTGAATAGGGTTAATAGATATTGCGCTTAAAATCGCAGTGTGTAACAAAAGCCAAAGAGACTTCACTTTATTCTCCTAAGTGAGCTCTCCGTCACTACGGTTAAGTCACTGATATCTTATTGTTCTTTAACCTCCTATTTTTTAGGTCAGTACTATATCATTGTTTTCGGGCTAGCCTGATCTTAATTATCAAATCAAGAATTAATCCAACCGGAAAAGCGCCCTGCACCTGGGTATTTATTTTAGCGAAGTAAACATTCATGTTTAATGCAGGCTCGGAATGTTAAAGCGGGGCACGCTTGATGTATATTAGCCAGGCTATTATTATTTATAGGATAAGGGGGGTATAGGAAAAATAAACCACCTTTTCCATAAGTTTTGAATGTACTGAAAGCTGGCTCAATTGTCAAACACGGTGATAATCGATTGAAAAATTA
>NZ_QJJP01000060.1 GCF_003201565.1 Nitrosomonas sp. Nm84 | reverse complement strand
TAATTTTTCAATCGATTATCACCGTGTTTGACAATTGAGCCAGCTTTCAGTACATTCAAAACTTATGGAAAAGGTGGTTTATTTTTCCTATACCCGCACCGAGCGCTCCTTCGACAGGGCCAGGCGCCAGGCGACCAGGCGGGTGTAGGTGTCCTCGTCGTAGCCGGGAGGACAGTCGGCGTGGCGCCGCAGCTTGCGCTCGGCTCCGGTGTGCAGCGGCTTGCCGCAGACCCGGCAGGTGGCACTCAGCGCGGACGTCGGCTTCGCCCGCTTCCCGGCCCGCACCGGGGTGGGTGCCGGACGGGCCGCGATGCCGTCGAGGAACCGGGACGGCTGCCGGTTGCCGCCCCCACCGCGCCGCGACCGGGACCAGCAGATCAGCAACTGCCGCTTCGCCCGCGTGATGCCCACGTAGAACAGCCGGGCCTCCTCGGCGACCTGTTCGGGTCCGGCGGCCAGGGACAGTGGCAGCGTGCCCTCCTGCACC
The DNA here is from genome assembly GCF_003201565.1 of Nitrosomonas sp. Nm84. Lineage (GTDB taxonomy): Bacteria > Pseudomonadota > Gammaproteobacteria > Burkholderiales > Nitrosomonadaceae > Nitrosomonas. Next base: position 3,593 of record NZ_QJJP01000060.1, on the reverse strand, counting down.
CCGACCAGCGCCACCGCCGACCACTCCAGACCCTTGGCGGCGTGCAGCGTGGACAGCGTCACCCCGTCCGAGCTGAGCGGGTGCTCGGCCTGGGCGCGTGCGGTCAACTCCTCGACGAAGGTGCCGAGCGACGCGGTGCCCGCACCCGTCGCCGCCTGGGCGGACGCCACGTCCTCGGCGAGCGCGAGCACCGCGGCCAGTGATTCCCAGCGCTCCCGCACCCTGCCCTGGCCCGAGGGCGGCTGCTCGGTCCAGCCGAGCCGGGTGAGCACGTCGCGGCAGGCGTCCACCGCGCCCTCCCCGGGGTCGCGCCGGGACCGCTCGGTGAGCGTGCCGATCACCTGGCGTACCTCGGGCCGGTCGTAGAACCCCTCGCCCCCGCGCACGGTGAACGGGACGCCGGCCTGCGCCAGCGCGGACTCGAACAGCGGCGACTGTGCGTGCACCCGGTACAGCACGGCCTGTTCGCGCCACGGCACCCCGGCCTCGTGCTGCTCGACCAGCCAGCGCGCCACCGCGGTGGCCTCGTCGTACTCGCTCGCACAGGGCAGCACCCGCGGCGGCGGCCCGGGCTCGCACTGGGACTCCAGCACGACCGTGCCCAGCCGGGTGTTCCGGGCGACCGTGTTGGCCAGCTCGACCACCTGCGGCGTGGACCGGTAGTCGCGCACCAGCCGCACCACGGTCGCGTCCGGGAAACGCCCGGAGAACCCGGTCAGGTAGGACGGCGTGGCGCCGGCGAAGGAATGGATGGTCTGGGCCGGGTCGCCGACCACGCAGTGGTCGCGTCCGGTGCCCCACCAGTGGTCGAGCAGGGTCTGCTGGACGGGGTTCACGTCCTGGTACTCGTCGACGACGAGGTGCCGGTAGGTGGCGCGCACCTCTTCGGCGATGTCGGCGTGCTCGCCCAGCATCGCCACCGCGCAGAGCAGGATGTCGTCGAAGTCGATCACCCCGCGGTCGGCCTTCACCTGTTCGTAGCGGCCCAGCACCCGGCCCACCTGCGCCGCGTCGAGCCCGGACACCTCGCGTCCGAGCGGCTCGGCGAGTTCGGCGTAGTCCGACGGCGTGACGTTGGTCACCTTCGCCCACGAGACCTCGGTGAGCAGGTCGCGCAGCGTGCTCGAGTCGGGACTCAGCCGCAGCCGGCGGGCGGCCTCGGCGACCATGCCCATGCGCTCGTCGCTGACCGCCGGGAGCTGCGAGCCGTACGCCCGCGGCCAGAAGTACTGGGCCTGGCGCAGCGCCGCCGAGTGGAACGTGCGCGCCTGGACGGCCGGAACGCCGAGCTCTCGCAGCCTTGATCGCAGCTCCCCCGCAGCCCGGGTGGTGAAGGTGACCGCGAGCACCGCGTTGGCCGTGTAGGTGCCGGTGGCGACGCCGTACGCGATCCGGTGGGTGAGCGCGCGGGTCTTGCCGGTGCCGGCGCCCGCGATCACCACCACGGGAGCGCCGAACCTGGTCGCGACCTGCTGCTGCTCGGGATCGAGCCCGGCGAGCAACTGGGACGGTTCGGCGATCACGGGAGACCACCTTACGGAGTCGATGTGACACAACGGTCGGCGCCCACCCCTGCTCCTCGTGGTTCGTTCCTCGCCACTCGTCAGGACTTCACGCTTCCCGGTCGCTCCGCGACCGTCACACCTGGCGTCTAGGGTGTGTTGCACCATGCAGTTCCACCATGCACAGACCGCCGCGGGGCTCGTCGAACAGCTCGTCGCGCTGTGGTCGGGGCCGCGTGAGGATCCGTTCGCGTTCGACCTGGCCGTCGTCCCCGGCCCGGGTTTCCAGCGCTGGCTCTCCCAGCGGCTGGCCACGGCCGGCGATCCGGCCGGGGTGTGCGCGGGGGTGGAGTTCGCCTCGCTCGAGGCCCTCGAGTGGCGCCTGGACGGACGCGACGACCCGTGGCGTCCCGAGCGGCTCGCGTGGCTGGTGCAACAGGTGGCGACGACCTGCGACGATCCCGAACTGGAGGTGCTGCGTCGCCATCTCGGCGCCTCGCGCGAGACCTACACCGCCGGACGCCGGATCGCCGGCCAGTTCGCCGGGTACGCGCGGCACCACGACAAGCTATGGGGTTTTGACGCATCGAAGCAAATGGCCTCCGTTGCGCGGATAGCGATGATCATGAACGACGACGGCCGTGCGCACGTGTTTCACCACGATTCGTTACTGCCACGCGAGGCCGGTCCAGAACAAGCAAAGCCTAAGAAGTTCAAGCTGATCTTGACCAATCCGCCGTTTGGAAAGCGCATTGCGGCCAAGTCATCAATCCTTGAGCATTTCGAGCTTGCGAAGGATGACAAGGGGCGATTGAAGAAGAGCGGATCAGTGCTCACTGAAGTCCTCTTCCTTGAGCGTAACCTGTCGTGGCTGGACAAAGACGGGCGCATGTTTATCGTGCTGCCGGATAGTGTGCTTGGCAACAAGCAACTTCTGGCAGCACGCAGCTACATTGAAACGGTCGGGCAGTTGGTCGCTGTTATTTCCTTGTCGCCGGACACCTTTGGACCTTCCGGCGCCAAGAGCAAAACCAGTGTCGTGGTCCTCAGGAAAATCGATCCTGCTCGTGAATCTGATGAAGACTTCGCAACGAAACCGGTATTTGTTGCACACGTGCCGAACGTTGGTTATGACTTCACTGGTCGAAAGACGGGTAAGGACGATCTGCCTAATGTTGTTGCGGAATACCGGAAATTCGTAGCGACCGGGAAAAGCGATACCCCGCTGACAAAGGCTATTCCTCGCAGCCAACTTGGCGATACATGGCTTGCGCAACCGGTGCTCGGTTATGGCATGCCGTCTGTCGGCACGTCATCAGGTTTGCGCCTTGGCGATCTCTGTGAAGCAGGCGGAATTACCACAGGCAAGACCGCATCAAGGGCGCAGTACCAAAAGGCCGGCTTGCATTTGGTCAAGGTTGGCAACCTGACAGGACATGGAATCGAGTGGTGCTCGGTAGAACGGCAATTCGTTGACGATGCGTTTTGGACAAAACACATCGGAGCAAGACTCGAAAAAGGCGACATCCTCCTAACCGCTGCCGCTCACGGCCCGAAGTGGATAGGTCTGAAGGTAGATATTTTTGAGGGCGCGCCGCCGCACCTCGATCAGCGCGTAATGTGTTGCGGAGAGTTGATGCGGATCAGGCTCAAGCCAGACTGCGGCATCGATCCGTATTACCTGCTGCTGTTTCTACGCTCACCTGCCGGGTATCAGGCAATCCAGAGTTGCATCCGAGGCCAGTCAGGCCACTTGTATCCAGCGGAAGTGTCCGAAATTATGGTGCCTGATCCTGCCGATATGCCTCAGGACGTTCTGAACAACGCTATCAAATCCATCAAGCGATCTCACGCGCAGCGGCGCCTTGCGGTCATTCGAGACAACATCGCGTCGAAGGCTTGCGATGCGATGTTTCCTTCCGACGCGGTAAAGCCGGTAATTGCTCTCTAGCCGGCAGTAAAAAGGGATGCTAAGAAGCATCCCTTTTTACACACCCATTCTGAACGCCCAAGTCATGCAACTGATGGGTAACATCAAAACCATGCAGCGCATGGCCTGCGCCCATGACACCAACAACCAGCTGTTTTTCC
>NZ_QJJP01000059.1 GCF_003201565.1 Nitrosomonas sp. Nm84 | reverse complement strand
CTTGACAGTGAGGGATTGACTAAGTAGTCTAGGTGAGAGCAAGGGGATAGGATAAGGACTTGCGGGCAAGAATAAGAAGAAGAGGGAAGTAGGAAGGCGAAAAAATTTTGGAAAAACAAAGGAGAGAGAGATGATTGCCAAGTTATGGCTGAGGCTAGCTGGGGTAATGTTAGGCGGGCTGCTGATAGGAGCGGCACAGGCGGACATACCGAGTGTTCCGAACGAGTTATATGAAGCGCTGAAACTGGATCGTGCGAAAGTAACGCCGAAAGAATTGCATGAAGCATTGGTGAAGCGTTATAAGGATCCTGCACAAGGAGCTGGACCGGGAACGATGGCGCAATACTGGGAACCGATACCGTATGGAATATATTTGGATCCGGCGACATTTTATAAATCACCGAGTTCGATGAAAGAAGTTGCGGGTCGTAAGGAATGTGTGGAATGTCACACAGACGAATCGCCGGTATGGGTGCAGGCATGGAAGCGTAGCAGCCATGCGAATTTAGACAAGATACGTGCGCTTAAACCGACAGACCCAACATTTTACAAGAAAGGGAAACTTGAAGACGTAGAGAAGAACCTGCGTTCGATGGGTAAACTGGCGGACGGCGAGCAACTGAAAGAAGTAGGATGTATCGACTGTCACGTAGAGATTGGTGCGAAGAAGAAAGCGGATCACACCAAAGACATCAAAATGCCGACAGCAGACATATGCGGCACCTGTCACCTACAAGAATTTGCAGAACGTGAATCAGAACGTGACACCATGATCTGGCCGGATGGACAATGGCCGAATGGTCGACCATCGCACGCATTGGACTACAAAGCCAACGTAGAAACCACAGTATGGGCAGCGATGCCACAACGTGAAGTAGCGGAAGGCTGCTCAATGTGTCACACCAACCAAAACAAATGTGACTCATGCCACACCCGTCACGAATTCTCAGCGGCAGAATCACGCAAACCGGAAGCCTGCGCAACCTGTCACAGTGGTGTAGACCACAACAACTGGGAAGCGTACTCCATGTCCAAGCACGGCAAGATGGTATCGATGCTGGGTGATAAATGGAACTGGGAAGTGCAACTGAAAGACGCGTATGAAAAAGGCGGACAAAGTGCACCGACCTGTGCGGGCTGTCATATGGAATACGAAGGCGAATATGCGCACAACATGGTCAGAAAGATTCGTTGGGCAAACTATCCGTTCGTACCTGGTATTGCAGAAAACATTAAGAGCGACTGGTCAGAAGCGCGCCTGGATTCATGGGTTGTAACCTGCACGAAATGTCACTCAGAACGTTTTGCACGCTCTTACCTGGACCTGATGGACAAAGGCACGCTGGCTGGCCTGGCTAAATACCAAGAAGCGCACGGTGTAGTTGCTAAACTGTACGAAGAAGGTTTATTGGCTGGACAAAAAAATAACCGTCCAAACCCACCAGCACCGGAAAAACCAGGATTTGGAATATTCTCACAACTGTTCTGGTCAAAAGCCAACAACCCAGCATCTTTAGAACTGAAGATTCTGGAAATGGGTGAAAATGACTTGGCCAAGATGCACGTAGGCCTAGCGCACGTCAACCCAGGTGGTTGGACTTATACAGAAGGTTGGGGTCCGATGAACCGCGCCTACGTAGAAATTCAAGACGAGAATACCCGTATTCGTGAAATGCTGGCACTGCAAGAACGTGTCAAGAATCTTGAGTCCAAACGTACCAGTTTGCTGGATTTAGACGGCACAGCCGAGAAAATCTCGCTGGGTGGTTTAGGTGGTGGCATGCTATTAGCCGGAACACTGGCACTGGCAGGCTGGCGCAAACGTAAGCAAAGCGAAGCTTGATAAACGCAGATGCAGCTGATCGCGCTACTAAGGTAGCGCGATCGGGGGACAGACTACTCCCGTCATTAGGCATACTCCTGGTGACGGGAGGTTTGATTTTATTGGGATGGTTTGCCTATCTCTGGTTTAAACCGATACCTGTTCCTTATCAATATCAACTGATAGCGGAAGGCGACAACAAACGATTTCCACAAATGGATTTGGACGCCTGGCCGGACTTAAAACTCAGTCAATACAAAGTACAAGCAGAAGGCGTAGACAAACCGGTAGCTGAACTGATCGTGGCCCGTAAAAGTGATGGCCCACCAGTACTCACCTACTGGAAGAATGGCACCAACGACGTGCTCTACAATCTGGATAGGAAGCCATCTGAACTCAGCGCATTGGCTGCGGTAATCAGCAAACACGCGCCCAAAGACGCACTCATACTATCGTGGTGGGATACATCGCGACAAATAAAGCTGCTCACCGGACATGACACCCTATTTACCAGCCATTTGAACGAACCGCTCATGATACCGGTAGCTTGGTTAGAGCAAAGCAAAGCCATACAAACGTATGAAAACCAATTCTGGGAAAGCAAAGCCAGTCAACAAGAACAAGAGCAATTCAGGCGCTTCAGTGAAGCGCTGGCATCACCTGTAGAGGAAGGGGTCGCACAACTGCGCGAACTGATCGGCTCTAATCGCGAAGCCTATCTAATCGTACACGTAACCGACTTATATAAACTGGGACTCATGTATCCGGACAAAATTGGTGTCGCCTATCAAAACTTTCCACTGACGGGCAACATGCACGGTATGATCAATCACATGAAAGTGCAACTCAAAGAAAACGACTTTGACACCTACACACTACAATCGATCTCAGATGAAGAAATCAGGGTATTCTTTCTAAGTGACAAAGCAAGCAGCGAAGTGCTATTAGCAAGAATGCTACCATTTGTAGACAAGAAAGCCCCGGTAGAATTGGAAGCGGCGCAACTTATTTATCAACAAGGTGGCTACTGGGTGTACAAGCTATCTTGAGTACAGGGTACAGCAATAAAAAGAGACCCAAAGTACCCAAAGCCGGCACATAATTATTTACACAATCTGATGATAGCGTACAATATGCGGCTATGAACTTGAACTAAGAAAAGCATAAAGTATAAAAGCATAAAGGAGGAAGGATGAAACACCCAATAACCTACGTATTTGCTGTACTAGCGATATTTGCATTTTTTTCTGGCACAGCACTAGCAGACACATTTGAAGGGCGCAGCAAATGCAGCTCCTGCCATAAAGCCCAAGCCAAATCATGGAAAGACACAGCGCATGCCAAGGCGATGGAATCACTCAAACCAGGTACACGCAAAGAAGCCAAGGTTAAAGCCAAACTGGATCCGGAGAAAGACTACACCCAGGACAAGGACTGTGTTGGCTGTCACGTGGATGGATTTGGCAAGAAAGGCGGTTATACGGTAGAAGCACCGAAGAAACCACTGGCAGCGGTAGGTTGCGAATCCTGCCATGGACCTGGTCGGGTGTATCGCGGAGATCACCGCAAAGCAGGTCAAGCATTTGAAAGTAAAAAGACCACCACGCAACGTAAGGTAGTTGCAGACAAAGGTCAAGACTTTCATTTTGAAGAAGCCTGCAGTTCGTGTCATTTGAACTATGAAGGCTCACCATGGAAAGGGGCCAAAGCACCTTATACGCCATTTACTCCGGCGGTAGACGAGAAATATACATTTAACTTTGACAAGATGGTAAAAGACGTCAAAGCAATGCACGAACACTACAAGCTGGATGGTACATTTGTGGGCGAACCGAAATTCAAGTATCACGATGAATTCCAGTCGAGTGCGAAAGTAGCGGAGAAAGACACGAAAAAAGGTAAAGGAAAAGACGAATGACAGGCTTACAGAAAGGCGCGATAGGGACGCTACTGACAGGTGGATTACTGGGGATCGTGATGGTGGCGGTCGTGTTTGGTGGAGAAGCGGCACTCTCAACCGAAGAATTCTGCACCAGCTGTCACTCGATGACCTATACGCAAAAAGAGCTCAAGGAATCGACCCACTATGGCGCACTGGGGGTGAATCCTGGCTGCAAGGACTGTCATATTCCGCAGGGCTTCAAAAACTTCCACCTTGCACTGTATACCCACGCGGTAGATGGAGCGAGGGAATTGTATCTGGAGTTGGTAAATGATTACTCGACGCTGGAGAAATTCAATGAGCGTCGTCTGATCATGGCCCATGATGCGCGCATGAACCTGAAGAAATGGGATAGTGTGACCTGTCGTGACTGTCATCAGGACCCGAATCCACCTGGAGCGGATGCTCAGGAAGCGCATAAGAAGTTGAAGACGGAGGG
>NZ_QJJP01000058.1 GCF_003201565.1 Nitrosomonas sp. Nm84 | reverse complement strand
CCCGCCTAAAATTTAGGCAAGATACGTGAATTACCTGGTCAGTTTTCAACCGGTACAACTAGGCTTTTAGTGTCAAGTTTCGATCGGTGTCAACATGCAGCGATTGCGACAATCCTTTGACCGCTTGCTGGACGAAAGGGCGCAGTAAACACTATCCATACTACTATTGTTTTTCCAAAGGTTGCGAGAGCTACGGCAAAGCCATTGCCCGCGAGAAACTCGAAGGACAATTTGTGAATCTGTTGCACCAGCTTGTTCCGTCAGTTCCATTATTCAAAATCGCGACAAAGATGTTCGAAACTTGGTGGAATTATCGTCAGGGGCAAATTGCGCAGCGCGGACAATCGATGGAGCGTGAAATAAAGAAGCTCGATAGCGCAATCGAACAAGTAATGGACAGATTGATTGAAACAGATAGCCAAACGATGATCAAGGCGTATGAAAAGCGGATCAAACAGATGGAAACCGATAAAGCCGTTCTTGTTGAAAAATCCGGTCAATCCATGCGCCCGATGAGATCATACGACGCGGCACTTAGAACCGCTCTGGATTTTATTGCAAACCCTTATAAACTCTGGGATTCTGGACGATTAGGCGACCGTCGTGCAGTGCTGAAACTGGTTTTTCCGGGTGAGTTCCAATATCACCGAAATACAGGACTTAGAACCGCTGAAACCCCATTACCTTTCAAGGTGTTAGGGAGGCTAGGAAGCCAGAAAATTCAAATGGCGGAGAAGGCGGGATTCGAACCCGCGGTACGGTTTGAGCCGTACACACGCTTTCCAGGCGTGCACCTTAAGCCGCTCGGTCACTTCTCCGATCTATGATCAGCAGGGGGCAAAGAATAAACCAGATATTGTTTTCGGGCAAATTTGTTTTATTTTTGGAGGTTAAATTCAGCTCACATATTTCCAGGCAGGGAACGTAGCGCCTTGCCCGACTGTGGCGCCATCGGGTTTGTGGATGTTCCAGATGACGATTTTATCAACCTGGAAGCGTTTCCCGGTACTGGAAATTCTTATGCCACTGTAATCAGAAATATAACCTTGTGTTTTAACTTGTTCCAGCATGCGCGCGCGCTCTTCACGTTTGGCCGGTTCAGCGGTGAGACGGGAAGGGGTTTGTGTGAATTGCTGCCAGTCCATGACCCATAGATCCAGTGCCGTCTGATTGCCGTAATTTAAGATGGGGTCGTCTTCCACACCGTGTGACGCCACTACGAGCGTGCTGTTGAATAATCGTTCGGCCTGTTCCAGCGGCGTGCCGCTGCGATCAATGAGTTCTTGTCGGACCCAATGGGCGTAGCTGTCGAGTAAATACTGACACCACTGCACTACGTTTGGACTTGCCCAGTGGGTTTGCATCGCTGTTTATTGTGAACGTGGATACACTAATAGTGCTCGTATTCCAGACGACCTTCACGTCGAATCAGGTCGTCGATAGTCAATCCTACTGCAGACATGCCCATGCCATTGAATACCGTGCCCGCTCTTTTATTTTTAAAGTGCTCCAGCATGGTCGCATAGGCGCTGGGTGGCAATGGGAAGAATCTGACTTCCTTTACTAAAAGTATGGCATTCTTCAAATAGAATTCAACAAATTGTTTGATTTCAGTTTTTTCCGCCGCCTTGATGTTTACATAAATGAAGATGGGGCGGGATAAAGGCTGATAACTTCCATTCTCAACGGTTTCGACAGACGGTAGCACAGCGCCTTTGCCTCTGTCATTGTCCACCGCGACTGCTTGAATTCTATTTTCATTTTCGATGTAATCAGCAAAACCGAAGAAACCTAATGCGTTTTTATTACCGGCTACGTTGTTTACCAAAATATTGCCATTTTCGGATTTGGTGAAGTCGTTGCGGCTTGATTTGGCTTTACCGACGATGGCTTCGGTGAAGTAATCGTATGTCCCAGAATTTGTGTCTGCGCCATAGAGCTTAAAGGCTTCATCAGGCCATGACGGGTTAATCTGATTCCACTTAGTGATTTTACCTTGGGCGGCGGGCTCCCATATTTTCTTCAGTTCCGCGACAGTCATGCGTTTGCTCCAACTGTTTTCCAAGTTGACCGCCACGGTTATGGCATCAAACGCTACCGGTATTTCGATATATTGCACTCGGGAATTTTTGCAATGCTTCATTTCATGTTTCATGATAGGACGGGAGGCATTCACGATATCTATCTCGCCGAGACAGAATTTCTTGAAACCGCTACCGCTACCGGAGATATCAACCGACACTTTCACGGTATCCTTTTTAGCGATCTCGAACTTGTCTGCGGCTGCTTTAGTAATGGGATATACCGTACTAGATCCATCAATTTTGATAACTGGTTGGGCATTCGCAATGCTCACGGCGCTTGCTAGTGCGCCTAACAAGAGAAATTTACTCAGTAGTTTAAGGTTGTGTAGCTGTGGCATTTCACTCTCCATGTGTTTGAGATGGTTGTTGTGTGCACGGCAACTTCAGAGTTCATGCGTTAGATATTAGCGCATGTTTCTCGGCAATAACAGATCCTGCAATAAGCATTTAAGTATTGGCGAAACGAGCAGGAATCTGGATCTTGCCGGGAATTCATGAGGAAATCTGAATTCCCGGTTTATGCACAATTTGAGCTATCCTCTGATTAAGAGGCTGTTAGATAACCTTAGAAATCGACTGTAACCTGTGTCAGGAATGCGCTCAGATCACCATTATTCCACCCGTTAGTGCGTGCACCGGCGCCGCCGGAATAACCATCCGTATTGGTGATCGGTGTTCTCGCCGTGTTGATATCCAACACATGGACAATGTTGGTCTGGAATTTAACATTCGAGTGGGGATACCAGTTCAAGCCAATTCTGACCATGTCCGCCTGACCGCCCTTGATTACACCAGAGTTCATGTTGATGTAATCGTATCCGGCAGCGATTTCCCATGCGCCCCAGCCTGAACCATTCCACTGAAATGGCCGGTTAGGTTTAATCCGATTTGCTGCACCGTTTCTAACGTGATAAGCCTTGGACTCGCCAGTTAAGAAGTAACTCGCAAAACCGTAATAACCGGTCAAATGCTCGCCATCATAACCAGTACCATTGATATTGGTGCGCAAATATTCGCCTTGTGCAGAGAAGGGGCCATAAACGAACCAAGCCTCTGCGCCGTAGCGATCGTAACTGCTGACGCGGCGGTGATTGGGATCGGTGAGCGCCCCTGTACTTAAATTGCCGGTATTCAGTATGTTGGTACGATCTACGTTGGTTCCCGGGAATGCAAAGAATGACATGCCGCCACCGCCTCCATTCGATCCCTCACCAACCATAGTGCCGTCAGCACGGTATTTTGTGTTAACGTCGGTGTGTCCTGCAGAAATGCCGACATGCATAAACTTGGTTTCATCTTCCATCCACGGTCTGCCACTGACACGGCCGATACCTTCCCAACCCGTGTCACCAGAGCCGTTATTGCGGCTTTGATTACCGTTGGCGTTCACTGAGGTGGAAGCGGCTGACCAAGCGCCAATAGGTTCTGTTTGGAAAGCCAATCCGGTCTGCCAGCGTTGCACCGCATAATTGAGACCGATACCTGTTTTGTACGTATTGGGGTTGTCGACGAATGAGTTGACTGACATATGACGTTCAATGAAGGTGAGATAGCGGTTACTGGCAGCTTCTTCCAGACTGAATGGTTCCTTGAATGAACCAATTTTATAGGATAGTGCATTGGTATGATTTAACCGCACGAATGCATCGGTAATTCCAGATCCAACCGAACCATTTCCACGACTAAAGTCGTATTCAAACTTGTAATCCCAGATTTTCATGAATGTGCCCTCAACCCCTAGACGAGCTCGGCGAATATTCATTCCACTGTTCAATTCATTCGAGGTGTTGGTACCAAATGCGGGATCTGGATCATTGACGAAATTGTATTGTGAGGCGGGTTGTATACGACCATTGAGCGATACTGAGAAATTGCCATCCTTGGTTGACCAATGCAATCCGCGATCATCAAAGTTCCCATGTATTTTTTCCACTTCCTTGACGCGCTCTTCGAGTACTGAAACTTGACCTTTAAGCTGTTCTTTCTCAGCTTTTTCTCGCAATCTTGTCAGGCGGTCACCTGCAGGCTTATCGCCTGCTCCCGCTCTCTGGTTTTCATAACCTGAAACTGATTCGGTCGACTCTGCTGCAGTTTGCGTTGGTGCTGCGAGTACTTTGGATGTTTCTGTTTTGGCAGACGCTTGTCCGGATTTTTCATACGTACCCATATGCACCCGTCCAGGGCCGGGTTCCGCAAAAATTTGTTTGGTTTTTGTATCAACATACAAATCCAACGCGTGAGCGTCGGATATGACGCTCAAATTGACTACAGCTACGATTGCCAAAATAAGTCTGAATGATTGCATAGTTTGTCTTTGATCCAGAGGTTGAAAAATAACTCGTGTATAAGATGGCAATCGTTATATCGCAGTAATGTTACAGTTTTGTGACAGTTACAATTTTCTTGCAGTTTCGTGACAAAGCTTCTTGTCCAGATCTGGATATCAACTGGTTAACTACTTGAAATCATAATTCTTAATTCTTAAAATAAGCAATGCACCTGACGGTATAGAATAATTACTAGGATCAATGAATGAGTGGGTTTTCTTGAATGGGTGGGAACTTTCATTACGAGAGGGCCTGTCTAACAAAGTGTCGAGTTGGAAGTTTGATTTTCCATACACGGCACTAATTCTATTAGCTAACTTATTAATTAATAGGAGGTATTAAAATGGCAACAACATATGGCACAACTAGCTCAAGTTCGAGCGCAAGCTACGACATGTCGTTGTGGTACGATTCGAAGTACTACAAACTGGGCATGCTAACGATGCTGCTGGTAGCGATATTTTGG
>NZ_QJJP01000057.1 GCF_003201565.1 Nitrosomonas sp. Nm84 | reverse complement strand
TACAAAATCAACTCACAGTGATGGATGAAATGGAAGGGAGGTTTGGGCAACTACCGCTCTTCTAAAACTCGGTCGCTTGCGGCCGAGTTCTTTATATTTTTGAATAAGTTATACAGAGTTGAGGGACGCTTCCAAACTTTGTGCCACTAACTGGATTGAACGTTTTAATCAGAAAGTACGAAAAAATAAAGCACGGTAACAGCTTCCAAAATTTAGATGCAACACTAGAATACCTTGATGATTGTGGGGGGCAGTGTGCGAAAATCAGGTTTCGTGAAGATCTGGAAGATATGTATCGTTGATATCACTATTTTCAGAAAGAATGATGATTGAAAATGCCAATCAAATATATCCGGTGTTTTTGTATTCAGACACACACTATTAAATGTGGCGGAACTGATCATTGGCAGGTCATTTAATCTGAATTAATCAGCGATGCGATAGTGTTATCAGTAGGTAACTTAATCTGTAAATAGAGAATTTAGATAGTATTATGAGTTGAACTAGTTTTGATCTGATCAAACAAAGTATATAAAAGAAAAAAACGTTACTAGGTTTGAATATGTTGAACCCCCCTTAAATTAAATGAAAAACAAGAAATTTAATATTTTACTAGAATTGAATTGAATTGAATGAAGACATTAGCACCCATCATTTTGTCGGGAGGGGCAGGTACACGTCTATGGCCACTCTCTCGTGAGAAACATCCAAAACAACTCTTACCGTTGATAGGTGAAGACTCATTGCTACAGGCTACAATTCGCCGTTTGGACGGACTGAAAGGGATCAAGCTAAATGCACCGATAATTGTTTGCAATGAAGAGTATCGTTTTGTGATTGCAGAGCAATTACGGATCATGGATAGAAAAGGAACTATTCTGCTTGAGCCCACTGGGCGCAATACAGCGCCAGCATTAACGCTAGCCGCGCTTGCAGCAATGCGCGAAGAGAGTGATCCCGTTTTATTGGTAATGCCATCCGATCATGTGATTATGGATATAGAATCATTTCAGGCTGCCGCTCTTAAAGGCATGTCGCAAGCAATGGATGGTAATATTGTCACCTTTGGTATCGCGCCGGATGCTCCTGAAACGGGATATGGTTATATTCAGTCGGGTGAATTAGTAGGGCACGATGAAGCTATTTTCCATATTGCACGCTTTGTAGAGAAACCTGATCTATCAACGGCACAAGCCTATCTTGATGCAGGTAGTTATCTCTGGAATAGTAGGTTATTTATGATGCGTGCTTCTGTATGGTTATCTGCTATTGGTAAGTGTCGGGCAGATATTCTGACTGCATGCCAAATCGCATGGGATCAAGGATCAGTTGATGGTGAATTTCTGCGCGTGGATAAGAATGCATTTGAGCAGTGCCCTGGTGATTCGATTGATTATGCCGTAATGGAGCGACTGAGCATCAATAATAGCGAACTTCCAGCCGGTGTCGTAATTCCACTTTCCGCAGATTGGTCTGATGTCGGTGTGTGGGATTCTTTGTGGCAAGTGCTTCCCAAAGATGACGCAGGTAACGTATCGAGGGGCGATGTGCTATTAAATGACTGTAGAAATACACTTGTTATTTCAGAAAGCCGCTTAGCGGCATGTGTCGGCATTGAAAATATGATTGTTGTTGAGACGGCTGATGCCATACTGGTTGTTCATAAGGACAAAACACAAGACGTAAAATTAATTGTCGATAGTTTGAAGCGTCAAGGCCGCTCAGAAGGGCAGTTGCACCGCAAAGTATTTCGCCCTTGGGGCTGGTACGATGGGATTGATTTTGGCGAACGTTTTCAAGTGAAACGTATTGTTGTTAAACCTGGTGCTGCCCTATCATTACAAATGCATCATCACCGCGCTGAGCACTGGGTTGTCGTACGTGGTACAGCTCGTGTAACACGTAATGAAGAAATTTATCTAGTATCCGAAAATGAATCAACCTACATTCCACTCGGTACAAGCCATCGCCTAGAAAATCCAGGTTGTGTGCCACTTGAAATGATTGAGATTCAATCAGGTTCCTATTTAGGTGAAGATGACATAGTACGTTTTGAGGATATTTATGGTCGGAAAAAGTACTAATTGAGCTTATTTTTGTATAGTCAAGGCGTCTGGCATTCGCGCTGATACCAGAAACCAGGCTGCTACTCATTTCGAGAAACTCCTATGGATCGGATGTATTCTTCATTTAATTTTCGTGTTGGCAAACTGATCTCAGCAAGAATATGAGTTTTGAGGAATACATCGGTAAGTGCATTGCTTAGGACTCCGAGAAAACTCCTAATGAACTGGGTATTAACGAGAGATACTTAAAGCTGCTTAGTGACAGGTATAATTCGGATGTTACAAAAATGCTCTGCTTTGAATGAAAACTGTCCGTCAAAGCAGGGCACTCCAGGGTTGATCAAAATGAAGAACATACTTTGGGAAGTGTGTTCTTCATAGACACAGTTGCTCAGGAAATTTCTTCTAGTTGATGCAAGAGGAATAGACGCTAGGACAAGTTGGATCCAATCCACCCGAAGGGGTGATTTTTTGATTTCTCATGTTCAGTAATTCCAATACCTTGGGAGAATAATCTGGATTGCGCATCCAGAAGATGTAATTGGCTTTCAGCGTATCCCGTGCAAAAGTAAGAAGTTCTGCGACAGTAGGCTGATAACCAGTGCCATCGACTCTGGTATTTTTGTAATTACCCGACATCACCGAAGGTGCCAAGGGTACAATTCCAGAAAGTTGAGGATAGTAATTATAGACTCCCTTTGGGTTGTTAGGGAAAAGCAGTCCAGGTTCTTCAAGGAAAGTATCCGGTCCACCCAATCCTGCTCCCATTGCATTCAAGCTACCGATAAATGATTCTAAAATCGGCCGTGGGTAGTTTGTGAACTGGAACGTCACAGTATTTGGGAAGTGCTTGCGCATTTGCTGTTGCAGTTCAATAATATTGTCGTAATAGCCATTTATTTGAGTACTGGTTAATGGTACCACCGGTATTGCCATGGAGGTTTCTGTTAAACCGATACCTTCAAAATAAGGGTTGGAGTTGAAACGATTTCCCAATGCACGAATTAGCGCAACCAAGCGATCGCGTACAAGCGGATTCCACAACTTAATGTTTTTTCCTCCATTTGAGTTTGGGGTTGAGTTGTGATTTTCATATTCAAATATCCCTCCTTCATATGCGCTCGTTTTTATGTAGTCTGGTACAAACTCATCCAAAGGGTCGAATGATTTTAATTCCAACATAATAATAAGGCGCTTATCTATTGCAGAAACTTCAGAAAGACGCTTAGCGATAGCCGAGAAATTATATACGCCTTCGGATGTTTCTAGTTCTGCCCAAGAATAACGAATATGCACACCACGTAATGCTGGCGTTGCTTTGAGTTCTTTATATACCATCGATAAATACCAAGAAGCATTTTTTCCATGATCCATAAGCGAGTAGTAATGGCCTGGGTGCCATTTGACCGGAGTGGTTACAACTGGAGTGGTGGCGCCAGCATGTACTACTCCCCAGGGAGTCAACATCATGCTAATAATGAACAATAGTACGATCAATGCGGCACGATGCGCTTGTTTGCCTGCAATGGATAGATTGGGTTTGATGGTGGCCGGTGATAGCAAACTGGTGACTAGTAATGCTTGATTATTGCTGTTCATATTTAATTCCTCCTTATAATTTAAAAGGACGGAACTGCGCGGATACATATCGAACTTATTGTTCGATACTCGTCAAATCACATATGCGACTAAAGCGAGCGGTGTTATCTGGCAGTCCTGCCATCATGGGGCATTTGCCCGTTAGATCAGTGACTTTGCGTCCTCTGCTTTCGCAGAGTTTGCCTTTTTAATACTGCACTAAATAATAAAGCACAAATCGTGCCAATTCAGGAGTGTTGCTATAAGTTAGCTTTTAGGATGGTGATATAAATAAAAATCTTGGGGCTGTAGTAGATTAGATTAAATTTGAGTCCAAGATTTCAAAATTTTTAACTGTTGTTTAGGTGTTCCATAATTGAATCTGAATTCACATTCCTTGAGAAACAATGGAAAAGAGCCTTTAGGAATACCATTGTATTTTCTTAAGACGCGTTTGGCCTGATTCCAAAAGTTTTCAATGCCGTTGATGTGATTCTTTCCTTGAGCAAATAGTGTGGAATGGTTGATCCGCTCATGGTAAAAATGATTCACGTCGAGTGCATTATAACTACGATAACAGTCTGTATAAACTATGCTGTCAGGTGCTATCTTTCTAGTAATTAACGGCATCAATGTTTCTGTCTTAGTATCTCCAACAACCCTCGTATAAATCTTGCCACCGCGCTTCAATATGCCAAACACAGCAACCTTGCCCGCAGCGCCGCGACCACGCTTGCCCTTACGAATACCACCAAAGTAGCTTTCATCTAATTCCACTACACCATGAAAGATTTCGTGAGATTCTTGCTCTAGATGATAAACAATCACTTCTCGTATTTTGCGATAAAACAGTGCTGCGCTATTAGGTTGAATTCCCAATATATCGGCTGCTGATCGCGCTGTAACTTCCAACACAAAATATTCCAACAACCTTGATTGCGTTTTCTTTAATAATCTACAATGACTTATCTTCATTAAATTAGCTTATCATCTAAGCTAATCTACTACAGCCCCTAAATCTTTAATCTCTTTCGAGTTTAATTCCTCGCTCCTTGGGGCGAAGGCTGGCTGAAAACCAGCAGCCTGAAGAGCGCTTTTAATACCTCGCTGCTTGCGGCGGAGTGCTTTATTAGAAATGTGACATTTTTTGTTATCTAGCGACGAAATAGAGTAAGCTTTGGCAATCGGCGTGCAAAACTTACCGGGATTTTGGGTAAATCGGCGTTGAAAAGTTTCCACCCAGGATTGTTAAATATCCGGCATTTTGTCGGAGAATTCTGGAGTGATAACAGAAGTGGCCTCACTTGATTGGACAGTTTTTTGCATTTCTTAAGTGGAAATCTTGCGTTAATGCCTACCCTATTTTTTGCATTGCAGGCAGGTTATCGAAGTGGAACTCATTTGGTGTTTTGTCGTCAATGTCAATCAACATTCAAAATTTACCAGCTATCAACTGTTGACACCGATCGAAACTTGACACTAAAAGCCTAGTTGTACCGGTTGAAAACTGACCAGGTAATTCACGTATCTTGCCTAAATTTTAGGCGGG
>NZ_QJJP01000056.1 GCF_003201565.1 Nitrosomonas sp. Nm84 | reverse complement strand
CTCCGACTAAATGTCGGATATTTAACAATCCTGGGTGGAAACTTTTCAACGCCGATTTACCCAAAATCCCGGTAAGTTTTGCACGCCGATTGACACTGGTAGAATCTTTATCAGCCATGATTCAAACTCCTTATTAGTTTGGTTGTGGTTAGGGGCTCAAGTGCTTCTACACTTGATAACCCCGCTTTTACCTGATTCCGTCAGGTGGCGGTTATTGCTCATAAATCAGTGCTGTTTCATCCAGTCTCTTAATGCATCATTGATGCGGGTTTGCCAGCCATTGCCAGTGGCTCTGAATTGTTCGAGTATTTCAGTATCTATGCGCAGTGTTACTTGCTCCTTTTTGCCGCTTCCTTGTGGTCTTCCTCGCCCCCGCTTGAATTGACCTAACTCTGCATCAGTCAGCGGTAAATTGTCGGGATCGGTAAGCGCGGCGGCGGTAATCTGCGCGTCTTCTTCCGGTGAAGGCAGTTCTAAAATTCGCCCTGATTTAGTTTTGATTTGCATATTGAATCACCTCTCTATAGTTTGCCTTACGCAAGCTGATTATTCGCCGGTCATTCCCACGGTCGACATAAACTACGCAATATAGCCTTTCTCCAATCGGTGCTAAGGCAATCATGCGAGTTTCTCCGTAATCCTGCCGTGTGTCCTGCCATATCAGTGCAGCATCCCAATCAATGAATGCCGCCTCAGTCAGTGATACACCGTGTTTTTCCTTGTTTATTGCATCCTTGGCAACATCATAAATTACATGCATATATTAATGTAGTTATGTTTATTGTAAGAGTCAAGAATTATTTGTAGTTATGTTTAACATTTTATAATGTGCAAACCTGCTTGTGCTGGTTCAAACTCAATCCCGGCTTGCTCTAATATCCATGACTCAATCTTGACATGCCACACGCGCAGCAAATCAAGCGGGCGGCGGATATAGTTTTGCTCTCGTACACCTTGCGGTTTGTGCCCCTGAATTTGGGCAGCGATACCAGCGGGCATTTCTATCCATTCGCAAAGACTGGCGAAAGATCGCCTTAGCCCGTGCAAAGTTAAATCCAATCCAGCAATTGCACAGGCTTTTCGGTGCGCTATGGAAGGATCGGTTAAACGGCCACTTTCCGCGCTAGGACTTGAAAACACCCATTCATTGCGGCGGGGAAAGGTGGACAGCAAATTAGCTACATAAGGCGTTAACGGGATGATCCTGAAATCTTCCACCTTGTCATTTATTGTTAAGCTGTTCCATTGAAAATCTATATCCTGCCAGCGTAAAGAAGCGATTTCCTCCCGGCGGGCGCCAGTCAGGAAAAGAGTTTGCAGATATGCAGATATAACTTGATTCTGAATTTGCTTGACTGCATCAAACCATGCGGGCAATTGTTCGCGCTGTAACACGTCGTGCTTAACTTTGGCCTTGCCAAGACTCTCTCTAGCGTCATTATTTTGCGCTGGATTGCTTGTCACAATGGCTTTATACGTTGAATGCCTGCCGCACCAATTCAGAAACGCTCTTAATAATCGTAGAGCAAGTCGGGCGCGTGTCGGTCGTATCAAAGCTTCAGCCTTTGCCCACTCCGTAACTAATTCGGGTGTTAAATCTACCAATCGAATTTTGGCAAGTGTTGCAAGTGATCCTGGTTCTGTCAGTTTCTTACTTCGTTTGCGTGTATCACCACCTGTTTGCATAACTTTGTCATGGTCGCGTATATGCAGTGCTGACCATAGCGGCTTGCGAGCAGTCACATATTCTTTCCAGGCTTCGCCTACTGTTACAATTTCGCGGGCTTCCTGTACTTTCTTGGCAGCGGTGGCGGCTTGCTCTGCTGCTTTATTGTTGGCTTTTACTTGGCGGGGATCGTAGCCTTGATCTATAAGAGCCTGAAGGCGACGTGCTTCTTTTCGTGCATCGTCAATTCTCTTCGCATTTACATCACAAATCGTCATGCGTGCAGATTTGCCGTAAATTTTGGCCTGAAATATAAATGATTTTGATCCGGCGATTGTGGCAATAACTCCAAAGCCTTTAAACTCTTTGCACCATAGATACGTGCGCGTCTTTCCCTCCTCGCACTTTAACTTCGCGATTCGTCCGACGGTTAATTCGACCTTTTTAGCTTTAAGTATTTTCGCCACTCAATCACCTTTTTCATGTCACCACCATGTCACCATGAAATAAGTATACAGACGAATATTAATCAACACAATAATTAAAGTGTTCGTTGTTCTGTATTTGTTTTATATGAATATAATACTTATGACAAATAACAATCAACACTGATAAATACTATTTATTGAGGACTGAAAATCCTTGTGTCGGTGGTTCGATTCCGCCCTTGGCCACCAATAAAACAATAAGTTATATAAAATATGATTAATTGTTTTATCTTTTTGTGCCTTTGTGTAGCCGTAATGTAGGAAATTCACAATAAAATATTGAGCAATGAAAACCAGCGAATTGATCATATTTATATGAGAACTGTTGATCTATTGTCAAATAAAACACTTCATCACGAGTGATAAAGTATTAAATGCACCTTTCAATCGATGGAGAACCGATAATAATGATTGGAAAAAAATTTCTTTGCTGCCTTAAGTAATCACACTCATTATTTTTCAGTACTTCCACTCTATTTATTCTTTCTTACGCTTTTTTCCTCGTACCAGATCGGTCACAATCATTCTTGAGTGGCTCAAATTTGCAACGGCAATCGGGTGGTTCACTCTGACCCATATTCAGAATTGCAAGTGGCGCATAATGATGCTGAATGCCAAAAAGCTCTCTTGCAATAGGATTCTTTTCATCCTTTGGCTTACCATCTTCATCTATCTCAACCCATTCGATATCACCTGTAGCAACTCGAGCGGAAATGAGCCAGAAATCCCCTGTTCGATAATGATGGGAATCTTCTCCAGTATCAGCAGCTACGAATTGAATCTCGATACCATTCTCGATCTCTATCCAGTCAGCTTTATCTTCTGTGATAGGAATTGCCCCTTCAATTAGATTACTGTTATAACGCTGATCCCAGCGTCGCACCTTGGTTGGCCATTCTTCATTAGTTGAAATACCAGCAGGTCTAAGAATTGCGGATTCAAGTATGAAACGATTACCTTCCACATTGACCAGCTTAGCTAAGCTACCAGGTTCTCCTCGCAATTCTTGGTCATCATTACTCAGTTCAACCCAGATTTTTGGTTCGAAGCCCAGTGTTTTTTCAACTGTCAATTCTTTACCAGAAAATTCCAACACCTTGCTAACTACCGCACCATTATCTCTTGACCATTTAAAAGTTGCACTATTCGGTTCACCGGCTTTATCCCCTTTACTTCCTTTATGAATTTCAATGCGATAAAGTTGATTTTCCTGGCCTCGATATCTCGAATCCGGAGCAATCAGGCATGGATCTTTTGAATCCTTCTGGGGGGTAACGCACGCCTTCAATGATCCTCGGTTAGCAGGCTGCCAACGGTTTATCCATTTCTCTTTCCAGTTATTCGAAACAGTTACACAATCACTTGGACTCAATCCTTCTTCCCCTTTGTCTACCTTTACCTGACAGATCACTTTAGTGCGGGTTGCAGTATCCGGTCCGCCAAGTGCTTTCTCGCGGATATAATCGTCCTCAAGCGCTGTAATATGGCGTTCCCAAACATCCAAATAAACTAAATAAGGAACATCTTCCTCAAGCTCAGGTGGATGGGGATAATCTTTTTGTGTCTTATAAGTGATATCTGTGTCATTCTCACATAAAATCCCTGCCACATAATAGCGCCCCTTTCCAATAGAAAAGTCTTTCTTGCTGGGGTTATCAATGAGAAAACCGGAATTGTCATTTGGACCCGCGTGCGATCCAATCAGGTCGGTGACGAGCGTGCGCAAATAATGCAGCAAAATAGCCGTTTGTTCATTCGTATCTGCATCCAGTTGTACTCGTCCCTGCTGCAGCAATACACGGCTAAAATGTTTCAGTGGATCAAACGTATCTCTTGAAAAATCGCCTTTCATCGTTGTTCTCCCAATTCTGAGTTAACTCGCAAAAATAATACCCACATCTGATCCCGCAGGAACATACTCATCCAAACGAATACGAAGGTTGGCCTCGCGCTGTGCCTGAAACAGGTTATGAAAAACCCCCATTTCTGACTCATCATTCGCACCTCGTTTAATCTCTTGTGCGCAATTCAATGCCAATTGGCAATAAGTGGGGGTGCCGTAACGTACGCTATTGAATTGCGGTTTGACGCGAACTTGCTCGAAAGACACTTGCTCGCAAGATTTCTCGGCTTCAATTTCGTTAGCTGCAGGTGGTGCCTTTGCTTGTTTACGAAGTCTCTCCTTAATTGCAGCATCTTCTACCAGATCGGGTTGACACATATAACGTGCAGGGGTGCGTGAATACGGAGTGGCATAACAAAATCGCAAGCAACCGTACTGCCGACGTGCGACAGTGATGCGTCCTTCAAAAATGCAATTCTCACCTAATTCAATCGCATGCACTTGCACCTGACCAAACACTGTACTGCGTTTTATCGTCAGAACTGCGTATCCAACTGGACAACCTGGACCACCGATTGCTTCTTGATCCGGGCTTGTGGCATCAATAATACTGTCATTGATACACAAGCGTATTGGGTCGAGCCGTGTTTCTTTTACGACACCTTCACACCTTGCTCGCTGAACTTCACTTCTTTCTATGTAAACTTCCGGTTCTTCATCTTTCGAAATATCCATATATGGCTCTGACTCTTCATTCGAATCCGGCAAAGTAGGATTGATCTGGATCGATCCAAGAATACTCTGTTCAATGACAACACACGCGCTCGGGCTAAAAATTTCTAGAGAAGGTTCAGCAGGACACTCGGGCTGACAGTCACAATCCAGATTCCAACCCGGAACCAAGGTGTGTATCCCGTCAGCGCAAATTGGACAAAATAGCGTGATTGCCTAAGAGAGTGTTTTAGTTCATCGTTACTTTAAAAAGGAGCGATGAATGACAGGAAAGAATCAACAAAACCATAGTGTCGAGAAGACCGTACGCGATATACGCCGAGCAACCAGGCGCCAATATTCAGCGGAGGAAAAGATCCGCATCGTGCTGGAAGGTCTTCGAGGCGAAGACAGTATTGCAGAGCTATGCCGCCGAGAAGGCATTAATACCAATATCTATTACCGCTGGTCAAAGGAATTTCTGGAAGCTGGAAAGAAGCAGTTAGCGGGTGATACTGTTCGTGAATCGACGTCGGATGAAGTCAAGAACCTGCGTGGCGAGACTCGGCTACTTAAGGAAACCGTGGCTGAGCTATTGTACGTCGTCAAAGCAATGTGGACTAATGGGTGGCTGAATTAAGAGACGCATTAGCTCATCAGACTTGAGTTCGTTGCTTGTTTAGCATAAAACATTTGGCGTCGCAGAGCTAAGGTTCGCCGTTTTATTTTTTCACGTTCATTCAAAATAGATTGTCCTCGATTATA
>NZ_QJJP01000055.1 GCF_003201565.1 Nitrosomonas sp. Nm84 | reverse complement strand
GTGAATAATGGTCCCGTTTATGTTCGCGTAGGGCGGCAAGAGTTGCTATATGGTTCACAAAGATTGATTTCCACTTTGGATTGGGTCAATACCCGCAGAACCTTCCAGGGTGTCAAGGCCTTCTGGCGCACGCCGGAGTGGGATGTTGATGCATTCTGGACACGTCCGATGATTACTGAAAAAGGTAATTTTGATAATTGGGATACACAGCAAAATTTCTTTGGCTTATGGGCTACACACAAACCGAAACCCGGCCACTTAATCGATCTCTATTTCCTCAGCTTGGAAAACGATCGGAATCTTACGCCAGCCAATGTAGCACGAGGAAATATCCTGCAGGGTGACTCCCATGTTCATACACTTGGTGGTCGTTTTGCCGGGAATTTTGACAATCTCCTTTATGAATTGGAAGGTATGTATCAATTCGGGCGACGCTCCAACCTGGATATTTCCGCCTTTGCCGTGGCTACTGGTGTAGGCTATCGTTTACCACTGCCGATGAATCCACAAGGCTGGATACGCTATGATTTTGCTTCCGGTGATGGCAGCTCTACCGATGGCAGAAGCAATACATTTAATCAGCTCTTCCCGTTCGGCCACTATTACATGGGTTTCCTCGATCGCGTAGGTCGCCAGAACGTTCATGACATCAATGCACAATTTACCTTGCATCCTATGCCATGGATTACTTTTATTTCACAATACCACCGATTCTATCTAGCGAACGAACGCGATTATTTGTATAACGCGGCTGGCTTGGCAACATTTAGAGATGTTACCGGTCAATCCGGCAGCCACATCGGTGATGAAGTAGATTTCCGACTAAATCTGCACGTCAATCGGCATCAAGATGTACTGGTTGGATACTCAAAAATGTGGAGCGGTGATTTCCTGAAGGCACAAGCTCCGGGAGTCTCGCCTGACCTTTTCTATGTTCAATACAATATCCGTTTCTAGTCTTAACTCGGATTAGACAGTCCACAACACAACGGCAGCATCATTTAGCTGCCGTTGTTGTTTCACCGTAAGCCGCTCAGCATCTCTTAATGTAGATTCTCCAATAACCGCTGTGGCCTACTAACTGAGAATAAAATCCCGCACAATTTTCATCTGACCGGCATCCATCAGCATCGGCGCATGGCCGATACCCGGCAATTCAACAATTTTAGCCTTTGCGCCACGCACTTGCATTTGTGCAGCCGTATCAACAGACAGAATATCCGATGCCATGCCACGCAGTACCAAGGTAGGCACATTTAACTGATCCCACTGGTTCCATAAATCGATATCTTTAATCTCGCGTTCTTTAAAACTTACCGATATTCTAGGGTCATAGCGGAAACCGTAGGATCCGTCTGCATATTCAAGAGCGCTATGGATAGCCATATGATCCCATTGTTCTTCAGTCAATGGACCAAAAGAAACAGATATCGCTTTCATATACTGTTTAAATTCTTCAAAGCTATTGAAACGAATATCTTCACCGACATAATCAGCAATCCTCTTCAGTGCAGCTGCAGGAATCAATGGACCAATATCGCTTATCACCAATTTATTGATGGGTACAGGAATGTTGGGTTGTATCGCCAGAATCATCCCGATCAAGCCACCCAAGGAAATACCCACCCAATCCAGCGTAATCGCCGTACGGTATTGCGCTTGAATATGGGAGATCAGAGACATTGCATCGGAAAGATAGACCGGATAGTAATCGTAATCATGTGCCTGCTCCAACCAATCACTTTGGCCACGTCCCACGACATCCACGGAAATCACCCGGCAATCTGATTGCAATTCGCGTGCCAGATAATCGAAATCACGACAATTGCGTGTTAGCCCATGAACGCATATCACGACATGCGGATTCTGCAGATCCCCCCAGTCGGTATAAGCAATCGCATGCGGTTTTTTCTGCTGGCCATCATTGGATAACGTAGGTACAAGTAATCGTTTTACAGATATTTCCATAATTTATGTTATGTTTGTTCTTATTTCAATGATGCGTATATTGATTGTAATACCAACGCCCGTAGATTTTAAAGAAACATTATTTTTGAAAAATTAAAACAATAAATCAAAATTATGGTACACAGTCCCTGTACAGGTCATATATGCTTAAAATAGTCCGGAAAAATTCTTACCTTTAGAACTTTTACTGAACGCTAAATTTCACAACTATATCCTGAACATACATAATATATGAAATTGTCAGAGCTTTATTGGCACCGCATTACGCCATTACACATTCTTTTATGGCCATTCAGTGTGTTATATGGATACTTTCTAACACTAAAGAAATTATGCTACTGGCTGGACATTCTACCTCCCATTAAGCTACCGGTCCCTGTTATTGTGGTCGACAGTATCAGTATTGACGATGGCGGCAAAACACCGCTCATTATCTGGCTTATCGACTGTCTACTGCAGCAAGGTTATCGCCCAGGAATCATAACACGCGGCAATTCCGACAATCCCGGATTACCTGCCGCCGTGACTTCTTTAAGTGACCCTAATGTCATCGGAGGAAAAACATTTTTATTAGCGCAACGCTGCGGGGGAATCTGCCCCATCTGGGTTGGAAGTGACAGAATCGCAGTTGCTCAAGCGCTTCTGAATTCGCACCCAACTTGCAATATCCTCATCTGTAATGATGGGATGCAATATTACCGCCTCGAACGTGACATTGAGATTGCTGTCGTCGATTTTAGCGAACAAAGCTTCGGTAATGGCCTAGTACTACCTGCCGGCCCTCTGCGCACACCTCTCCAATATCTGAGAAAAATCGATATTATCGTCACCAATGGCAAGCAGAATCATTATGTCGATACTAGTCAGTGGAGTAAAACCTACCCAATGAAGCTCGTCAACGAAACTGCTTACAATGTGCTCAATCCGGAAATACGCCAACCGGTTTCAGACTTCAAGAACAAACAACTGCATGCGATTGCCAGTGGAGATAACGTCCAGTGTTTTTTTGATTTTATACAGAAAACAGGGTTAAATGCAGAATTACATACCTTCTCAGAAAATCACCAATTCGTTTCGCAAGATATTAATTTCGCTGACGCCGATGTCATACTCATGCCCGAGGAAAATGCATTGCAATGTTGTCATTTTGCAAAAGGCACACTGTGGGCATTACCTAAAGATGCCTGGGTCAATAGTGAATTACAGGCTATTGTACTAAAAAAACTTCAGAAAATTTGAATCAATCGATACAGCATCTTATGAGATATCTTCTCTCAGAATCTTATTTTTCTGCTGTTCAAACTCATGCTGCGTAAGCATTCCATTATCTTTTAATTGCTGTAACCGCTCTAATGCTGCTATTTGACGGTCTCCAAGAGCATCCGCTGAAACACCTGATCCATTAACGGTAGCAGGCGATGCCTGTGCAAATCCCAGGAGTTTTCCTATCTTAAAAAATACTATTTTTATGAATCGCCATAATTTGGGTAACAACCAAATTGCGATGCCAAGAAAAACAACCAATAAAATTAGAAAAATTTCCGGATGCTTCAAGGCAGTCCAAAGCCCGGAAAACACCAGGAAATCTCCGGTAAGAGACGCCGTCCAATTTGTAACCGGTTCTGGCGATGTATTCAGAAAAAGACGGGTACCCGCCTTAGTAGCATGGCTTGTTGCAGCGATACCTCCACCAAGAATTCCGGCGGCGATCTCTAAAGCAGGTGTCACATCGCCGACTGCACCGGCTGCCAGCATCGCGCCCGCCGGAATACGAATAAATGTATGAATAGAGTCCCACACAGAATCCATTCCAGGTATCTTGTCAACAAAGAATTCTATGAAATACATAACGCCGGCGGCACCAATCACTAATGGATCTTGCAGTACCGACAATTCCTCTGGCAAGGCAATATGGCCTGTTGCACCTCCCCAGCCAAGCACTAATAAAACCGCATAAAGATTAATCCCACTTGCCCATGCAGTGCCCATCATTAGGGCAACTGTTGCTAATAAGGTTTCATAAGTTTCCATAAATTCCGCATGATCCCAAGAAATTACTAATAAAGCACCCCGCCGCAAGCAGCGGGGTATTAACCGCACTCTTCAATCTGCTGGTTTTCAACCAGCTTTCGCCCCAAGGGGCGGGGAATTGAACCCGAAGATAATTAAAAATAGCCTTCACCAGCTATCAGACATAACCAATCATCATTAGTTATCACTTTGCTTGAGTTGATACTGTGCTTAAATGTTATTCGCTTTGTGGAGTAACAAAAAGAAGCGGCCTCACTTGATTGGACAGTTTTTTGCATTCCTTAAATGGAAATCTTGCATTAATGCCTACCCTGCTTTTTGCATTACAGACAGGTTATCGAAGTAGAACTCATTTGGTGTTTTGTCGTCAAGTGCGGTGTGAGGTCTGTTTGGGTTGTAGGACATGAAATATTTCTCTAAGCCTTGTTTTGCATCACATACGCTGTCGTAGGCGTGCAGATATACCTCTTCGTATTTAACGCTCTTCCAAAGCCGTTCGACAAATACATTATCATGCCAGCTATCCTTGCCGTCCATGCTGATCTGGATACCGTTATCCTGCAGCAGCCCGGTGAATTCCAAGCTGGTGAATTGGCAACCTTGGTCGATATCCGGCTTGCCCAGTCGATTACGGCGAACAGATAAACGAAACCGCGCTTCATTGAAGTGTACGTGATATCTGCTGCCCAGACATGGTTTGAGCGGGTGATGGACAAATATACGGATAGACTGGATGCGCCTGATATCGCTTGCTGGTGCTGGGCTTGCGTTAGATTGCGTGAATTCCCATTCGCTTCATCAGCGTGGTACACGACGCCGGTCGAATAAACTTCCTTCACGTTTGAGCATTCTGGCCCCTGCAAAGGGATGGTTCAGATGCAATTCACCTATCCGGCGCATCAGTGCAAGCACTTGTGCTGATAGCGGAGCCGGTCGGTAGTATGCTGTTGAGCGTGCCACATCCAGTAGCCGACATTGCTTCACCAGCGACAGTCCGTGAGTTCGGTCTATCATCGCTTTGCGCTCAACAATCCCGCCTTGATGAGCGCGCCTTCTAAAAAATCATTCTCCAACGTGAGTTGTCCAATCTTGGCGTGAAGTATCTTGAGATCAGGCGCGGCGGCCTTTGCTTTTGAATTACTCCCGAATACATCGATCGCAGATTCCTGTAGCTGCTGCTTCCATTCCGAAATCTGATTCGGATGCACATCAAATTGTTCAGCTAGGGTCTTATCACTCTTGATCGCAGCTATTGCCACTTTGGCTTTGAATCCCGCTGCGTGACGGCAAGGGTAGTTGACGTGATAATGTATTTGTCGAACGGCTCTGGAAGAACGTCAAATACGAAGAGATATATCTGCACGCCTACAGCGTATGTGATGAAAAACAAGGCTTAGAGAAATATTTCATGTTCTACAACCATAATAGACCTCACACCGCGCTTGACGACAAAACACCAAATGAGTTCTACTTCGATAACCTGTCTGCAATGCAAAAAGCAGGGTAGGCATTAACGCAAGATTTCCACTTAAGAAATGCAAAAAACTGTCCAATCAAGTGAGCCCACTTCTAACATTAATCGCAAATCAATCGCATGCTTAAGCCTGCTTTAATTGCATGAGTTTCTCCGATTTTTCACAGTTTTCTTGTAAAAATAGCGACAAGATATGTAATTATTGCTGTAGAGAGGTTTTTTCATTTGGAAAAAGTGTTGTTTAAAATAATTTTATGAGAACATGTT
>NZ_QJJP01000054.1 GCF_003201565.1 Nitrosomonas sp. Nm84 | reverse complement strand
TAATTTTTCAATCGATTATCACCGTGTTTGACAATTGAGCCAGCTTTCAGTACATTCAAAACTTATGGAAAAGGTGGTTTATTTTTCCTATACCCAATCCGTCTAGCTTTATATATAGTTCTGCTATAGAATTTCTATCTCGTTGTAATTTATTAAAGGGAATTCAGATATCAATACTTACACAGTTGACCTGGAGCAAATAATTTTTTTCATTGACAAGATGGCAAAGCCGCTAGAAGATGGTGGTGTCTACTTCAGACCATCCCTAGATCAGGTAGCGCCAGATTTCTTGCCTGCAACCATTACGGCTTGAAGCCATCTGTTAGATCAAGTTCAAGTCGGGATAATTTAGTCTTTCTCCGATGCATTCTTTCTCGGAAATCCTCTACTAGGAATATTTGAGACCTCTGCCTAACTGGTTTTTTGGATAATTTGTCATTTTTAAACGATTGATTTTAAAAATTACCGCATGAGCAAAAAACCTTAATGACATAGGTATGCAGAGGTTTCATTTAGAATGATTGAGTCTTACGACCCTCCCCGCCAGAAATTTTTCATGATTTAACATATGTACAGCTCAACCCCACGCCAACGGTGCGCATTTACAATTCTTATTGCGCTCTCGGCAATCTTCCTCATCGGATGCAATACCGGATCCAACACTCCAGTCGAATCACCACCGCTCGATGTTGCGGTTGCGAACGTACTGGTGCGTTCAGTGCAAACTTGGGATGAATTTAATGGCCGTGTCCATGCAATCCCGACTGTAGAATTGCGTCCTCGCGTGAGTGGTTACATCAATCGTGTTGCCTATAAAGAGGATAGCGAGGTCAAACCTGGCGACCTTCTCTTCGTCATTGATCCTCGGCCGTACCGCAATGCACTCCATAGTGCGCAGGCGCAGCTCGAACGTGCCCGGTCGACCGCGAATCTTGCGCAAATCAAGACTGAGCACGCGCAGGCGCTGTTCGAAACACGGGCCATGTCACGCGAAGATTTCCACGGTAGACAAACGGAGTTGAACCAAACGGCTGCCGAGATTCGTGCGGCTGAAGCTGCTGTAGCCACCGCCAAGCTCAACCTCGATTTCACCGAGGTTCGAGCGCCAATCGCAGGCCGCGTGGGGCGAGCATACCTAACCGTCGGCAATCTTGCCCAGGCTGACCAATCAATTCTGACAACCTTGGTCTCGCAGGATCCCATGTATGTATACTTCGATTGCGATGAGCATAGCTTCCTGCGCTACAAGGAATTCGCTCGCAGGAACGATCGCGGGAACAATGCATATCTGGTCCGCATCCGTCTGGCTAATGAGGAAGGCTTCCCGCACCATGGGACTGTAGATTTCTTCGACAATCAGGTTAATCCCACAACGGGCACAATTCGTGCTCGCGCTGTCGTCTCCAATACCGACCGTTTCCTGACACCGGGGCTTTTCGCCCGTGTACAGCTGCAAGGCGATGAGTTACTTGCACTTTTGATAGACACCAAGGCCATTCTGACCGACCAGCATCACAAATATATTTATGTGCTAGGAGAAGGAAACAAGGCACTACGCAAAAATATCACATTGGGTCGTCAAATCGATGACCTATACATCGTGCAGTCCGGCCTCGACAAGACAGACATGGTCATTGTCACCGGCGCACAGAAGATCATTCGTGAAGGAATGATTGTAAGGCCTGAGTATGTCGCTATGGAAGCACGAGAGGCTATCTCCCCCCTTCCGGTTCAATAAGAGCCGCGGAATAAGAGCGCGATCATGGATTTTTCCAAGTTCTTCATCGACCGCCCCATATTTGCAATTGTTCTTTCGATCGTTATTTTCGCGGGGGGACTTATCGCCATTCCGCTCCTACCCGCGGGCGAGTACCCAGAGGTGGTGCCGCCTAGTGTCGTTGTGCGAGCAATATACCCCGGCGCCAATCCCAAAGAAATGGCGGATTCAATCGCCGTTCCGTTGGAAGAAGCGATCAACGCCGTCGAAGGCATCATGTACATGAAGTCCGTTGCGGGTTCCGACGGAAGCCTGCAAGTGACAGTCACCTTCACCCCTGGCATCGATCCCGATACCGCAACTGTCCGTGTACAGAATCGCGTCGCCCAGGCCCTGTCGCGTCTGCCCCCCGATGTGCGTCTGTACGGCGTAACCACGCAGAAGCAATCCCCCACTCCGCTCATGTTTGTGAGTCTGACTTCACCAGACAATCGCTACGATGGGGTCTATCTACGCAACTACCTGACCCTGAATATCAAGGATCAGCTCTCGCGCCTGCAGGGTGTTGGCAACGTCGGATTGTACGGAGAAGGCGACTATGCAATGCGCTTGTGGCTGAACCCGGGCAAGCTTGCCACACGCGGGCTTACAGCCAGTGATGTGATCAATGCCGTTCGAGAGCAGAACGTCCAGGTATCCGCGGGTCAGCTGGGCGCGCAACCGTCACCCAAGAGTACGGATTTCCTCGTTCCGATAAATGTGCGCGGGCGGCTTCGCAGCGAACAGGAATTCAGCGATATCGTGCTGAAAAGCGGCGACCATGGCCAACTGGTTCGCTTATCCGACGTGGGACGCGTTGAGCTCGGATCCGGGGATTATACGCTGCACGCCATGATTGATGGAAAGAACGGCGCCAGCGCGGGCATTTTCCTCACTCCCAACGCAAACTCCCTGGCAGTAGCCAGAGCGGTCTACGCCAAGTTTGAAGAACTTTCAGCAAACTTCCCTGCGGGCGTGACGTATCGAATAGTGTGGGACCCTACCGTATTTGTCCGGGAATCCATCCGGGCGGTGGGTCAAACCCTGATCGAAGCGGTTTTCCTGGTCGTGCTGGTGGTCATCCTGTTTCTGCAGACCTGGCGTGCATCCATCATTCCTCTGATCGCGGTACCGGTCTCGATTGTCGGTACCTTCGCTTGGCTGTACCTTCTCGGATATTCCATCAATACGCTAACATTGTTTGGACTGGTGTTGGCAGTCGGCATTGTCGTCGACGATGCCATCGTCGTCGTCGAGAACGTCGAGCGCTACATCGAGGAAGGCCTGGATCCTCTTGCAGCAGCCCACCAGGCCATGAAGGAAGTCTCCGGCCCCATTATTGCCATAGCCCTGGTGCTTTGCGCCGTGTTTGTGCCCATGGCGTTCCTAAGCGGTGTCACCGGCGAATTCTACAAGCAATTTGCTATCACCATCGCCATATCCACCATCATTTCCACAATCAATTCACTGACATTGTCGCCGGCCCTGGCGGCAAAACTGCTCAAAAGACATGATGCTCCGAAGGATGCGCTGACACGGTTGCTCGAGCGTATGTTGGGGTGGCTGTTCCATCCGTTCAACCGGCTATTTCTTCGCAGCTCCCATAAATATCATAATACCGTGGCTCGCACGCTGGGCCGTCGTGGCATAGCGTTCACCGTCTATGCAGGGCTATTGCTCTCGACCGCAATACTGTTCCATATCGTACCGACCGGCTTTATTCCCAACCAGGATAAACTCTACCTTTTCGCGGGAGCCAAATTGCCGGAGGGCGCTTCGCTTGCCCGAACTAATGCTGTCACACATCAACTGAACAAAATTGCCAGCACTATCGAAGGCGTAGACATAACCGAAAGCTATGTGGGCTTGAATGCCTTGCAATCCGTCAATACTCCCA
The DNA here is from genome assembly GCF_003201565.1 of Nitrosomonas sp. Nm84. GTDB lineage: Bacteria > Pseudomonadota > Gammaproteobacteria > Burkholderiales > Nitrosomonadaceae > Nitrosomonas. Next base: position 2,353 of record NZ_QJJP01000054.1, on the reverse strand, counting down.
ATCAGGTCACCTCCTATATCATCCTCAAACCTTTCGATCAGCGCCAGCGTTCTGCGGAATCCATCACCGCCGAACTGAATGCCAAGCTTGTGGAGGTCAAGGACGGGCAGGCTTATGCATTACTGCCCCCGCCTATTCAAGGACTGGGTAATGGGTCGGGCTATTCTCTTTATTTAGTTGATCGCGCCGGCTTGGGATATGGAGCTTTACAAGAGGCATTAACGACTTTCCAAAACGCAATCGCCCAAACGCCAGGCATGACCTTTCCTGTCAGCTCATATCAAGCCAATATCCCGCAACTCGAGGTCAATATAGATCGAGTTAAAGTATTAGCCCAAGGAGTATTATTGTCAGATCTATTTAATACCCTGCAGATTTATCTAGGTTCTATCTATATTAACGATTTCAACTTATTCGGTCGGGTCTATCGAGTGTTGGCTCAGGCGGACTCAGTTTTTCGCCAGAAGACCGAAGACATCAGCAATCTGTACACGCGCAACGTTCAAGGGGAAATGGTTCCGCTAGGGTCGATGGTGACGATTCAACCTTCATTTGGCCCGGATCCAGTCATCCGCTACAACGGCTATCCCGCCGCTGACCTTATCGGCGATGCTGATCCGCGCGTACTTTCCTCGGGGCAGGTCATCACCAAGCTCTCGAGCGTTGCCGCAGAGGTGTTGCCCCGCGGCATTACGCTGGAGTGGACCGATCTTAGCTACCAACAGGTAACGCAGGGCAACGCGGCGGTCATCGTATTCCCATTATCGATTATGCTGGTCTTTCTGGTGCTAGCCGCCCTCTACGAAAGCTGGACATTACCTTTGGCGGTCATCCTTATCGTGCCGGTATGTATGTGCGCTGCGCTTTTCGGTATTTGGCTCACTGGCGGCGAGAACAATATATTCGTTCAGGTGGGACTGGTAGTGCTGATGGGCCTGGCATGCAAGAATGCCATCCTGATCGTTGAGTTCGCACGGGAGTTGGAGATCCAGGGCAAGAGTACTGTCGAAGCCGCACTGGAAGCCTGCCGTCTTCGACTTCGACCGATCATAATGACCTCAATCGCTTTCATCGCGGGATCTGTTCCCTTAGTGCTCAGCTACGGTGCAGGCAGTGAGGTGCGCTACGCAACAGGTATAACCGTTTTTTCCGGGATGATCGGCGTGACGCTATTCGGATTGTTCCTTACCCCTGTCTTCTATGTCGCTTTGCGCAAGCTGGCTCGTCTCAAACCTTAGGGGCGAATTAGCCTCAGATCAATATCCAAAACTTCCGCACATCATGTGAAACCGACTTTCTATCACTGTGATGAATCAATCCTGAGGTTCCCCGCCGTGCCCATAGCGCCTGTTCCAATGCATCCAGTATCAGTTCCGTTCGCAATGAACGACTCACTCGCCAGCCAACAATATACCGGGCAAAAACATCGGTGATAAAAGCCACATAAACAAATCCTGTCCATGTCGCTACAAATGTAATATCCGCCACCCACAGTTGATTGGGCCGGGCAGCTACAAATTGCCGGTTAACCTTGTCCGTTGGCCGGTCAAGCAAATCGTCCGAAATGGTTGTCCAACACTTTTTGCCGCGTCGAACACCTTGTATTCCAAGCTTCTTCATTAACCGCTCGACCGTACAACGAGCAACACCAATACCTTCTCGCAGCAACTGCCGCCATACTTTGCGAGCACCATAAACTCGGAAATTGTCTTTCCATACCCGCTGTATATCAAGTTCTAGTCTCATATCCCGCTTGATGCGGTCAGGCAATCGATCGGGATCTCGCGCGCGCGCTTTGTGTTCGTAGTAGCTCGACGGGGCAATCCAGATTTCATTGCAGATTGGCTCGACCCCGTATTCCGCTTTGTTGCTATCGACAAAGGTCACCATCATTTCGGTCGGCGGTCGAGCTCCGCCTGCGCGAAATAGGCCGATGCCTTACGTAATATCTCGTTAGCTCGCTTTAATTCCCGATTCTCCTGTTCCAATTCCTTGAGCCGCTCACGATCCGCAGTCGACAGGCCGCCTCGAATTCCCTGATCAATCTCTGTTCGTCTTACCCAGGTGCGCAACGTCTCCGCTGTACAGCCAATCTTTGATGCGATCGACTTGATCGCCGCCCATTGCGATTCATGCTCCTTTTGTTGCTCGAATACCAATCTTACTGCTCGTTCTCGTACTTCCGGTGAATAACTGATTTGGTTTTTCATCTCTTCCTCCTCTCAAACCATTTTATCTCCGGAAATACCGGGACGATTCTGACACGCAATAAAGATGGGCAAATAGTGTTAAAGCTGAAGACACCTTATCGGGATGGCACGACCCACATCATCATGTCGCCACTGGAATTCAT
>NZ_QJJP01000053.1 GCF_003201565.1 Nitrosomonas sp. Nm84 | reverse complement strand
AAACATTATTATCTGTCATTGCGGTGTTCCCTTTTTTATTGGTTGATCTGCCGAGATCTCTACCAACAGGTTACACCGCTTTCTTCTCCTGACATGCACCAGAAATAATCATAGCTCACCTCAGCAAAATGCCTACGTTGAACGTTACAACAGAACCGTGCGTTATGACTGGTTAAGCCAACACAGCTTTGAATCAATTGCCGAAGTTCAAGACTATGCAACAAAATGGTTGTGGATCTATAATCACGAACGGCCTAACTTCAGTTAATAATGGGAGAATTACCAATCAAGCGCACTCATTTTTGACAGCACTCATTTTTGACAGCACACATCATTACCTCAGTTTTTCTTTTCTCAGAGTAAGCTTCAGGAAGGAGCTTTATGAACCCGGGGTTTGCTGGAAATGTTGTTTGGCATATGCAAAAAGGCTAAATCGATTTTTAATTCCTAGTTTACTAAAAATAGAAGTTAAATGATTACGTAGCGTATGTTCACTCATACACAGTTTGGCTGCTATTTGTTTGTTTTGTTCTCCACCGACTCCATCTGAAAATGCTCTAAGAATCATGCATTCTTTGCGAGTAAGTGTTGTGATTTTCTCTGTTTCTGCATCGTGAGATATTTTTCCTCGCATACGTGAACTTTGGAGGAATATGCGACCAGTGGTTACGCGATCAAGCCATAATTCGCCATCATAGATTTTTTCAATAGCCCTCAATATTGTTTGCATCGATTCTTTTTTGTGCACTACGCCTCTTGCACCGCTTAGTATTGCACGGTCAACTACCTCCTTATCATGTGCCTCGGTAAAAACCACAACACGTGTACTTCCATTATTGGCGAAATCTGGGATAAAACTCACGCAATCAGCATCATCTAAATAAATATCGAGAATAATGATATCTGGTTGTTTTTCTGTAGCGATACGTCTAGCATCAGATATATTTGTAACGGCACCGACAACCTCCATTCGTGGTTTTTGACTGCCTATAAGCTTTTCCAACCCCCAAAGCACGATTTGCTGATCATCAACTAATAAAACCCGAATAGGTTGTGCACTCGATTGTTTTGCAAGATTCATAGTTTGATCAATGCCGTAATATTGGCAAAAACTAGATTCAAAATTTCTACGAAGCTTTTCAGTATTACATTTATTGATGTTGTAACCCAAAGTAGTAGCAAAATTTATAGTGCGCTGTACAACTAAGTCGGTAGCATAGGCTGTAAAATAGATACAAAGATTGGAGCTATCAGTCTGTAAGTTTAATTGCTGCATTAAATGTATGCCATTACAATCACTTAACTCTATATCGGTTAAAATAAGATCAGGCTTGTCCTCTCTCATTCTAACTAAAGCTTCCTGACCTGAGGTGCAAACACCGGTGATGCTATGTTCCCACTCTTCCAACATATTTTTCAGAGTCTTGCCAGAAATATATTTATCTACAACAATTAGAACTCTCGTATCACCCATTCTTTTGTGTGAAATTCTTGCAAGTACACGCTCTGCTTTATTGGCCATTTGCTTTACCTTTAAACAGTTTTACTATAATCAGTTTTAATACATCATACATTCAGCGCCTCTTCTTGAAGAATCACTGAGATAAAATTGCTATCTAGAAACTATCTGAGAATTAGTTTTGCATTTCTTCATACAAAGATCTAAAGTATCTTGCGGTATACCTGACATTAAAATGTGCTTTAATACCACTTATTAAATAAAGATCTTATTATCGCAGACAACATTTTTACAGCAATAAGTAATTTACTAGTTCCATATACTCTATTATTCTTTAATGAGTGCAGTTTTATCACGACTTGTATTCATTGTATATAACGATGCGGAATCACCTGAAGTGCTGCATATTGAACCCTCAAATTGAGCTTCATTTCTTAGTTTAACTTAAGCTGCTATATAGCGAATGTTGTTTTCTACAGTTAATAAAAATCCTTGCTAGATTTTTAGTTGCACTTATCGATAACTGTACGTATTAATTTTCATTTCTGTTTAGTGTAAGTATTTATTTCGGATTTCATCATTAAAACTTTAAATATTTTTTGTGAATCGCCCCGGATTTTCCGGAGACATATTTTCTTGAATCAAGTTGCATCAGTTGGCTCTTTCCGATTGCGATATGAAGTGGCTTCACTTAATTGGACAGTTTTTTGCATTTCTTAAGTGGAAATCTTGCGTTAATGCCTATCCTGCTTTTTGCATAGAAGTGGCTTCGCAAATTCGAACAGTCGGATGATCGATAGTCAAATCTGGTGTATGGAGAATCAATCGGCTCGCTGTTTTTGATCTCCATTTTTTTTAACGCCGTTAATGAATTTTATGCCTTGAATGACATCAGCCAGCAATTTATAGCCTCTCAACCGAACAACCGCTGCAAAAACTGATTCAACTGGATTGATTGTTCTAATGTGTTGCCAGTTTTCCGCAGGATAATCATAGAAGGCCAGCATGGAATCTTTATCCTTTGCCAGGCATTCCATCGCTTTGGGATATTTCGGACTGAAACGCTCAATACAGTTATCAAATGCTGCATACGCTTTTTCCCATGTTTCCGCCTGCCAGATATGAGGGTGTAAATAATTTTGTGTAAATGGTCATTTAGCAGGAAACTGCTTATATACTTTGGGAGTAAAAATGACTACACGCAAATCCCTATCGCCTGTGTCGATAGCCTAAAGGGTTTCCCGGAAGTGATTGAAACCGTCATCCATATGCCACTGTACAACCCTGTATCGCGCACATGGTGCGTAACAGCCTCAATTACGTCGGGTGGAATAAGCGCAAGGAAGTGGCTGCTGATTTACGCCTGGTCTACAGCGTCGCCACGATTGATGAAGCTGAACAAGCCTAGCAGACTTTGAAGATAAGTGGAGCAACTGAGATACGTCGCATCATTTACACAGCAATACGATTGAATCAGTCAATATGAGCCTACGCAAAGTCAGCAAAAACCGGGGATCGTTTCCTAACGATGAAGCTGTCATCAAATTGTTCTATTTGGCACTCAACAATATCGCCAAAAAATAGTCTATGCCACTTAAAGATTGGAAGCCCGCTCTAAACAGGCTTACTATTCAATTTAAAGAAAGAATGCCTCAACTTTATTAAACACCGTTTACACAAAATCTAGGACACCCTCGTGAGCCACATCAGTTCTGAACTTCTAAAGTTTGTAGATTTATGAATGACTCCTGGAAACCGTTTCTTTTTACTAAAACTGTCAACCGAAACCATCATAATAATCAACCTTAGTCGACAACATAAGAAATTTGCCGGCTAAGGCCACGAATAAATATCTCTATACTAATTAGTGTTTATGTTCAAAGCGTTCGTGCATCTTCTTTACCATATTATGTAGATTTTTCATTTCATCGGCATCAAGGTAGCCATTTTTGTTTGCGTCATTTTGTTCAAACATCCACTGGTGGTGTCTCATGAATTCTTCTTTACTGACACCGTTTGGTTCACTTTTCATCACAGAAGGATCGTTTTTTCCTTCATTTCCATCTGCTGCAATAGCACTAGCTGTGAAAATGACTGTAGCCACTAGAAATGGAACGATTGCAGTAGTAAGCCCTATTTTCCGTTTTTGTATCATGATGACGTCTCCTTGGTTTAGTTTTCAGTAATTCATTAAAATTTTTACAGATCCTTGCTCCGTGATGCTTACAACCATTATCAATAATACATAAAGTTCCAGAACTTCAGTATCCCAATTTCAAGCTTAGCGAAGCATTGGCGCGTTTATGGTTGTCACTCAATTCGCCTGCTCCATTCGCCTTACTTCTTTCGTGTAAGCGGCATGATTGTTGGCCTATTAGTTTCACTGCCACCATTCGTAGTGGCGTCTACGCAAAAAAGTAGAAAAATGAATCAGACAATCCCGCCAGAAACGACTTAACACACTTTGTCGGCAGCAAACAACGCACGATTACACTATCTAAGGGTTTTTAAACCCTATAAATTTATGTTGACAAGTTTAAATGCCAAAGTCAATGCGACAAATTGTCGCATTGCTAACTCTGAATGGATAAATGACAATAACTTTTCAGCAAGCAGGAATAATGATAGCCATAAAATCAATCAGTTAACAAGTTATTGTATGTGGAAAAATTACTTGCTCACTGTTAATTCTCTGGTAAATAAAGCGCCTAATCACACTGTTTTGTAATACTCACGTACTCAAAATCTCTCTTATTACTGATGATTATATTAAATTAAATTAACTTGACATAATTTAATGAATCCTGACAATCCAATTAAGAGAAAATAGCTTTCTGGAAGAAAAAATGGTAACGAGAAAGCAATACACAAGAATTTAAATTAGATGCAATCAGTCTGGTATTGGATCAGGGTCATGCAACGACAAAAGTATCTCGAATCCTGGAAATCAATGCCAATATGCGAAGGATGGTGTGGATCAGGCATTCCGAGACAGTGGGAAGCTGATGCCTGAGCAAGAAGAAATCCGGCAATTGAAAACCCAAATCAGGCAGCTCGAGTTAGAGTGGAAAATATAAAGGAAGCGACTGTAGACTTAACCGCGCATGACAAGCCAGCTATGCATGCAAACTTCACAGTGTAAACTGATAATAAAACCCAGTGCGTAAAGGGGAGTAAAACGCACTGGGTTTTAGCACTGCACAATCCAACCATCCGACTAAGCTATAAAGTGAAAGCTCTGGCTGGTGCGGTAGATTCATCATTAAAGTCGGATGAATACTAATAGCCATTATCATTCAAACTTCTAAGTTTCTCTGTTCGTTATCGAACATACAATTCCCTGCCGATCATCAATAACCGCAATCATCTATTTTTCCTAATTAACTAACAGCCGTTTTGCACTACCAAAGAAGGTGCCTAAAAAGTTAGAATTCAACTATCACACTCAATCTTAAAAGGCGCTTCCATGAACAAAGAAATTGAAGCTATCGAAATTGCCCTAATCACACTTACAGGATTCATCTCACAACAATTTCCCGATGCACAACTTGGAGAATTCCTAGCCCACACCGCTCATGAATTCTCGAAAAACCCAGGTGCAGAAAAAACATCCACTCTGCTTACCACCTTGGCTGACAGCGCCACCCGAGCCGCGATCATGTCGCGCCGCAACTGATCCACAACTCCCAATTAGCGATGCGATGATAAATGTATTACGATAACCCATCAAAATTTTAAAACTGATGAGCTAAAGTACCTCTTAATGCAGGTGGCCAGCTGTCCATATTGCTTTGACGATATACAGGAAACCTCTATATCCACATGCAGTCTATCCAGTTGGGATAATCTTGAGACAATGACTAAAACCTTTGAAATAAGAGCATGCAAATGGCAATCCACGGGCTTACTAATCGAAAAGGCGGGGAATTCTGCTGCCATACCAATCGCGCGCCCCTCCGTCGATACCGGAAGCTAATATGATGCGAGCTGGAGGATAAGTGATGATTGAATTATTAGGATGGGTTGGTCTATTAGCTTCTTTTGCAATGGCAATTTATCATCGTTACATGTATTCAAATTATAAGCAAGTATATCAATATATTAATAAAAAATATGGCAACAATACCAACAATGTTGAATTCCCATCTAAAGACGATCACTTACGAGACACAAAAAAATATTCGTATTACACAGCTTTCTTTGCAGTCGTGCTGATAATTATCAACATGTATTTTCGATAATATGCCATCAACACAATCAAAGAACGACAGCACACCAATAGTCAGGGCCATTCTGGATGATAGAAAGAGTCGGGCCAAAAGGATAAAGCACCCCGTCGCAAGGAACGAGGAATTAAACCCGAAAGAGATTAAACCGCAACAGGAGCTTACTGATAACTCAGGATTCAAACATCAAGGTTATTTATATGGAAAGTATCCTGACTTTGATGAGATGATAATAAGTATATATTCAAGTCACAAATTAATTAACTAAGATTGAGGTAAGGACATGATTGAGAAAATATTTCGAAACATCTTATATATTTGTGCAACTCTGTTCATGATTTTTATAACAGCCTGGGGGGCAGCTTGGCTATACAAAGCATTATTAGAACAATTCACAAAATTAGGGTAATGACTGAATGGCACTTACTTAAGCTTTTTTGGGTGACCGTGCATACGGATTTCATCACATGCTTGCCCCCTCGGTTTCATCAATCTTGGGTAAGGTTTTG
>NZ_QJJP01000052.1 GCF_003201565.1 Nitrosomonas sp. Nm84 | reverse complement strand
TCCACTTATCCACAGTAGCGTAGTATCCTGCGCTCTGTTTCCCCCTGGTCATTTTTCAACCGTAATGGGTGGTCAATTTTAAACCGGTATCAACACCATACCTGCAGAAAGAGTCATACGTACGCTGAATCACCCGATTTGGCGCGTTACCAATCCCACTTACCGGACAGGACACTCACGGTGCAAGACAAAGCTCCTATTAGATCACACGTATTGGGCCCAGTAACACTCGGGGAATACCTGGACTAGATCGACAGGTCAATGCAAAGGCACTTCGCCAATCCCAGCACGAGTCAGATCAAGTCAGGCATTCCATGCCATATTAAACTGAGTATCCCAGCAATTGCCCTTTCGACTCATGCTTTGCTGGATGCCATGCTGCTTTAGTAATTGCCGGTGACTTTCCGCGGCGTATTGGCTACCCTGATCAGTATGCCATAACAGGCCTTTGTCGGGTTTACGTTTCCAAATAGCCATCTGCTGGAGCGCATCGTTAACTAACTGGGTTTCATATACGCGGTTATTGACCAATCCACGACCCGACGGGAGAGCAGGTCGATCACGACCAGCCAAGTACATCGAGCCTTCTAGGGTATGAATATAAGTGATATCGCCCACATACACCTAATTTATCTGATCGATGGAAAACTGACGATCCAAATAATTAGGCGCAATCGGCAGTTTATGTTTTGAATTGGTGGCAGCTTTAAATCGACCCTTCTGAAATCGGATTTGTACGTGTCTGCCAATTCATCTCAAACTGGAATTTTTACTTGGCTGCGCGTAACTGATTGCTGAATTTCTGAGTAAGTTCATTAACTTTCATTTTCTGGTGCGTATTCGTTTCTGCTGCAATATTAGCTGTATTGTTGTGTCGTTTTTTTCTGAATAATTTATAAAAAGTTGGTTCATTTGCTTTTACCAGCAGCTTGAAAAGTTCCTGATTAGATGCACCTCGTTTTAATTGTAATAATAGGGCAGTAAGGCCAGATACATGCGCTGTAGCCAAGGAATTACCTGACACGAAGTCATATGCGCCATTGGGCAAGGTGGTTAATATGTCTTCTCCGGGTGCAGATACGGTGAGCAGGTGATTTTCATATGACGATTGCGCAACTTTGCTGCTTATGCTTCGAACTCCGATGACACCGGGTTGTTGAGCTGGAAACCCGGATTTCTCATCGTCTCTATCGGCCTGCGAGGCTATGACAATAATACCTTGTTGGATGGCTTTCTCGATTAATCTAGCCAAGAGTGAATCATAGGGGCCGGTTAAACTTAAATTAAGAACATCAGCATTCATTTCAATAGCTGTATTGATTGCTAAGGCCAATGTAAAGCTATTGCAAATTGCCTCCAAACTGCCCTCTTTTATTCCCCAGCAGGCTTTCAATATAATTACAGAACTATCTGGTGCAATACCGACGATACCTTGTCCATTATTTGGCTTGGCTGCAATAACACCAGCTATTGCCGTACCATGAATATCACCCAAAGAATCCGATGATTTTTGTGCAACAAAATCTTTACTCTGTTTAATTTGCCCCTCTAAATCAGGATGCTTTGTGTCAACGCCAGTGTCAACAATTGCGATAGTTACATTCTTACCGGTCGCCCGGCTGTGTATCTCGGCTAAATTCACCGCATGTACATTTGCTTGCAAACGGTAATAGGGATCGCTGTACTCGTCCGTTGCCATGACTCGGAAAGTATTCATCGTTTGAACATTATCGATACGATCATCTTTTAATAATGCGCTGATAACATCAGCCATAGGTTGACTTTCATGTACCAGATATACAACACAATGTTCGCCAATTTCTTTGATTGGCCATTGTGAAAGGATCTTTAATTTGTAATCTGTCTCTATACTGGATGCCACTCCTCTACTCCAAGTTGAACTACTGTAGTCACCTCTGCGATGATATGACTGGTTAGCTACCCCAACCGAAATACGGCCTATGTGCTTATCTGCATAGGTCACCAAAATGATACGTTCTACCTGTTTGCTATCAAAAACCTGAGGATCGACAAATAGTTTCTGTTCAGCGCTGACGGGTAAAGCAGCGAGCATCATCATCCACAGCGCCAAAATAAAAAACAAATGAATTTTCATTGCATTATGCGCCATCAAAGTATGATTCTAATCAGAGGAAGATAATCCATGAGCCAATTCAGCAAAGATAACAGACGTACTTTTGCGTAAGTGTAAAATTGCATCTTTGACTTCCTGAGAATCAGTTTGCTGATTACCAATTTGAACTTCATAAACACCATTCTGGGATGGCCCCCTAACAATATGCCCAGAAACACTACTCAAAATAGCCTCGATCTGTTCTGGGTTTGATGGGTCTGCAAAGATGACACGTATAAAGTTATTCCTTTGCTTACCCTCGATCGAGTTGGCTAGTGTTCTGTAATCGCCTTTTAATTCGGGCTTATCAATCAGTGAATCTAACATAAACGGCAGCGCCAGCAATAATAAGCTTGCTGCCAAAGCAGTATATTTTACAAAACTAACAAACTGATGCGAGAAAAATTTCAGTTCTTTTTTAGGCTCGTTATGTTTAGCAAGCACATAGATTTTGGGTTGTTCTTCAATTCTTTTTTTCAACTGAGCAAAAGAAACCTGCGACAGTTGTTGTAAAAGATCAGTCTGCTGCATCTTCTCAACTACTTGTTGTTGCTGATTCAATTCAATCCTGCACGTAATGCAAGTCTTAATATGTTTTTTTACAATATCCTGCTCAGCAGAATCTAAAGAGTGATTAATATACCAAGGCAACAGATCCCATACTTTCTGATGCTCACTGTTATTGGGTACTCTGATATTTGAAGACAACATATTTTAACTCCGGTCAATTAAGCTCTAAAAACAATTTTGTTAAAATTTTTCGTGCATGGAACATTCTGGTTTTTACTGTATTCTCAGGGCATTGCATAATTTCCGAGATCTCATTGTAATGTAAGCCTTGATAATAAGTCATTTCTACCACCGCACGCTGTTCAGGAGACAATTTGTCAAATGCAACTTCAAGCCAATTGCTGACTTCCAACTCTGAAACCCATTGATTTCCGCTATCAGGGAAGTAATTCAGTTCGTCATTAAATTCAGCAGATCGATCTTCTCTTATCAAGCTTCGTTCGATACTCTTTAGTGATTTTAAATAAGCAATACCCAAGATCCACGTAGAAGGGCGGCATACCTGATTATAGGTTGATGCCTTTTCCCACACGACATACATGACATCATTAATAATTTCTTCAATACAGTCCTGACGCCTGATGACATGGAATATAAACTGATACAGTCGGTTAAAATAAAGCTGATAAAGCTGTTCAAAAGCTTTGCTATTACCTGCCGCAGTTTCTGCGATTAAATTCCGCTCTTTGACCTGTTGCTCCTGCGAGCTAAAGGATTTTCTCATTTTTAATTCTGGCGATTCATGACTCATACATGTTGGCTCATCAATCTAGTCGATTATGCTAATTTTTAAGATTTTAGTACTGTTGCTCTGTTTATTCTTCACAACAAATGAAAAGTTCATTGCTATAAAAATAATTGAGAAAATTAGAATCCGATTGAAATGGAAAACACAATACGATTATCGACAACATGAGGATGGAATCCCCAATTTGGATACAGGCCTTCGTTTTTAGAAGATGCATGAATACCACCATAATAGCGGACATCGACGCCTATATTACGGGAAAAATATACTGTTAACCCGGATGTCCAATAAAGATAGTCATAGCCCAAGACCTTTTTTTGTTTATTGTAGCCAAAAGTACTGGATATTTCGATTGAGTCGGTGATTGGATAACGTCCTGTAATCTCGGAATTGAATGACATGTGATTCTGTTGATAGCTATTTTCAGAAAAATTGAGATTGATTGTCAGTAAGTCACGAAAATGACTATAAAAATAGAATTCATTGTAATCGACTACTTGACCAAATACTTTGCCATCAAAGAGATAGCGGGTCCATGCAATATTAAATCGCCAATCATCGGATAGCTTATAAGCAAAACCCAGGTATGGTCTGAATTCTGTAGTAGAACGATTCTCGAATCCATGATCAGCAAAATTAACTATCGAAGCAAAAGTGCCGAGGTAAACACCCGATTTGAATCCGTAATCGATATTGGCTTGTACGACTGGTTTTCCATCACTCTTAGAATAGCCACGCCACATATAATCGGTAGCGCCAGTCAGGTTACCACTTAATTCGGCATAGCAATTTATAGAATAGGCAAGATTTAGCAGAAACCATAAAAATATATGATTCAAGTAATTTAAGCGTATTTTCATTTTTTATAGACGCAAATTGTCATAACCCATTGAAATATTAATGGTCTTAGGAAGTTAAGCACTAACAAAAGTGTGTTAACTTACTGAGATGAATGTTAAGAGTAAGTACTATTCTCGGTCCTGCATCAAAGAAGCTAAATTGCTCTGGGTTTTACTGCTACAAGTACCGCGCAATTGACTGATATCTCTATACGGTCTGTCAATACGATTTACCTCAAAGTTCGACAAAGAATTGCTCGGTGCTGCGAACTTGAATCGCTTCTTCAGGGCGCTGTAGAAGTCGATGAGTCTTATTTTGGTGCGCAATGTGTCATAAATAAAAGAAGTCGCGGTGCTTATGGTAAAACAATTGTTTCGGGTGTTTTGAAGCGCCAAGGAAAAGCATATACAAAGAGTGTTCCGAATTGCTCCAGAACCACATTTCAAGCCATTATCCGCGGGCATATAGCGCCAGATACTATCATTCATTCCGATGGGTGGCACGGCTATGACGGATTGGTCGATATCGGTTTTGATAAATACTTCAGAGTTCATCATAGCATCAACGAGTTTGCCAGTGGCGAACGACATATTAACGGAATCGAATCTTTCTGGGTTTTTGCAAAAAGACGTTTGGCAAAGTTCAATGGCGTTCCTATACATACTTTCTACCTACACCTAAAAGAAACAGAATTTCGACTAATTATCGTCGTAATAATCTCTACCTTGCAATTCTTAAATCATTACGTCCAAACCCGCTTTAATTTCCCAAGACCCAAGATAAATTATAAGCCACTTATTTGTTGGGACTATCGGATAATAGTTAAAATGATGGTCATACCGGAATTTAACCACCTAGAATTAAATAGCTATCCAAAATTTAATTCCTTGTAAATATATTCATCAAAGCAATTCAAATAAAAGTTATTGAGAGTTTTTTACTACATTTGAACCTTTTCTCGCCCCCGCAGAATAAACGGCATGTAAGAAGAAAAATTTTAAATTCTTACGAAAGAGTATTCACATAAAATTAAAACCTAAGAGAGAGTAAGAATGATGAAATCAATGATAATGAAAACCTCAACAGCACTAACCGCAGTACTGGCAGTATTCGTGACAACTCTGCCTGACGTCAACGCTGCAGACATTCGCGTAAAATGCGAATCAAGAGCAAACCGATCTTCAGTTTCCGTTGATGGTAGTAATCTGGTTCCAGGTAGCTACTCTGCCAAAATTATATCTGGTAGTAATACGAAAAAATCCGGCCTCAAAGCAACTACGGGTGATGAAATAGAATTTGATTTTGATAGCGATCCAGGTGACATTGCTGCCGGCGCCATACGCATCAGCCGTACTTTCATTCAAGGACAAGTAACCGGACAACTCATCAACGCACAAGGATTTACAGTTGCTCAAGCAACCAGAGTCTGTCGCACAAAATAAAAAGCATAGACTACTTAAATCGACCAAGTTCAAATAAGCAACACTGAAATACTTAATCGTCTTTTAGTACTTTCAAGTTGTTGCTGGCACACCCTTCGCATCAATTCGTGTTTCTTAATTGATGCGAAGTGAGTTCCTGCTCTTTAAGAGTTATGTAGTGAATTCAAAAGAACAACAATTACAAATGATATACGATGATTTGATAGATGCCACAGCAAAGCAATTAAGGTTTGTGTAGAAAAATGATAAAAAAATCAAATGCTTTTATTTTTTATCCGACTGTAGTGCAGAATTAAATCTAGTGGAAAAATTATACGCCGCTGTCAGCCGATCGCATGATGTTTAAAAATAATGTCTTCCTTACCTTCAAGACGCATGCTTAAGATATGCCAAGTAAAGCTATTATTTAATAGCTGGATCAATATAGGACATATCAATGCAGGTAAATGAAGCTATTCTTTGCAAGCACAATATAGCAAGATAACACCGTGAAGAGCAAAGCGTTCGATAAGGTCTGTTCATATAAAACACAACACGCTTTATTACCTTGATTTACTAAACTTTACTAGGAGAAAACAATGAGCACAGGGCATGATGATTTAAACGATGACGTTAATGACGATTCACCCGGGGAAGGAAGCCACAAAGCCTTCCAATTTACCATTGTAGGTGGTGAAGTCACCGAAGTATTTGAGATTAAAGATGGTGTGCGGGAACCCAAATCCATTGACGATGATGGCAGCGAAACTTATACAGTGAGTAGCGATGGCGTGGTGACTCGTACCGAGGT
>NZ_QJJP01000051.1 GCF_003201565.1 Nitrosomonas sp. Nm84 | reverse complement strand
AACTTCACTTTTTGCCAGTGGCATGCGTGACAAATGCCTTTTAGAAATTTTTCTCTGTGGATACAGCAAAATTTTCGAGGTTGTGCAGAAGTCTTGCCCTTGTCATCTTGCCGCAAGTAAGATTTGACTACAATCTATTGAATATGCAAGATCAGCAGGGAAATGCGGTACAGGCTTTTAGGGAACTGCTTGCGGAACCCGATCATTCACCTTGGCACATTGTTGTGTTGGCTGACAATCTTAAGGAAACAGAACGCTTGGCGCAACGGCTGACCGAGCTTCCTGAAGTCAACAAGGTGGTTACCATCTTGGATTTCGTGCCCACCGAGCAGGAGGAAAAATTTTCCCTCATCAAAGAGATGGCGCTTACGATAGGACCGATTTCGACCGCAACACACGCCCAGATGACGGGTGATAATGATGTCTTGGCACAGCAGCAAAAAGCACTGGGTGCACTTGCCACGGCATTGGATCGATTCGCTGCCGAACATCCCAATCACTCTACTGCTGTCACCGCACGCACATTACAATCATCGCTGACCGCCTTATTCGCTCAACTCGATAGGGGGTTGGTAACGATGAGAAAAATAAACTGCTTCAGGCAGTGGAGAAAGATCTGCTCGCAATGTTACCACTCGCTTTGCAGAGTCTGCGCACCGCTACTGAAGCCGCTCCTTTTGGCGAAAAAGACTTGCCCGTCGCGTTAAGCGAACGCTGGCATAGTCAAACGGAAGAGTACCGCTTGACGGTTTATCCGGTAGAAGATCTTAACGACAACGATGCGTTGCGACGCTTTGTACGGGCGGTGCAACAAGTAGCGCCACAAGCCATTGGAGCACCGGTAGTGAGTCTAGAAGCAGGTGAAGCGGTGGTGCAAGCATTTATTCAAGCTTTCTCGTTGGCGTTAATCGGCGTTGTCGTCATATTATGGGTATTGTTACGCAGCATAAAGCACACCTTGCTGGTATTGCTTCCACTTTTGCTCTCCAGTTTATTTACTGCCGCATTTACTATTTTGGTAGACGTACCATTCAACTTCGCCAATATTATCGCCTTGCCACTATTGCTGGGTCTCGGTATCGACAGTAGCCTACACATGGTGTATCGAAGTCTGAATAACCAATTGGTAAGCGAAATTCTGATTCACACCAGCACAGCTCGCGCAATTTTTTATAGTGCTTTGACTGCTCTGGTCGATTTTGCAAGCCTTATATTTTCATCTCACCAAGGTACTGCCAGCATGGGAATCATGCTTACTGTCGGGTTGGCTTTTACGCTCATTTGCACGCTGATCATATTACCGGCGCTGTTGCGGACTCCATCAAAAGGCGCAATACGGCACAGTAAAGAGGGATTGGATCGTTGTTGTTAAAGACGCAAAAAGAGAGCATTACTAGAAATATCCTTCGGATAACACCCAGGCTTTCCAACCGGCTAAGCAGAATAACGTAAAGAACGCCGCCAATAGGTCATCAAACATGACGCCAAAACCGCCTTTCAGATTGCTATCGTAATACCGGATAGGCTGGGGTTTGGCGATGTCAAACAGGCGGAACAAAATAAATGCAGCGAGCTGCCACGCCCAGTCGACCGGTGTAAAGTACAGCACCAATAGGAATGCCACGGTTTCATCCCAGACCATGCCGCCATGATCCGGATCACGCAACGCTTGACCACTGAGACCGCACGCCCAGATACCGACAATAAACATAATATCGATCAGCAGCAAAAAATGAACCGGGCTCAGATAGTGATTAAACAACCAGAATAAAGGAAATGCAGCCAGTGTTCCGACGGTGCCCGGCGCGACCGGACTCAATCCGACACCGCCTGAGAATGCGATGAAATAGGCCGGGTGGCTATAAATTAAATTTAAGTCCGGTCGAATCTGAGCGGATTGAGTACTGGATAAATCATCAGTCTCTGGCACGGAAGTGGTCATATCCTTGAGTCTCCAATGTCATAGTATTGCCTTGCGCATCTTTTACAATTAAACCCTGGCCTGCAGAAATCTCACCGATACGGGTCAGTGGAATAGCTAGTTCGGCAGCAAGCGCTGCAATTTTTCCGCGATTTATTTTAGGCGCTGTGAAACATAACTCATAATCATCGCCGCCAGCAAGCAGGCAATCGATTGCCATTGACTGCTGCAGGTATTTTTTTAATAGCGGTGAGCACGGTATATCCGCCATATGAATACAGGCCGCCTTGTCCGAAGCAGCCAGGATGTGCCCCAGATCCGCCATTAATCCATCGGATAGATCGATGGCGCTGTGCGCCAGACCAATCAGCCGTTGACCCAGTTTAACTCTGGGTGACGGTGTCAACAATGCAGGCAAGCATTGTGCAATCTCATCAGGTTCCAGGGTTATTCGCCGTAGTTCGTGATTGAGCGCCAAAGCAG
Source organism: Nitrosomonas sp. Nm84 (assembly GCF_003201565.1). Taxonomy (GTDB): domain Bacteria; phylum Pseudomonadota; class Gammaproteobacteria; order Burkholderiales; family Nitrosomonadaceae; genus Nitrosomonas. Next base: position 5,389 of record NZ_QJJP01000051.1, on the reverse strand, counting down.
CATTGCCTAACTGGCCGGAAATCCAGATATCATCATCCAATTCGGCGCCGCTACGGCGCAGTGCTTTGCCTGCAGCAACCTCACCTATAATTTGTATGCAGATATTCAGTGGCCCTGACGTGGTATCACCGCCGATCAATTCCACATGATGCGCATCAGCCAGCGCAAAAAATCCCTGACTGAATTCTGTCAACCAGGTAGTATTCTGCTTTACCAAATCTTCCGGCAGTGTCAAGGACAGCAGCGACCAGCGAGGCTTTGCCCCCATGGCAGCCATATCGGAGAGATTAACTGCCAGGGATTTATAGCCGAGCGTATTAGGATCTACATCAGCGAAGAAATGTATGCCACACACCAGGGTGTCTGTTGAGATGGCCAACTCGGTTTTGTCGGGTGCTGTAATGAGTGCGGCATCATCGCCGATTCCAAGCACTGCGCCCGGTGCGGGCCGTTTGAAATAGCGGTGAATAATATCGAACTCTGAACACACGCTGGTAAAATTATGCTTGGTTTTTTGTCAGTCTCTGCGCTGCTATTTCAACCGCACGCAGCTGAGCGGCCAATTTGTCCAATACGCCATTCACATATCGATGGCCGTCGCTGCCACCGTAGGTTTTGGCCAACTCTATCGCTTCATTGATGATTGCCCGGTAAGGAATTTCCGGGTGGTGGATTAATTCAAACGTACTCAGCAATAAAATTGCGAATTCTACCGGACTCAACTCATGCAAAGGACGATCCAAACAAGGCTGAATATGTGTGCCGAGCCCATCAACATCCTGCAACACACCTTGTAGTAAGCGGGAAAAATGTTTCTCATCCACGTGCTTAAATTCATCGGATTCACGCAGTTGTTGTTCAATAAAACTCGCTGTGCCGCCAGCAATTTTCCACTGGTAGATGCCCTGCAATACAAATTCGCGTGCAATCCGGCGACGGCTTTTGTGTTTATCCATTTTCTTGTCTAGGGTAGTTTCTGGTGATGCAGTCATCATAAGGCGATTTCATCAATTCTCATTTGTAAATTGGCCATTTCCAATGCGGCGTGAGCGGCCTCGATTCCTTTCTGACTCATGCGAGCAATGGCCTGATCATCGTTATCAGTCGTCAATATGCCATTAGCGATGGGAATTTCCACATCAATCTGCACCATCATCAAACCGCGCGCAGATTCATTGGCAACCACCTCAAAATGATATGTGTCACCACGGATGACCGCACCCAACGCAATCAGTGCATCAAACTGATCGGATACCGCCATCCGTTTCAGTGCCAATGGAATTTCCAAAGCGCCCGGTACGGTAGCAAGCAGTATATTGGAATCCTGCACCCCGTTTTTCTTGAGCTCCGCTGTACAGGCGCTGAGCAGTCCTTCCCCGATATCAATATTGAAGCGACTCATAACAATGCCGATGCGCAAATCAGCGCCATCCAGATTGGGTTCAAATTCAAGAATATTGTCATAGTACGGCATATCTAACTCCGGTAAATGTATTGATTGACAGCGATCATTGCTTGATCGATCAAAATTTAAAGTTTATTGCTTTCAAGTTTCCGCGTAACTGGTTACTTCCAAGCCGAATCCTGTCACACTGGGCATTTTTCTGGGTGTTGCCATGAGCCGCATTTTTCCCACATTCAGATCTCTCAGTATCTGTGCGCCAATGCCATGGTTACGCAGATCCGGCTTGATAGCGCCAGGAAAATGTGACTCGTGGCACTGAATGCGCTCAATCAATTTGGCTGAGCTTTCTTTACCATGCAGTAGAACAATCACGCCCTGTCCTGTTTCGGCAATCAATTTCATCGCATCGTGGATGCTCCAGGAATGCGTAGTATCTTGCATATCCAGCAGATCAATGACCGACAATGGTTCATGTACACGCACCAATGTTTCGGTTGTCGGATTGATCTCGCCTTTCACCAGAGCCAAATGGGTGGTATTGGCGATGTCATCACGATAGGCTGTCAGCAGAAATTCCCCATACAGTGTTTGAATAGTCCGTTCCGCGACACGCGTTACCAAACTCTCAGTCTGGCTACGATATTGAATCAGATCCGCTATTGCGCCAATTTTGAGCTGGTGCTTGCGTGCAAACTCCATTAAATCAGGCAACCGCGCCATGCTGCCATCTTCCTTCAGAATTTCACAAATCACCGAGGCTGCGGTCACACCGGCCATGCGGGCTAAATCGCACCCTGCTTCGGTGTGACCGGCGCGCACCAAGACCCCGCCTTTTTGTGCCATCAGTGGAAAAATATGCCCTGGCTGCACGATATCCTGCGGCTTGGCATCCGCTTTGACAGCCACTTGAATAGTACGTGCGCGATCGGCAGCAGAAATGCCCGTGGTAACGCCACTGGCTGCTTCAATGGAAAGCGTGAAATTGGTTCCTAAGGGGGCACGATTGGCGGATACCATTAAGGGCAAATCCAATTGATGGCATCTTTCTTCAGTCAGCGTCAAACAAATCAGTCCGCGGCCATGAGTAGCCATAAAATTGATGGCTTCCGCTGTGACAAAATCGGCTGCGAGAACCAAGTCCCCCTCATTCTCGCGATCTTCTTCATCGACCAGAATCACCATTTTGCCGTGCTTAAGCTCGGCAATAATATCCTGGATGGCACTGATTTTCATGGCTGCTTAATCCCGATTAACCTTAAATATTCAATAATTTTGCCACATAGCGTGCGAGCATATCTGTTTCCAAATTGACACGCATGCCTGGTATCAGTGCGTTTAAAGTAGTCATTGCCAACGTATGGGGAATAAGATTAATGGAAAATTCATGTGCTTCAATCTGATTAATCGTCAAGCTAACGCCATTGACAGTGATGGAACCCTTATGGGCAAGGTAGCGCAATATGGATTCCGGCGCCCGCATGATTAATTCAAAACTTTCCCCGACCGATTCAAATTTAACCACGGTGCCGACCGCATCCACATGCCCGCTCACCAAGTGTCCACCTAATCGATCCGACAAGCGCATGGCCTTTTCCAGATTGACACGCATAGCCACTTGATTCAATCCATAGGTACAGTTTAACGTTTCCTGCGAAACATCCACGGTAAACAGATCGTCGGCCAATGCGGTAACCGTCAGGCAAACACCATTCACAGCAATACTGTCTCCCGGCAGTACATCGCTCAAATCCAGTTTCCCGGTAGCAATACTGAGAGACAGTCCCTGATTGCCGTGGTTCTTCATCGGCTGGACCTGTTTAATTTCACCGACCGCTTGTATGATTCCGGTAAACATTGCAATATTTTCTAGCCGTTCGAGTATGACATGAATGATAGGGTATGCATCAGCGAATTGAGATTTATGTGATGTGCAAACTGAAAATCTTGTGCTGCAGCGGAATATACCTTGTCAAAATAGTAATTCTGAGAAAATCAGAAGGTTTATTAAAAGCATTTGCTCCTTTTGGCGCGCCCAACACGATTCGAACGTGCGACCCCCGCCTTCGGAGGGCGGTACTCTATCCAGCTGAGCTATGGGCGCGTTGATGAGTAGATGTCAATGCTATTACCGGCCGACAGGATAACTGCTTTTGTAGTTCTCGTCCAACTCGGATTGTCCCTAGAATGACTTGGACCTAGTATGGCTAATTCAAAATCTTAACCTACTCAGTTTTTTTTGTTTCTGTTAAGGCTGGAAAAATTTTAACAGTCTTTACAACCCGATTCTTAGTTTGAATAATTTCCATTGGATAACCGGCTATGCTCAGCCCGATTCCCGCTTCTGGAATGTCTTGAAAATGCTCCAGGATCAGGCCATTCAAGGTTTTAGGGCCATCTAACGGCAGTTGAAAGTCAAGCTTGCGATTCAATTCACGTAACAACGTGCTGCCTTCGACAATTATACTGCCATCTTCTTGCTTCAAAAAGCCACTGGTCTGGGTAGGCGCGTGCGTCGTAAAATCTCCAATAATCTCTTCCAGGATATCTTCCAGGGTAACCAGGCCCATCCATTCGCCATATTCATCGACTACCAGACCAACCCTCTTTTGATTTTCTTGAAACAGCTGCAATTGAGAAAACAATGGCGTGCCTGATGGAATGAAATAAGGTTTGCGCATCACTTTCTCGAGTGTTTCTGCCGTAATTTTGCCATTCTGCATTTGATTCAGAACCTTGCGTACGTGAACAATGCCGACAATATTATCCATGCGTTCACGATAGACGGGCAAACGCGTATGGTGACAGGTCAATAATTGTGCATGGATAACCTCATCATCCGCATCCAGATTAATTGCCTCAATCTGACCACGCGGCACAATCACATCATCAACCGTGATAGTCTCAAGATCTAGTAAGTTCAACAGCATGCCTTGATGCTTATGCTGTATAAAATGCCCGCCTTCCAGTACTAAGGTTTTCAGTTCTTCCGGGCTTATTTTTTGTTCCAATTCACCTTTTTTAGGTTTTAGCCGGAACAGAATCAATAGTCCACCAACAAACAAATTGATGAACCATACAATGGGATAAAAAATGATCAATAATGGCGTCAACACATAGCTGGATGCCAAAGCAATGCGTTCAGGATAGGCGGCGGCGATGACTTTCGGGGTTATTTCACTAAATACCAGAATGGCAAAGGTAACGGCTATCGTGCCCATAATCAAGGCAAAGTCATCATGGGCAAAAAGAGTGGCCACAATCACGGCCACCAAAGTTGCAGAGGCTGTATTGAGTAAATTATTACCTAACAAAATAACACCGAGCAATCGATCGGTGTGATCGAGCAATTTTACCGTTAAGCGGGCCCCACGATGGCCTTGCTTGGCTAAATATCGCAGGCGATAACGATTAATCGCCATCATACTGGTTTCAGATAGGGAAAAAAAGCCTGACAGAATCAACAAAAACACCAATGCAACCAGCATGATGTGCAACGGCATGTCTTCCAATAAACACCTTTATACGGTAATGAAAATGCTTAGCAGCCAGGAAACAACAAGAAACCTAAACTGATAATCCGTATATTCTGGATTCAAACACACATTTGTCAACAGGAAAATGCATATTAGGCAAATCAAAGTTTTAAGCTGGGAGTAGCAGAATCCCGTGAAATACCAATAGTGTTAACATTTACGGGATTCCACTGTGGCAATTACGGTGTCGCCATCAACTTACCAGCATACTCTGCATAGATGACACTTGCAGCGGGGGCATTTGCAATATGTCGACGATGATGTGAGAACCGAGTATCGCCTTATTTAGCACGGGCAATCCCGTAGCATCTACCGCATCGATAATCGCCATAGGAGAAGCCGTCAATCGGCCGCTAACTGCTGTAACAGGTAATTTTTTGTGTTGTAAGCACTCGACCCCAGCTGCAGCATCGGCTACATCACCGGCTGCAAAAATGATGCTATCGATCGT
>NZ_QJJP01000050.1 GCF_003201565.1 Nitrosomonas sp. Nm84 | reverse complement strand
CCTGTCATTCATCGCTCCTTTTTAAAGTAACGATGAACTAAAACACTCTCTTAGGCAATCACGCTATTTTGTCCAATTTGCGCTGACGGGATACACTTCAGAATCGTGGCGTCAAGGATATTTTGATTGCCTGTGTTGACGGCTTGAAGGGCTTTCCTGATGCTATCGCCACGGTTTTCCTCGACACCCAAATACAGTTATGTGTTGTTTATATGGTGCGCAACTCGGTTAAGTTTGTGGCATGGAAGGACTATAAGGCCGTCACTGCCGACTTGAAACGCATCTATCAGTCTGTAACCGAGGAAGAAGCTTTACTGGCACTCGATCAATTTTCCGCACGCTGGGATGAATAATATCCACAGATCGGCCGATCATGGCGTGCGCATTGGGACAACATTTGCACACTCTTCAAATACCCCGGGAATCAGAAAGACCATCTATACAACCAATGCCATCGAATCGTTCAACAGTGTTATTCGGAAGGCAGTCAAAAAAATAAATCGTTTCCAACAGATGATCCCGCAAAAAAAGTAATTTTCCTAGCGGTACAGGGAGCATCTCGAAACTGGGCCATGCCAATAAAAAAACTGGAAGGCGGCTTTGAATCCGCCTCGTTTTATGATCGAATTCGAAGGACGACTGATTGCGTATGTCTAATTCAGGCAGTTACACAGTTAAATTTACAGTCTCCATCAAAAATTGTTCAGCTAACTCAGCTAGGGTCTTATCACCCTTGATTGCGGCTATTGCCATTTTGGCTTTGAATCCCGCTGCGTGATTCCTTCTCGTCCTTCTCATACTCTCGCTCCTTTTCTTGCCGTCTATTACACGGCTTGGGTTGAGCAAGATTGACACTTTCCCGACTGTCCGAATTTGCGAAGCCATTTCTATTAAGTGATTGCATGAGTTTCGATTCAATCAGCGCATTAATTCTACTGGAGTTTTTTTATTCAGATTGGTTGACGGTATCGCTAATGCGGCTTGCCCAAGCGGTAGCTTCCAGTTCCATCGCAGTGAATTCGGTGATGCTGAGAAAACCGATTTCCGACAATATTGCTGAGACTTTTTCAAATTCACCTTGTTCATGGGCTTCAATCAATTGCAATTGACGTCCTAGATAGCCGCGCCGAGCCAGCAAGGCCTCGCTCATGTCTTTCTGGATACTGAGTGTTTCAACCAATTTGGACATTTCAACGCCTAATAAGGTATCTAATAAGGATAAAACACCGACCATAAAAGCGCGGTCTTGATGATTTTTATCATGGGGACGATCAGCTGTGGCAATGAACTCTAGCAGTTTGCCTCGTGCAGCGGCGGTTTGCATTAATGCATCGGATGTACTGCCGTCTCTTTGCTTGGCGGCATAGAGCAGTATTTGTATCCATCGTTGTAATTGTTTTCGCCCGATTATCATAATGGCGCGTTTAATGGAGTTGATTTTACTCGGTAGGCCGCTTGCCGCTGAATTGACCATGCGCAGCAAGTTATAACTTAAACCGGGTTGATATTTAAGCTCATTTTCAATGTCATCCACCCCACCGTCTTTAACAACCAGTAATAATAATTTCAATAGCGAGAGTTTCGATGGATCAATACGTTTTCCCGAGATGATCTCTGGTTTTGCAAAATAAAAACCTTGCAACATTTGAAAGTTTAAGGAGATACAACGTCTGGCAGTTTCCCGATTTTCAACTTTTTCGGCTAACAATAAAACCGGCCAGCGTCTGAGTTCTTTTACGAGATTGATTAATGCACTTTGGCTTAATGCGTTCACATTGACTTTAACCACATTAATTAGCGGCATGAGGTTGCTTAGCTGTTTGTTTAGCTGAACAACGTTGGAAAGCGCTAACTGGTAGCCTTTTTGTTTTAAAAATGAGCAGCGATGGATAATGGCATCATTGATTTCTACATTTCTTAGAATTTCCAGGACCACGTGTTTTTTGGGGAGCATGCAAATCGCATCGTTCATCAATAACTGCGCATCTACTTTAATGAAACCACGCCGTTTTCCGATCACATTTTCTATACCTAATTGTCCGTAGGTGTCGATGATGACATTTGCGGAAGCTGCGGAATTGTTGGTGACAGTGACGCTATCTTGTTGTTCGGAGCGAAATAAGAGTTCGAATGCGACTAAATTTTGTTTATTGTCGAGAATCGGTAATCTGCCAAGATAAACTTCATTCATGTTCTCTCCTATATGCTCGCTTAGTTCATTTTGTACGCTTGTGGTTATCGTCCAAGATTGATTTAACTTGAGTTTTGGCTAGCAATGTGCTAGGCGCAGGAGCAGGAGCAGGAGCAGGAGCAGGAGCAGCACGGGGGTTCGGTGCTGAATTTAATGTGCAATGCGGGGAATTAGATGCCCAAAGGGGCTGTTTCTGAGAGAAGAATACTGTGCCCGTATTGATGACTCAGGGCTTGGTGGGGCGTCGTGATTGCCGGTTTTTCGGTGCCTGTTTATCGCTTGACGGGGTGGGCGATGTTGTCGTTACGATGATTGGGCATCATATGCGCTCTTTCCAACGGGAGCGTCTCGCCGCGAAAAAATTTGGGTTCACGCATATTCCACAGCACCATCAGCGGTATGCCAATCAACAAAGTGACTACTCCGATCAGGAATACGGCGCCTACGCCAGCAATTGATCCACTGGAACCATAAGTCGGGTCCATCATGTTCCATGCCTGAATGATGCTCACCGCGATCAAAATGGCCGCAGCAATAATCGGCAAAATCACTTGCGATAGCGCTGTGTGCCAGTGACTAAATGCAGTGCGGTGGAAATATAGAGCACATGAAAGCGCCGCTATTGTGTAGTAAGTACAAACGGCGATGCCGACGCTATGGATCGTATCCTTGACGATGGATTCGCTGATCAGGTTTAACGTGATGTAGATTGCCAGTGTCATCAATCCAATTGTCCAGGTTGCAAACTTTGGTGTTTGCGTTGTCTCATTGACGGAAGAGAATCTGCGCGGGATCGCCCGGTATATTGCCATGGCCAGTGCAGCGCGTGCTGCCGGCATGATGGTGGACATGGTGGATGAAAAAGCCGAAATTGCGATGATCAGCGCGGCAGCCAGAGCTCCGTTTGCGCCGATGCTATCGGTTGCCAGAGATGTGATAATCGAATCGATGTTGCCTTCGAATGTTAGGCTAGATTTATCCTGCACGTCGATACCGGCATATGCCAGCGCTGCGGTGGAGAAAACGACATATGTGACAACTGTGATGAGCATGGCAATGATGCCGCTGCGTCCGGCTTGTTCGGCGCTGCCATCGGTTTCCTCAGACATTGCCAGCGCTGCGTCAAATCCCCAGAATATAAATAGTGCGACAAGAAATCCATTCAAAAAAGCATTGAATGACGTAATCGCGAACGGATTGAGCCATTCTAGCGAGAACGGCTCGGCGGTGCTCACGGCCTCTCCCTGCATGATACGTATAAACAGGATCGCTGCGAGTATGATGAGTCCTCCGTATTGAGTGATTGTTAGAATCATGGTGGTGCGCGAAGATTCCTCGGCCCCGAGCGCGGTCAGATATGTCGTGATGAAAATGAACGACGTGGCGACTCCAAAGCGAAACCACGCGGGCATTTCTTCTAAATTAAAGATGATGGCGGTTGCGTTGACGATGATCTGGGTCGCAGCGACTCCTGCCAATATGCTGGCTAACAATAGCGCCCATCCGCCGAACCAGCCAAATCGAGGGCCAATGGCTTTGGTGCCCCAGGTGAAAACTGTACCGGAGTCCGGCGCAGAAGTGGTTAAATGTTTGTAGGATAGTGCGACGAAGAACATCGGGATTACCGATAACAAAAATACGATCGGCAACTGATAACCGCTCTCGGAAGCGCCGTACCCCAATGCGCCAGTGAGTGAGTACGCCGGAGCGGTCGCCGCCAGACCAATGGTGACCGCGGCCGATTTGGATACGGATCCCTTTTTTAATCCCTTGGCTTTTAACCCATGCATTACCGCTTCTTCGTGCATCTAATACCTCATGTTTCTTGGGAGTGGCAGAAAGAATCTTTTTTTCTGAGCCGGAAAGTAGCAAAGATTGAGAGCTAAGTCAAAAACAGCGCGCAATGATCAAAATACCTGACGACAGGTTAATTTCTCAATATGTTCAGGTATTGCATGATTTCTGCGCACTGTGGTTCTTTTGACCGTATATGGGATCTTTGGTACAGTCCAAGCCAGCTTCTGACAGTGTCGATGAATGGATAAGGAGAATATACATGCAACATAGTCCGGGATTTTTACGATTAGTGGAACAAGCAAAACAGCGCATAAAGGAATGTACCGCAGCTGATGTACAGGCGAGATTGACACGAGGTGAACAATTCCATTTTATCGATGTGCGGGAGGATCATGAGTTTTGGATAGATCATGCGGCCGGTGCCCGTCATCTGGGAAAAGGCATTATTGAACGCGATATCGAAACTGTGGTACCTGATAAGCAAGCACCCATCGTATTGTATTGCGGAGGAGGTTATCGCTCGGCTCTGGTGGCGGATGCATTGCAACAAATGGGTTATACCAATGTGCTATCGATGGATGGCGGAATCAGAGCCTGGCGTGATGCCGATTATCCGCTTGAAAAGGATAAGTCAATTTAATAGAAACTGTCTGTGTTGCCGTTACGGCACTGAAAACAGGCTCAGCGCACGCATTAATTACACATAAACTTGCAATTCTCCCGTGGTCTTGCCGTGGGGATAGGTGCAGGGCGCGTGGAGCAAGTTTATTTGCGCTTCGAACTGATTTTAGAATGCTGATTTCTGTTACAAACTTCAAATATTTTTATAGCGACGACGGGCGCTGACACCCAATAAAGCAATACATAGCAGCACTAGGGTGTGCATTTCCGGTTCCGGTACGGTTGCGGTGGTGTCAAAATGATACGAAAGTAGAGGTTGTTGTTGCGTCATCAGGATATCGTGACCAGCGGGATGGGGAATGCTCATAAGCATTGTAAAGTTCTTTTTTACCGGCAAGATTCCTGGAGTCAAGTAATTAGGTAAGTGATTGGTATTGTTATAGATATTGTGGTTTGCGCTGCTACCATAAAGGAAGCTGCTACCGGTAAAAACGGTTGCTGGGTTGTTGTAATCGTCAGTGATACGCCTATTATTCATTGTTCTGAATAAATTTTCTGCAATACCGATGCCGTGTAATGTGTCGCGGATGGTGACATTAGGTAAACGTAACTGGACGGTTCGCATGGTTTCACTGAAAGCGCTGAAATTACTATTTGCATGGCCACTCTTTGTGACGACAAACAGTAACGTCATGATGGTAGAAAGCAATACATATTTTAGTGTGCTATTCATAGCTGATCCTTTTAAAATTTTCTACAACCTACTCGGGCAAAATAGCATCGTGGTCTTGTTTTATAGTAAGAACATACACGGGGAAACCATTCGACATCATTATTTTGTGAAATTTAAACGAAACGAACGTGGTTGGGAATGTGACAAATTGTCGCGCAGCAATTTATCACAACATTGATATGCTGGCTTTACTTACATATTTTGTACGTGTGATGGTGAAAGCACCAAAATCAGCGCTTGTTAACTTGGTTTTATTCAAATCAGAAAATACTGACTCATCATAATCTGAGTTGCTTTAAACTATTAGGAAGTGGCACATTTTATCGGCTTTATTGCGCTAGGTCGATGCTTATTTACCAGCTAACTTAGGAGTGGAGTCTCTCCATTGCTGGGCTTGCATCAAAGCAGAGCGCACATAATATCTCTCTGGATCTGAGATTTAATCGAGACTAGAAACAGGATACTCGCTATCATGACATACATACACAATCAAATTTTGCCTGTAGGTACTCAAATCGGCGTCTACGAAATCAAAGATGTCTCAAAAGTTGGCACTTTCGATATCGTCTATCGCGCTTGGAATCACCATCTCAAGGAATGGGTAAAAATACAAGAGTATTTTCCGCATGATTTTGCCATTCGCGCAAACGACGGGCTTGGTGTTGAATTCAAGTCAGCGGGTGATAAAGAAAATTATGCGTATGGGCTAAAGGCATTTTTGGATCAGGCTGAAATTCTGACACAAATCGAACATCCCAATATTGTGATCACTGAGAATGTCTTGCAACTCAATGGGACAGCTTATCTGATTCTGGGTGTCCCCAAAAAAGGTGTGTCGCTTCTCAAGTTAATCCAGGCTCCGACTACATTTGACGAAACAGAATTAAAATTCATTCTGGTGTCGATTTTGACTGCTTTGCAGAAAATACATGAACACAGTATTGTGCATGGCGGCATTCAACCGGCAGCGATTATTTTGGGCAAGGATGGAGAGCCGCTATTGACCAATTTCTCTGCTGCACGATTGACTATCGCGGCGCGCACGGCTCAGCTCGCTGATGAGCTGGTCGCCGGTTACGCAGCGATGGAACAATATGAGCCGGCAAAGAAGTCCGGTCCCGCAACCGATTTTTATGCGCTGGGCGCAACGATGTATTATTGTATGACGCATCAGCAACCTGTTGTTGTGCAGAGCCGGGCAATGCTTTTAAGTAAGAGTGAGCCAGATCCGATGGTTTTACTTTCCGGAACTACGGATGCCAGCTACAGTGCGGAGTTGTTGCGAGCGGTCAACTGGATGTTGCAACCTGAGTATAATCATCGGCCGCAATCGGCAGCCGAGATAATAACATTACTAAAATCAGATTCCGCCAGTGATCAGGCAAGCGCTTTGACTCCAGAGCAAGCGACCGCAAATAATAAGAGCACGCTATGGGTCGGTGTCATGGCCGGAATCGTTGCATTGGTGGTTTTTGGATTATGGTTTAATGAAAAACCTGCAGAAATAGTGGCAGATAAATCAGGTATAGTAACCACCCAGCCTTTATTCCAGCGTAATCCCGGAAAATCAGCCGCAGCCATCGAATCGGAAACACAAGAACAGCAATCTGTCGCTTCGGTCACTGCCGAGCCGAATCAGGCATCCAACGTAGACCAAATATCCGAAACCATCCAAGAAACGACGCATGTGGCTGAGCAAAAGGCGGACAGTGTAACTACTCCACCGATTATCGAACCAGCGTTCAAGGATAAAACGACAATTGAATCGGAGCCTGACAGTGGTCAGCAATTGGCAAGGATTGACCAATCACTGACTCAGTCCAAGCAGCCAAGTTTTTCAGAAAAACAGACTGATGGCGGATCCATCAGTAAGCATTTGGCTGCTGCCGAGAAGGCCATGAAAGCAGGGCGTCTTACCACACCGTTAAGAGATAATGCGCACAAATACTACCAAACGGTGCTTGCTATGGAAGCGGATAACGTGCAAGCGCTCACTGGTTTGCAGAAAATCGTTGATCGCTATGCCCAGTTTATCGGCAAGGCAAGAGCCGAAGGCAGGCTCAATGACGCCAAGCTTTATCTGCAAAGAGCTGAAGCTGTCTTGCCGGATGACCCTAAGTTGAAGAGTATCCGGGCGGGACTGGGGAACGCTGAATAATGCGGCTATTTAACAGACCGTTGAAAAATGGTCTACATTGTCGCTACACGCTGGGAAGCAGGTTTAAAATATGCGTTGATTCCGATCTGAAGTCGCTTGTAAAATCAGGTGAACTAAAGTTTTATCTGGCATTCCTTAGAGGCAGGTAGTGAGCAGCATAATCCAGGAGCCTAGTATGAAAAATTCTTTTTCTTTTTAATGAGGATGAACACTACGACCAAATGAAATTGGACGTTTAGCCGCCTTGGGCGGCTCATGGTTTAAGACGCCTTTGAGGCGTTCACCCAATAAGCCTCCGGCTTTGGCGGAGGTAATTTAACCGCATCGCGAAAATCACGGGGGCTTGCCCCCGAGCTGGATAGTCTACAATGCGATAGGCCATTGTAGACTATCCAGCTTATGGAACTGCAGAGACATAGTCATCATGTATTCAGGTTGATGTATCACTTTGTATGGATTCCGAAATATCGTCATAAAGTATTT
>NZ_QJJP01000049.1 GCF_003201565.1 Nitrosomonas sp. Nm84 | reverse complement strand
CCCGCCTAAAATTTAGGCAAGATACGTGAATTACCTGGTCAGTTTTCAACCGGTACAACTAGGCTTTTAGTGTCAAGTTTCGATCGGTGTCAACACTAACTATAAATCAAAAATTATTGCCAAAGCTCGCTTGATCATTGACCGGTATTCATTCTCAAGCTTTCCTTGTTTATTGCCGATCCGAGAAATATCAACCGCGCGCAATTGCTTGAGATTGATATGTCGATCTTTATCCAAACCATTATTAGTCGTTGGCGTCAAATTTACTGCAAATGGCCAAGACTTATGATTGGGTAGCATGGGTGCCACAATCAGAGTTTTTGATTGAATATTCACAACGTCACTTTGAATAATAACGCATGGCCGCAGTTTCTGAGTTTCTGCACCTTTAGTCGGCTCCAGATCAACCCAATAAATATCCAACTGCTTAAACTCAATCATTCTGGAGACCATCAGATAGGGTTGCATCCCATTCCTGTAGTTCTTTCTGGTAGTCAGAATCCTGGGCTTCCTCCTGATTCGCCTTGAGCAAAGCCTGCTTGAGATAGTTTTTGCGTTCCTGTTTCAAAAGCTCGTTGATATAAGCACTACGATTATCACCGGCAATATTATTCAGAAATGCAAAACTTTCATCATCCAGTGTAATGGTCGTTCGATGTGTCATAATATTATCACACTATTGCGAATAAATTATTATCATACTATATAGTATGATATATAAATACTCCATCTAATATTTAGTACAAAAATATTTTTTATTAATCTACTTTTTTACTATTGATAAAATATGTTATCAATAGTAAGAGAGGAACTTTAAATTGTATTACTAATTTTCAAAATTCGATTTATAATAAGTCTAGCTAATCTAACCTATAGAGGGAAAAATATGGATGAATGGCGTATTGCAGATGCAAAAAATAAATTTAGTGAATTGTTCAATAATGCACTGACTGGAAAAATCCAAATTGTCCACAGGCGGGATGGCGATGTGGTGATGATTTCCAGAAATAAATATGAACGGCTGGTTGGTCAGAAGAAGAGTTTTAAGCAATATATTCTCTCTCCACCCTACGAAATTGACCAGTTAGATGATATGCGTGATAAAAGTCTAATGCGCTCAGTTGATCTATGAGGGTGTTATTGGATACATGTGTGTTATCCGAACTCTATAAACCAGAACCATTGGTTACAGTTTATGAAGCTGTTAATAATGTTCCAGATGAACATCTGTATCTCAGCGTTATTACAATGGGAGAAATCGGCAAAGGTATTGCACTCTTGCCAGATGGTCAACGCAAACAAGCATTATTGAAATGGTTCACTAATATTGAGTATGAATATACTGAGCGCCTATTACCGATAAATACAGAAACAGCTGCGATATGGGGGAAAATGACAGCAAAGGCACAACAAGAGGGCTATGTTATCCATGCAAGTGATGGCCTCATTGCGGCAACCGCCTTACAGCATGGCTTGCATCTTATGACTCGGAATGTGAAGGACTTTGAGCCGACGCATGTCATGCTCATAAATCCGTGGATGAAAGGAAGATAACATGACAGATCTTATTACCAGAGGCAATCGCGCACTCACTGCAAAAGAATTTCAGGGGCTTGCTGATGTTCCACCTGAAGTTGAATGGTTTGCCAATTTAGGTAACGTTGAGACTCGGCGGGCCTATGAAAATGCCCTGAAGGATTTTATGAATTTCACCGGTATTCAAAATCCACAAGAATTCAGGATTGTGACGCGTGCCCATATTATTGTCTGGCGCGATGACTTGTTGAGTCGTTCATTAAGCAGTATGAGCATACGTCACCGATTATCAGCACTATCGTCTTTATTTGAATATCTATGTGAAAAAAACACGGTTACGCACAATCCAGTCAAGGGTGTAAAACGTCCAGCAGTGGAGAGTTATGAAGGTAAAACGCCGGCAATAGGCGATCATCAGGCACGCAAATTGCTTGAAGTACCAGATGGTAGCTCATTGAAGGGCAAGCGTGATCGTGCAATATTGGCCACCCTGCTCTATCACGCATTGCGGCGTGATGAGTTGTGTCGGTTAAAGGTTAAGGATTTTAAGCAGGAGCGGTGCGGTGTGCCACATATGAAAATATCCGGCAAAGGAGGCAAGACACTTTATTTACCATTGCACCCTGCGGCCAGTGGCTTAATCCATGATTATCTCGATGCTGCTGGGCATAGTCATGAAGAAACCGGAGCATTATTTCGGTCAGTCAGTAATAACCGAGATAAAGAATCACAACAACCCATTACACCAGACGGCATTTATAAATTAGTGCAACGATATTCTATTAAGCTGGGTTTCAGGATTGGTGCACACTCACTGCGTGCAACTGCGGCTACCAATGCGCTCGATCATCAAGCAGATATTGCCAAAGTGCAGGAATGGCTGGGGCATGCCAACATTGCAACCACGAGGATTTACGATCACCGCAAAACCAGACCCGAGGATAGTCCAACATTTAAAGTTACTTATTGATTATATGATCAGCATGTTACGGCCACTACAGCCCCCACATATCGCAATTGCTGATATACAAACCATTCCAATAAAACCGTAAATTACAAGCTGTGATTTAATGTTATCAGGCATTTTAATAATCACTTGATTATTTTTTTAATTGCGTAAATTTTTATTTACTATCTATTAACATATTCCGTCAGATTGTCCATAAATCGAATTAATGATTGCCCCCCGCACTTATTGCTTGCAACTAACTCTCGAGTATCAATAAACAATGGCTTAGCCAAATCCGTCATATGCTTAGCATAACTCATTGGATTCCATCCTTCGCCAAATTGGCTGTGATGTTCAGAATATTTTTGCTGAAATAGATTTTGTGAATTCAGATAGTTTTTTTCAAATCTTGGCTCCATCCAAACTGACCCCACATATTCTTTTCTTGTATAGTGGGTCTTAGACAATCCATCATATGCAGTAAATAAATGACGATTTCTTTCGAAATAGACGCTGACTTTGTCCTTAGATAACGAGGATTTACAAAGATCGCTATAAATTTGTATTAAAGCTCCATACATTAAATATGGTTTGTAATCCCAACTACTGACCTTTGAAGCTTTTTCAAATTCTTTATGATACATATGAAGAAAAAGTTCACGGTTATCGAGACTGATGCTGCTAACTATTAATTTTCCGTCACTGGAAGTTGTTGTTACTGCGAGTCTATCTTTTGCTTGTTGAACTGATTCAGCATATTTTGCGTTGCGCTCAGCACGTTCTTTTTCCTCTTGTTCTCTTCTGAGTTTGTTGGTTCTGTCTACCTCAGCTATGTCCATCGTCGATAAGGGTAAACCAGCTAAATCTTGAGGATATCCAACGAGTCTATAATCAGTAATATTACGTGCGTTAAGTTCCACTATTGCAGAATTAATTTCACTTTCAGACTTTTGATGAGGAAACGAAGAATCATTTTCTGAAAATTTAAAATAAAGTCCAGAATTGTACCTAATGAGGCGCGTTCCTTTAACATAGTTATATATTAACGCACGCTTCAATGGGTTCATTCTTTTTTAATAATTGGAAGCAATTCATCAATTACTAATTGTTTATAATTTTCATCACCTATAACATAATTTTCATCAACCTTTAACACTAGGCTTAATTCCGCATATCCTCCATATCCTCCATATCCTCCATATCCTCCTATACGGCACCATTTATAGTTATTACTAATTATAGTTATTACTAATTGGAGAGCGTGTATATAAATCATACAAATTTGTACTATGTATTAATTTATCAGCATCATGAAGTGTGGAGGGCAAACGAGTATAAGGTGCCACACCAGATCCAATTCTTTCGCTGCCATAATTTTGCCTATCAGTTGCGCCGCGCTTTGTTGAAGAATTACTGTTATTAGATCTGCGATTTTGTACATAATTTGATTTAGATCGACTATTGATAGCTGAATCCGTTTGCGTGGTTTATTTAAAATAAATAGGATTGGCGCAACCACTCAATACAATAATTATTAATACAATAAAAAATAATTTAACTTTTACCATTACACCTTCTCTAATGTTATTTATGTGAATGCGATTCGTTAAGAAATCATTTAGCACTCTATGGCGTTTCCAGTGCCAAACTTGCCCCTGGATATGAGTTTCCAGAGGTTTAAATGGGCGAAGTAGGTTTGTTTCATAAATGGTCTTTGTTCGGAAAACTAAGACCAGATTATTGATCCGTCAATCGCACCAATCTCGGCCAACGGTCATGTATCCAGGCATATTCAGGTGGAGTGTTGATAGTCACCACATAAACCCGAGTTTCTTTATCTCTTTCTGCCAATAATCCCTGAATCACCATCCGCTTATCCAGCTCTATCCAGTGGGATTGATTGTCATGGTCTTTTTCCATGAACTGTTCAGCAACAATTAAAACTGGTCTTGGGTGCCAGGGTTTCCATTTTCCGCTTTTGATGGAATTCAGTCGTGCCCAGCCACCGTTCGAAAATTTACCGATAGCTTCATCCTTGCGTCTGCCCCACGTTATCCAGGTAACATGGCCATCTCGTAGCCACACAGGCAAGCGCGCATCCGGTTGCGGGAAATAAATCTTCTGATCCTGGTATTCAATACCGCCACACATAGGGACCCTCTGCTGCCTAAGTACACAGATTGCTGCAAGAAAAGTAAATTAACTCATTTAGACGACAGCTTCCAGACCGCGCTTTTGCACAAGATGTAGCAACTTAAGAGCAGCGCCTGTTGGCCGTTTCTGTCCGATTTCCCATTTCTGTACTGTCGAAACACTTGTATTTAGTATGGCAGCAAACACCGCCTGACTGACTCGTGCGGCTTCGCGAATTTGCTTTATCTGCTCCGGTCCCAGCGGTTCAATAGGCGGCAAGCACAATCGATCGAATTCACGTAGCGTAACCTGATCCAACACGCCGACCTTGTGTAATCCCTTGGCCGTTTCATGTACAGCCTCAAGAATGGTTGATTTAGTCTTGCGCATCGCAATTAACCTCCATTAATTCTCCCGCATGTTGTGCTTGATCGAGCGCCTGCGCGGTTAGTGACAGCAGGTGAACAGCCAACAGCTTTAGCGCTACTTCTTCATCTTTGTCGATATTGCTACGCTCGTTCTTTGGGAAACCAAATAAGAATATCCAACGGTTTCCTTTGTTGGTGGCGACCAATGTGCGAAAGCCGCTTCTCTTTCCTTGCCCTGGTCGCGCAATTCGTTTTTTCAGCAGCCCATTGCCGAGGTCGGCATCATACAGTCCTTCAGTCATCTCACGCACAGCGGCGCAAAGACTAGGCGAGGTCAATCCTTGTTTGTTTGCCCAACGATCAAACCATCGCGTCTTGTAAACGATCATTCTGTACCTACCTTTAATAGAATATAGCACTTAGTGATATGATTGGCAAGCTGCAACCTATAACATAGTTGTTTTTAATTGGAACAGAAGAACCGAAAATCTTCTGTCAATCACAAAAAGATGTTGCCCTAAATGTTGCCCAAACTATGCCAAAACATGCCAACTTATGCTTATTCTTAGGCAACATTGCAATTATAAATAATTGATAAATATTATATTATTTATTTAAACTGCGGGTTCGAATCCCGCCTTCTCCGCCATTATTTACTATAGAATCAATAACCTATTTATCAATGTTGCCCAAATGCTGCCCGTACATCTCGGCTGCCTTTGCCCCGTGTTGCTCATTATTGTTAATCCAGCGAGCATATGTTTTAGCTGTAATTAACACTGTTGATACCGGTTTAAAATTGACCACCCATTACGGTTGAAAAATGACCAGGGGGGGGTAGATATACCTAGGGTAGGGTGTGCCAGGAAAAAATGTCACAACTTCGATCGGCTCCAACTTTTGCTCTTAACAGAACGTGTGATTGACAAGTAGCACCTGAACAAATGACAGGTCGACTTGCGCTAGTAAAATTTACGCTCTGACAAGTTAGTTAATGGTCTGCCTAGTTTAATTGTGTTGAATAAAAATCTGTTATGTAGCCAATTCCAACTTACTGATGAAAAAATGTCACTTTCGACCGATTCCAGACATTCATCAGGCTTGCAGCATACTGCATTACGGCCCTTCGAACCGTCTATTTAGCGCTTGTAGCAATAGTCGATGATTTCGTTGAACCCCACCTCTTCACGCGCCAGCTTCACCTCCAATTCGTTCAGGCGTGCAACGCTGGGCAATTCATCAGTTCCCGATATTTCAATCGAGAATTCGGCTTTGTAACCTTTGCCAACCCTCGAGAGCTCACTGCTGAGCCGGCCCAAAATGTCGTCTCTTAGCATCAGTTGGTTTCGCCGGAACCGTATCAGACGGTGGCAATCGAAGAAGTCGGAGTGCTTTGACGAGTCATATTTTCTACCGTTCCAGCCGGTACTTCGCGTGGCACGATACAAAGCGCGCTCTTGCGTATCTCTCCACACACGGAAATCGAAATGGTTGGTCGGATTCGGGTTCTCGTGTGTGGTCTGTGGATGGAAATTGGTTTCCCCAAATTGGTGTTTGTCAAGAACAGCTAAAGTTCTGTTCTGTGCGGATAGCATGCGTTTGATTGATATGGGCATGTCGAAGCGCATCACTTTGGCTGCATCCAAGATGCGTATTTCCCTCGGAAGTTCCTCGTCTTCTCGATCCCAGTGCCTTTCCCTGCGTTTGGGCACCCATTGAATATGCGTGCCAAAGAGGCGCACAACGCCGCCTGAACTGAACGAAGCTACGTGGACTTCTTTTTGCTCTCTATCATCGTGAAGGAAGTAGTACGCTCTTCCAAGCCAAATTAGCGACTGAGCTATTTCCTCCACTAACTCACGTATTGTTTCGTCAATCGAATGTGGTTCGTATCTCGTCATGATGTTGCCTAGTAGCTTTTGCATGAGCTCGTCGTCATTTGACACGATCTCGAATAGATTGCCGCTCCGGCGGTTCATCGAGTGAAACAATATCGCAAAATCCTCATTAAACATCTCGCGATTAAAACCTGACTCCAGCCGTTCGCGCTTGATGAAGAGGCTATCAACTAACCCAATTTTCACATCGCCCATGCGATGCCAGTGCGAAGGCTCAGCTCTAAAAATTTTCACGCTGTACCTTCTTTGTCATTTTTACGCAACCGTCGAGCAAGGGTGGTGATGTGGTGGTCGATCTCGAAGTCAATTGGCCCGAGTTGCGGCATAACTTGTTTTGCAAAAAACAGATGAGACGCATCCGAATGTGACCTTAGAAATTCCCTCACGATTTTATTTGAGTGCTGTTTCCCTCGCCCCATACTCATTTGGCCCTCAAATCCCTCGTGTCTCGCGCGATGATCGAACGACATTTTCCAGTTAATCCTGATTAGATTACGCGGCGATGCGCTCATGCTAAAGCTGCGCGGATTTGAAAGGAGCACCATTCGTTTAAGATATTGTTTCTTGTCGGTAGCGCGCTCAATCCAAATATCGAATTTGGCAAGAGCAGTTTCCGGCAACTTCTCATTGTCGAAGTATGCCCCGTAGAGTATGGCGAAACCTAAGACTGACGCCAAATCATTGACCACCGTTGAAATAAGATGAAGTCGGAATTCATCGTTTACGTCGAGTGAGGAGTCCGTGAACTTCGAATCTGCCGCCAGAAACGCTAGGAATAAGAACATCGGGAGAATCTTGTCCAACTTATTTTCATCGTTGTGTTCAAGTGCGCTTATACATGCTTCGGCCAGTTCGAAGTAGATCTGCCCAAAATGATCCGGCAGTTCATCGTTGTGTTTTGGTTCGAAGATATGCTCGACCATAGCACTACTACCGAGCTTGGCAATTGCGTCATCTCGCGCAGAAGCAAGCTGCTTAGACATCTCGATGAAGTCGATCTTAGGCAGTATGTACTGCTTTTCGGTGTAGTGCCCATACTCATGATACCGGTCCACGAGCTGGGCAAGTTCGTTGAACCGGCGTGGCAGTTTCCAATGGCTATGTAAGCTTGCTAGGACAACCTGCGTTGCGGCCTCTGACATTTTCAATTTTACCAGTGACTCCACAAAATCTGGAATCAAATTTTGGTAGAAGTCGCATACCGCAGGCAGGACTTTGGCATAGTGCTGCAACAGCTTTTGGACCGCCAACTGTTGAACGTATTTGGGCTTGGATAGACGTTGCCCCTCAATCTCTCGCTCAAACTCAATGCGTTCGACTATGAAAGCAAGCTCCACTTGCAGAAAGGCAGGTAGGCGGCGTAGGGATTGCACACTCCATGCGTCCGTCTCAAAGAACTTATTCAGCTCTTTTTCAAACGTCATCATTCGGCGTAGAGTTTCTAAGCAGAGATTGCTCCCCAACGCAGCCCATGTGTCTGCTATGCCTATCTTTACCTTCGCTGTTTCCTTATCTACTAAAGCGTCCGGTGAGGCAAAAGCTTGTTCAATAATCTCCTTGAATCTTTTGAGCTCTTGCATGCCAATGTCGAACTGGAACTGTACTGCATACACTGAAATACGGGTCGAGAAGCGACCGATAAGTTGCAACGCAAGGTCAAAATCGCAGGCTTGAAATGCGAGCTCAACATGGCTTGTCAATCTGTCGACGATTTTGTTTTCTAGCCATTGGTAGTCAGGTTTTTCCTCAACCAGCGGGTGCTGGCTATTCGTTTCCAGCGCCATAGACGTGGTGGTGTCCCCCGCAAAAAACCATTGCTTGTCAATCGGCGTGCAAAACTTACCGGGATTTTGGGTAAATCGGCGTTGAAAAGTTTCCACCCAGGATTGTTAAATATCCGACATTTAGTCGGAG
>NZ_QJJP01000048.1 GCF_003201565.1 Nitrosomonas sp. Nm84 | reverse complement strand
TCCACTTATCCACAGTAGCGTAGTATCCTGCGCTCTGTTTCCCCCTGGTCATTTTTCAACCGTAATGGGTGGTCAATTTTAAACCGGTATCAACAAATGTTGATAATTTAGGTAAAAATGGCTTCAAAGCATTAACTACCAGTGCTGAAGCTTCTTTTTGCCTAGGATGACCATAAGCCTGAGACCGTGTTAATCCTTTCGCTTTCCCAGATTGAAGACGTTTCCGATACGATGAGGTAAGTTGTCCGAATAATTTACGCGGACGTCCTGGTTTTTTGTTCTTGGTGATTGTCTTCTTTGTTCGATCATTCTTACTGGTATGCATGATTGTAAATTCCTTTAAATAATAATTGACGGCGAGAATATACAGCAGCTGTGACTGATATACTGTAATGATATTTATAAATTAACTATTAATAAATCTTTATATTTCAATAACTTACATTCATGCAAACAAATATTCATTGAGTTAGATTATGCACGATTGTAAAATACCAAAATGAGTGAATTAACCACTTCTGAGTTACTAGCAACACTTCATAAATCAGGTATGGATGTTTCACACGATCAATTGAAATACTGGCGGCGAAACGACCTATTGCCTGAGCCAGTCATTCGAGGTAAAGGGCGAGGCATGGGAGTTGAGCAGTTCTGGGATAAAGTGTGCGTTGAAAATGTGCGTCTGATACTGGATAGCAATAAGGGAAAGCGTATTAACTTATTGAATGCCGGACGATATCTCTTCGCTCGCAATAAACCGATAGGTGAATCATTGTTGCGTAGATATTTATTGGAACTTGCGCTTGAGTTGCAAGAAGCAGAAAAGCAGCGGGAGAAATTAGCGGATGATAATCCTGTGCTTATTGAATTAATTCGATTCTTAACCCCCGAGAAAGTCAGAGAAGCAATCACTAAAACAGAAGTAAACCAAATGTTGAAACTCTACGACAGCATAAACAAATTTGATACGCCTCTCGGGGCTCAAGTAGCGTGGATTTCTAACTGTCATCCAGTTTTTGATGTGCTGGTTGAAACGGAATTTCCAGATCTCACTGGAAAAACGTCTTTATCCAATGAAGCCCTACATAGGCGTCAGCGCTCAACTTTGGCCTGGATTGTATTAATTCATTATTCTGGAGACAGTTTATATAAATTAGCACAATCTGCCATACAGCAATTGATCTCAAAGAGCATGTCCAGTCTGTTCATACAACCCATTGTTTGGCCGAAAACTTTGGAGGAATAAGTGTGGCAAATAAACAATTACCGATAGAGAAAGTTCGAGAATTGCTTCGTTTAAAATTCGAAGAAAAATTACCACATCGAATCATTGGACGGACTTTGGGAATTGGGCATGTATCAGTGTGTTATCTCTCAAAGAAGTTTGTCGCTGGGGGACAAACCTGGCCCACTCAATTAAACAATGACGAACTTAAGCTATTATTCTATAGAAAAAAACTTCCTTTCGTCCAGTCCGCGCATTACCCAACTTTGATGAAGTAAGGCTTCTATTAGAGAATGGAGGATCATTACGCAAAGCATGGCGAGCATATCTTTTACAGCATCCGGATGGATATGGTTGCGATCGATTCCGAGAAATTTATCATCTGTGGCGCGATAATCGCCTTGATACAACCCCTCAGTTACAGGTTGTTCCTCAGATCACTGTACCGCTTAAATCTAAGCTTCTGCTAAAGAAACAAAAAGAAAACCAAGAAGAATCCAATATGCCAGAAAGTATAGGCGAGGCATTAAGAAACGCAGAAGGCTATTGGCATAATCAAATTAACGAAAACACAGTATTAACTTTGGCGGGACATGGTGCTCGTCTTACAGTGGAGCGAAATGAGCTGGTAATTTATCCGGGTACATCGGCATCGACAGTAAAAGATAAGGCAAAAAAACTTGCTCGAGGAGTGCATGGGATAAAAGCCATTGTTATCATCGGTTACGCAGGATATATCACTTTAGACGCTATCGAGTGGCTCGCACAACAAAATATAGCTCTATATACATTGGATTTAGTTGGAGATCTTTGTTTGAATTTAGTCCCTGCGATTCCTTCTCATCGACCTTTTCAAAGACGGGCACAATATACCGCTAATGCCTTTTTAATCGCTCGCAGCATTGTCATCGAAAAACTTAACGAAGCTTCACGAGTAAAACCAGAATTAACACTCCTTTATCGGCGAATTTTAAACGACATTTCCCAAATGAATAGTTTGGAAATGCTTCGTTTGGCTGAAGGACGAGCCGCTCAATTGTATTGGAATCAGTGGAATTTTGAATTAGAGCACTATAAAGATTTGCCTGAGCATTGGCTGCAATATTCCAATCGAACCTCTCCACTTACTGGATCTGGACGAAAAGCTGTTCATCCTGTTAATGCGATGTTGAACTATGGTTACACAATACTTGCTGGACGCATCGAGCGTGCCTTAGTATTTGAGGGCTATGATCCAGCAGCCGGAGCATTGCATGTACATTTGGATGGGCGAGCAAGCTTGGCATGGGATTTGATCGAATTGTTGCGTCCAACCGTAGATGAGCAATTAATTGGTTGGATTCAAACGCAGAAATGGAGAAAACGAGATTTTGAGGTGAATGATGAAGGTACGGTTTATCTTAGACAGCAGCTTGCGCGAGTTGTGGTTCAGAAGAGCTGGATTCCTGATGCTAAGATTAAGCAGGTTATTCGCTGGTATGCGGGGCTGTTGATGGGAAGGGAAAATAAAATGGAGCTGCGATAATAGCAAAACATTCAAGATTTTAAATCAATAAGTTTGATCTATATTAATCATTAACATAGAACATTATTATTTGAAATAAAAGACTTAATTGAATTTCTCAAATGAGAGCTGGTAGTCCATTTTATTTCAATTTTATAATTGCTTTTATTGTAGCGAATTGGAAGGAATTAATTCATCTGGATCAGAAACTCAATAACGTCACTCTTGCTCATAGCGGTGTATCCTCTTTGATTGGCAACAACTAATCAACCAGATACATGCTATTCTTCAATCACCTAAACTCTAGATTCTATTAGAATGAATTAACCTGCAATTAGGTGCTCGTTTAATCTCTACGGGTTCAATTCCCAGCCCCTTGGGGCGAAAGCTGGTTGAAAACCAGCAGATTGAAGAGCGCAGGTAATACCCCGCTGCTTGCGGCGGGGTGCTTTATTATAAATTTGCTAAATAAGGGAATTTAAATGTTCAATAAAAAGAAATCTCCAGAGGGAAATACTTTATTAATTAGTGTGAGAGCGGGTCTGTTTATTTTACTTATAGCAAATATTTTTATTATCGGTTCACTTTGGTTTTTAGATAAAAATCCTAGTCAATATTACTATATTGTGGGTTTTTTTCTAAACACACTTTCAGCTATTACTATAGCTACAGTTCTCGCTTTTCTTTTAAAAAAAGATAACCCTTTAGAACCTTTCACTGAGCATGTGAACGAAAACAGCAAGTGTATAAATTCTATGCTAGAAGAATTAAAAGATATTAATTCTAGAAATAAAATTTTTATGCCTAATATGCATAATGATGAATTTAAGGTGTTTATTCATGAAATTTATCTCGTCAATAAATTAATTGAACAAAAAGATGTGACTAGAATCGCCCCTAAATCATATATAGGAAATATGAAAACTGATAGAACTTATTATGATTCTTCATATCACATTTTCCCGCTAACCTATCTTTCTTTAGATGGTTATTATCAAAAGGGAGCAGTGGGAGGGAAATGGTTTGATTTCGAGTTTCAATATATTAAAGATAATCAAAGCAAAAAAGATAACATAAAACGAATCTTAATTATTGATGATGAGATTCAAGACGACTTAAGTACGAAGGAGTTTATTGAAAGAGCCATAGCAAACAAATGCAATTGGAGATACATGAATAAATGCAATCTTGAAGAAAAGAATTTATTTCGTAATTTTGCTTTATTCTTTAATACAAAAGGTCAACCTGAAGTAGCATATTTTACTTATTTTGACCTTGATGATCTTAAAATTTTTACAAAGTCATCCTGGGCTGCTTATAAAACAAATAACTGTGCTTATAAATTGAAGCTTAAAGATGATTTTGAATCTCTTTGGAAGAAATGTATAGAAATCGAAAAATGGCATTCTCTTAATAATAACTAAATCGGATTCATATTATTTTGAGTAAAAAAGAAATTTTTATCATAGAAGAAGCTAGCTTACCAAGCTTACGATTAACAGATGAAGCAAACTATTTAGCTTCAGATTATTTGAATAAAGCTATAGATTCTGAACAGAAAGAAAAAACAAAGTCTTTTCTTTACAAATTTAGGCTTCAAATTCTTGATTATATAAAAAGCGAAGGGATTGTTGTTATCGAAAATTTTCCGTGTAATTCTGACTCTGAAAATGTTCTAAACAAAATAGGCTCAGTTATTGGTATTCCTATAAAATATGAGCATCAATATGCTTTAATAATGGACATCACTCCAGATATTAACAATGCCGGCGATCTTCCAGGATACAATTCTTCCGAAAGATTTGATTTACATACTGACTTATCCTTTGTTGAAAATCCACCTGACATAGTTTGCTTATACGTAGTTAGGCAAGATATTAATCACGATGCAGAAAGTTTGTTTTGCAATCCTGAAAAAATCCTATTCAGATTAGATAAATCTCTTTTAGAAGAACTACAACTAGCTAACTATCTTTTTAAGTCTCCAGAATATTTCCAAGGAATCATAGATATACGACATTCTGTTATTTCAAAATCGGAAGAAAAGTATCATGTGAGATTTCGAAAAGATATGATGCAGAGTTTAACTTGGAAATCATATTTAACTGCTGAATATTTTTGGAATGAAATACAAGAAAATGCTATCGAATATATGCCCAAGGAGAATTCATTGATTTTTATTAATAATAAAACTTCTATGCATGGAAGATCTAAATTTGAATCTTCGCATGATAGGAATAATGATAGATTACTAAAACGGCTTTATATAAATCTTGATATAAAACGTAGAGATAATGGTCTTTAAAGCTTTTAATTAATACTTAATCTCAGGTGCGCAATTACTGATTAGCATGTCATTGAGGAGGATCGTTTAATTCTTACAAAAAAATTAAACTTAAAAACAGATGGCTAGAGACTTTGATCACATCTTTGCAAAAGTATTGAATTTTTAAACTCTTAGATTCCCATTTTAAATTATTTGTTCTTCTCAGCAGTATCTAATTTTTTATCAAAGGTAGCAGCTTTCTAAGTTGTGACATTTTTTCCTGGCACATCCTACCCTGGGTATATCTACCCCCCCCCTGGTCATTTTTCAACCGTAATGGGTGGTCAATTTTAAACCGGTATCAACACCTGATACCGCTTGTTGGTGCTGGGCTTGCGGTAGATTGCGTGAATTCCATTCGCTTCATCAGCGTGGATACACGACGCCGGCCGAATAAACTTCCTTCACGTTTGAGCATTTTGGAGAGCGTTCTGGCCCCTGCAAAGGGATGGTTCAGATGCAATTCGTCTATCCGGCGCATCAGTGCAAGCACTTGTGCCGATAGCGGAGCCGATCGGTAGTATGCTGTTGAGCGCGCCTTCTAAAAAATCATTCTCCAACGAGCTGTCTAATCTTGGCGTGAAGTATCTTGAGATCAGGCGCGGCGGCCTTTGCTTTTGAATTACTCCCGAATACATCGATTGCAGATTCCTGTAACTGCTGCTTCCATTCCGAAATCTGATTCGGATGCACATCAAATTGTTCAGCTAACTCAGCTAGGGTCTTATCACCCTTGATCGCAGCTATTGCCACTTTGGCTTTGAATCCCGCTGCGTGATTCCTTCTCATACTCTCGCTCCTTTTCTTGCCGTCTATTACACGACTTGGGTTGAGCAAGATTAACACTTATCCGACTGTCCGAATTTGCGAAGCCATTTCTCTTGTGGATGGATCGAATGCCCTGAGGGTATCACAATACCAAATTCAGAGAGTAAACCGCGCATCTGATTTGCCTGCGCGGTTCTGGCTTTGATAAAGCCTTGATCAGGCAAGGATCTAGATTGGCAAAGAATCTTGCCATATCGCTACGGCGTAGCTGTTTACGCAGCACAGTCTTACCGCGCATATCCACTCCGTGAATCTGAAATACTTCTTTTACCAAATTAATGCCTATCGTTGTAATCTTCATGTCGGACGCTCCTCTCTATTTGGTGGGTTTTATTGCACCATTACTTTGGCACTTCGATGCCGTTTAGGGTAGTGGGCATCCAATGAGAGTTAATCTGAGGTAAAAGTAAAGGTTCATGCAGCTGGATGGTATGTGAACCTTTACCGGAATTAATCAGCCAGAAATTCTACTGGACGCAGGAAGGATAAACGCTGGGACAAGCCGATTTCAGTCCGCCGGCAGATGTTCTTGTTTGACTCTGCTGTTCCAATACCGATAATACTTTTGGGTAATAACCAAGAGATCGCACCCAGAAAATGTAATTGACTTTCAGATTGTCGCGTGCGTAATTGAGCAATTCAGCAATACTGGGTTGATAACCCGTTCCATCATGTCGGGTATCCATATAATTTGCTTTCTCCACTTGAACCACCAACGGTAAGGTTCCGGAAAGTTTGGGATAGTAGGTATAAACACCTGGGTTATCTCCTTGAAAGGTTAATCCTTTGTCATCAAGAAACACATCCGGACATCCCAACGCCGTTCCTGTTTGTTTGAAGGTATCTATATAGGTTTTGACAATCGGACGAGGGTAGTTGGTGTACTGGAAAGTCATGGTATTAGGGAAACTTGCGCGTAACTTTTTATTTAGACTCAGCAGGTTTTTGTAATGCTTATCTACTGTAGTGGTTGATAAACTTACTTGTCCCAAGGAGGTTTCTGTATAACCAATACCTTCAAAGTAAGGATTCGAGTTAAAGCGTTTCCCCAATTCACTAATTAACTTAGCTTTGCGATCGTGCACTGCGAGATTCCATAATTTAAGACCGTGTCCTGCAGTACCCCTGCCTGCACTAAAAGTATAGGTGCCTCCATCGTATGCTGCTGTTTTTATATAGTCTGGTGCGAGAGCTGCATTCGCTTTAGTAGTAGATGATTTTGTTTCCAGTAAAATGATAAGTCGTTTTTTTCGTGCAGTCAGTTCAGTAAGCAACTTATTGATACTGGAAAAATCATACACATCCTTTGATTTTTCCAGTTCTCCCCAGCCATAGCGCACTACTATTCCACGTAATGCTTGTGTTTGCGTGATCTCGTTATACACTTTCTTCATGTAGTCGGGGCTATACTTTCCCATACGCTCAAGTTCATAATAGTGACCAGGATGCCATTTTACTGCATCGGCCGCCGTAGCTGTTCCCCATGGAGCGAGAATCATGCTGATGGTAAATAATGATGCGATCATACCTCGCATTTGTTTAATCACAACGGCAAGATTGTTGCCGATCTTAGACTTCATGGTACTGATAGTTTTCATGTAAAAGATTCCTTTAAGATAAGTTTCATACATTTTATTTTTTGCGAGAAGCGATCAATGAATTGTCTTTTTGGAACGTAGATTTTCCATCTACAAGCAAGACTCTACTGATTGATTCGGCATGACGGAGTTAAAATCCTCTGTTAACTTATCTTCCAAGTAAGTTAAATGGAATAAACTCTTAGCAATATCCCGCCGAAGCAGTAGTATTAATTACTTCAAGAATTTTAAAACGACGAAAACAAAGGTGAAACTGTACTTTTTAAATACGAGTTTTAAGAAATTAAGCACTGATTAGATTATGATAATCGCCTGACATGACGATATTGTTACTGATAGATTACCGACTGCCACCACAATTATCGAATCAAGAATATAAATTCAATCTATTTGTCTGCTTTTTGCATTGGTTTTTTAGACTACACCAGCATCAGACGGATGCTCCGTCATCGTTTGAATCAGTATCAGTTGCCAACATTCTATCTGAGAATTTACTTGAGACTAATAAGCATAACAACCCCCTTTTTTGCTTGACACCATATAACTACATTGCATGCCACGATAGCCAGGATTGTGCGCTAGTATCGCAACAGCCATATTTTTCATTAAATGATAGTCAATCGTAATTGAAGCCATATTTTTGTGTAATTATTTCCCTTGAGCTCGAAACTATATGTGGGAAAAAGTCCCATGTCAATAGTTTGGTACAAGGTTTTTCTTAACTATACTAATAGAGACCTTTACACGGTCAGAGAGAGTTTAATCTGACCAGATGTTAGAATACGATTTTGAATCATTGGGTTGAGTAAATCTTATGAGTTTTTCGGAATACGATGTCAATCGCCGCACGCGCAAAGGGAATTTTCTAAGCCAAATAGGCCAACTGATAGACTGGAAGACGATAGAGCGAAAAATTGCACAGCATTATGCGCCTGAATCGGATGCAGCGGGTCGTCCAGCGTATTCTGGACTACTGTTATTCAAGATGCTGCTGGTAGGAATTTGGAACGATGGCCTAAGTGATGAATCGGTCGAAGACATGGCTAATTCGAATCTGCACGTGATGCGATTTCTGGGACTGAGCTTGGAAGATGATGTTCCTGACCATTCGGTGCTGTCGCGTTTCAGAACTCGGTTGACGGCTGCGGGCGCGTGGGATGGTTTATTAGCGCAAATTAATGCACAAATACAAGTGCACAACATTACCGTCAAGCAAGGTTGCCATGTTGACGCGAGCATTACGCACAGTGCGCGTAAACCGAAAAGCAAGCCTATTTATGAAGTAGTTAGCGACCGGGAAGAGCGCGATGATGAGGCGGATGCCGGTGCTGCCATGCGCGTCATTGACGTTGTCCAACCAGGCGTCGACACTGAGGCGCGCTGGATTAAGAAGGCAGGTCAAGCGTTGTTTGGTTATAAGCAACACACCATGGTGGATAGCGACGGATTAGTTATGGCGGTCATTACCACTGCAGCCAATTGCCATGACAGCAAACCACTGCTGAGCCTGTTGGGCAAAGTCGATATCCAGGCAGGTACTTGGATTCATGCTGACAAGGCGTATTGTAGTCAGAAGCACCGCGATGCTTTGAAAGCACTGGGCCTTAAAACGGCATTCAAGATAAAGCGATGAAGAACAAACCGTTATTGAAGCGGCAATTGCAACGCAATCGTTTGATTACAAAGGTTCGCTATGTGGTAGAACGTACCTTCGGCAGTCAGGCGCGCTGGTTTGGCAGCCAAGTACTACGATATCACGGGCTAGCGAAAGCCCATGCCTGGCATATCTTACAAGCGATGGCATACAACTTAAAAAGACTACCCAAACTCTTTGCCGATCGCCAATTGATCGCACAAACATAGGGATATTGCGTCCTCTTGACCGGAAATACCCGGGGTAGAGTGATTATCCCTGGCTCATTTGCGGGAAAATGACTAAAAATCACCCGATCAAGTAAAAATAAACGCGGAATTACATCGAAATAAAAATTCGCATGATTTTGCAAAAGTCTTTGGTTAAGTATGGCTGCGCAGCTCAATGAGCTGAAAAGGTGTTGACACCGATCGAAACTTGACACTAAAAGCCTAGTTGTACCGGTTGAAAACTGACCAGGTAATTCACGTATCTTGCCTAAATTTTAGGCGGG
>NZ_QJJP01000047.1 GCF_003201565.1 Nitrosomonas sp. Nm84 | reverse complement strand
CAGTCCATTCTTTTATGGCTTGCTTTTGAGGCTTGATATCCTTCCCTAAAGTCTTTATTAATCGCGTCGATCCTTGTTTTCAATTCACTATAAACAGACGCAGCCATTATTTTTTTGGACAGCCTACCCGCAGTAACATTTTTGATCAGTAGTCGTTTTAACTTGGCTTTGGTTTTGACTGCTTCTATGGCCTGATTCTTTTTATCACGCAGTTTATTCCATTGGTTTTTTCCCTGTATTGCCGCCTCATTCTGCTCTTTTGTGTATTGCGCATATAGTTTTGATGTATCAATTTTGTTACGAAGTGGCCTGGGTTCATATTGCTTTGAATATTGTTTTTTTGTTGTTGTATCGTCATCAACCCCGACATAATCACCGAGCCTCTTAACCAAATTGGCCTTTGATAAGGCTCTGTCAATAGAACTGGCTTTAACACCAATCCCATTACCGGAAACAAATACAAAACCATTACCGCGCTCACGCAATTCGAGGCCATGATCCTTTAATACTTGGTGTAATTCAGTCCAGCTTGTCGCAGCTTGAATCTGCGCCAGGCATTCTTGCTGCATCCAACCTATAAGACTCTCCGATCCAGCCTTGAACTCAATATTGGACGCCCTACCCTGCGCACCGCGTTTGATTGTTTCGTGATTATCCGGTGTTAATCCGTACTCTTGCTCCAACTTTTCACAGAGCTCACCAATGACTTTATAGTCATAATGGGGGTTATGGATCGTAAGCCTTTCTGGATGAATTTTGTTGATCGCAATATGCATATGCAGATGATCAGTGTCATGATGCACCACACTGAGTCGTTGGTGTTCACCAAAGCCTAGGCCATCACAGAGTTGGTCCTCTATTTGCTGCAAAGTAGCTTCGGATAGTTCATCATCACGAAAACTAACCACCAGGTGATAGGTTTTGTCAGAAATCGCGCGTTGATTCATCTGCTGCGTATTAAGTACTTCTGCAACCACACAATCCGGACGATCCGAGTAACAATTAACTGCTCGGATTAAACCGATGCGCTCAGTCTTGTTTTGTGGGTCAACAATATAATTCACCAGTCCGGCAAAGTTGCTTTTCTTAACTGAATTGATTGGGATGTGTTTGGCTATCATGATTATTTTTTAATCGAATTCTCTTGGATTTCTATTTTTTTGAGTTGATGATTTTCATCATGATGGCCGTCATTTGTGTGCGGGTTTCTTCAATGTCTTTTAACAGACCATTAATTGTTTTCTTGTCAAAATGGGCTGCACGCCGATCATCGCTTAACCATAATTTTAAAAGCCCCCCTAGCCTGCCTAGATCACCGTTTATTTTTGCCAGTTCGTTTACTTTTTTGTTGTCCATGATGCTGGTGGGCTCATAACCTAAGCCTAGTTTTTTTAAATATTCTGAAATACTCAGGCCGCATTTTTCAGCTTGCTCCCTGATGATTTTTCCTTCTTCCGGTTCAACTGGAACCCTTAGATGGAGTTTGTATTTTCTTTTATGCTTTGGGTTTGTCTCACTCATTGCTTTGGTTGGTTCTTGGTTTTCTCGATTGCTTTCGTGTTTCTTATTTCATTTATTGGGTGTTGCCTCTACTTCGGACTTCGCATTTGCGTCTGCGTCTGCTTTTGCCATTGCCTCGCAGAGCAGGATTATCGTTGAGCACACCGTGCGAATAAGATCCTTGTGATGTTGGATGACAAGTTTACTTGTTAGCTAACATCACATATCCTGCCCTATTTTGTAGTAATTGTCCTTGATTGAGTATAACATTATTGTTGTAACTTATTTAAGTGTAGTCTATTTTAACGAATTACGCGTATAGTATGTATGTTAGTAATTACTCTTAATTACTTCAGAGTTACTTCTTAATGCTCTTGATTGAATGGTAATGCTTGTGTGTTCATTCAATACAACTTATAGTCAATAATTATTACTAATACTGTACTGGGCTCTATAAGTGCTATGAAAAAGGATATTTCTGCGCGTCTTGCTGAAAAGTTAGCGCATAGTGATTCTCAACATGCAAAACGAAATCTTGCGATTTTCTTTGTTTTGCGCGATGAAATAAATTCAGCAATCAATACTGGGTGGTCGGTTAAGGATATCTGGCAGTTATTGCATGAAGAAAAAAAGATTTTAATTAGCTATCAAGTGTTCTTGAGGCTGGTTAAAAAACACACCGAATACACGGCTTTTAAAAGAAAAGGAAGTGGTAAAAAAATAAGTAAAGAAAATGAACTAGAACCAAAAACTGAAGCAAAAGAAACACAGAAATTAGCGAAGGATGCAGGTAAAGCGGAAGGTTTTGAATGGAATAATGAATCCAATTTAGATGATCTTGTTGGATGACTATAAAATTGTTTTAGATTCATCCAATGATGTCAGAAGTATTATTTCTCCATAATTTAACTCAAAGGATTATTCATAATGGCTAAAATACATATGGTATTGCAAGGCAAGGGAGGCGTTGGTAAATCTTTCATCGCATCAATCATTGCACAACATTGTTACGCCAAGAAAAAAGATACGCTTTGTATTGATACCGATCCGGTGAATGCCACTTTCCTTGGGTTTAAGAAATTAAATGTTAAAAAACTGGATTTAATGGAAGGCGATGAAATTGATCCTCGTAAATTTGATAATTTGGTTGAATTAATCTCCAAAAGTAAATCAGATGTAGTAATTGATAACGGCGCCAGCACCTTCGTGGCCTTATCCCATTATTTAATTAGTAACCACATACCTGCCCTGCTTAAAGAAATGGGACATGAGTTGATCGTGCATACCGTAATTACTGGCGGTCAGGCACTATCAGATACATTAAATGGGTTTGACTTAATGATTAAACAGTTCTCGAGTGATATTGCTTTTGTCGTGTGGCTTAACCCTTTCTGGGGAAAGATAGAATCCAATGGAAAGAGTTTCGAGTCAATGAAAGTTTACTTGGATAACAAAAGCCGCGTATCAGCTATTATCAAAATACCCGACTATAAGGCTGAAACTTTCGGTCGTGATTTAAGTGAAATGTTACAAGCTAAACTGACTTTTGATGATGCGATAGATAAACCAGAATTAACAATTATGATGCGCCAACGGCTTAAAATAGTTAAAAGCCAACTCTTTGAGCAATTAGAAGGGGCACAAGCCGTATTAGCATGAGTACGATCGATGAAAAGATTGATGAAGCCATTCAGGAGATTGCTTCCGTACATGGCATAGCCGTATCAAAAGATGATCCCATCATGATATTGCATACCATGAATGATCGCCTCATTTCGGATAGCAAGGCTGCACAGCAGGAATTGTTGGATAATTTCCGAAGTGAACTTGAAGTGACTGTTTCTGAATTATCACTTCAAGCTAAAAACCATTCTGACCGAATTCTCAATACAACAATAACGACAAGCAAAAATGAAATTGCGCGAGTGATGGAAGAACAATCCAATATTATTATTGAGCGCTGGAAAGCTGATTTGCAAACTGAATTCAATGAAGCCTGCAAAACAATGACAACTTCAAGACAAACTGCAATATTGAATATTATTGCTTCATTTATTACTTTAATTTCTGCTGGAATTATTTTGACTATTTTTCTAACAAAATAAAAGGTAACACCAGAAGAAGCTACTCTACCCTATCGCAAGCTGAAGAAATATCATGAAGCATCATGACCGCAGCGCCGGTTACCAACTCCTGGAATCAGCCTCGCTGGTCGAATTCAGAATCGGCAAACCACTTATTCAAACCTGTACTGACGGGGAAAATATCTTCCTCCAGATTGATCTGATGTTGGGAGTCGCTGACGAGGAAGAATCCGCCGATATCGCTGAATGGGCGTCTTTTGGACTCATTTTCGCTCTGGCTGTTTTGTCTTTTGCAGATGCTCGACCACGGGGCTTATCAGATCAAGATTTGGTCGATGGCGACGAATTTACAGTAAGCGATTTGTTCGAGTGCCTACGCTTTGTCAGCGGAGAATTACGATTTTCATCCGATTACTTACGCGGACGTTGTATGAAGACAGACATCACCGTAAGAAAGGACGGCATGCTGACCTTGAGCACCAGAAATCGTGGACAAGCTGCATTGTTCTGGCTAGATCGATTACAAGGCAAAAAGAAGCTGGTACTCATATAAAACGATTACTCATCCATGTCGATCACCATGCCTCACATAATGACCAATTTGTTTTGACTATTTTTTCCTTGGAAATGCGCAAACCCCTTCAGACTAATTTCATATTGGAAGAGACTAGATTTTGACCTAATTGGCACGATTCGATTATAATGAACGATTCGAACGATATTAATAAGGTCACAATAATGGATGCACTTTCTGCCAATGAAGCAAAAACTCAATTTGGCGACATGCTGTTAAAAGCGCAGCGTGCCCCAATTCAAATTAACAAAAACGGGAAACCAGTTGCTGTAGTCATCTCGATGGATGAATACGAAAGCATTGAGGCGCTCAAGCTTCGATTTTTGCAATCGAGAGCCGTCCAAGCCCAAATGGATATCAAGGCGGGCAACATCGTTGATGGCGATTCTTTTTTTGGTACATTAGAAACTGATCAGTACGACTAATGCCTGGTTTTCGTTTAACCCCAGATGCTCAGACCGACCTTATTGAAATACGCCGTTTTACGATCAGACAATGGAGCAAAGCGCAGTCGCAAAAATATTTATCAGAACTTCAGCAAACGATTCGATTGCTGGCTGAAACACCTTCTCTCGGTAAATCAAGGCCAGATGTTGGACCGAACGTATTAAGTTTTCCCTGCTCAAGTCATGTCATTTACTACGTTGTGTATGAGCAACAATTGGTTGTATTCGGCGTATTGCACAAACGCATGGTGCCATTTAACCACCTTACTGTGCGAGAGGCGTTTTAATATGTAATAACTACCCCTATATTAATCAACAAATTCCTTTCTGCGACTGCGTTGTGCCGATTTCTCTACGTTTATTTTTCTATAGGGCTTATACAACCCTCCTTACGCTAAAGATAATCGGGACAGTTTATTTGTTATCTACACTACAAAATAAAAATATCGGTCGATTTTTGACGGAATTAGCCAGGATCCTAGCCCTTTCTGTTGTTCGGGAACATGCTTTATTACTCGCTATCCAACGACCGGAATACAATATTTGCGGTCTTCGTCGTTCCGATCTGAAAAATTATCTTCTTTATGTTTCCGTCGGATAGCTCTCTCGATACCTCAAACGTGTCGCTAAAACCTACCGATACTATCTAACGCGTAATGGTCGAGCAGCTGTCGCAACCTGTTAAAAAATAACAGCATTTACCATTTTTTAAATCATTTACTTAATCCCCCAGGATTTTCTGGAGACATATTTTCTTGACATCATTTAACTTGTAAGAGACTAAAACCCTAAATTATATTAATATTTAACGTACTACTATACATACGTACATATATTTTAACGTAAACTATTAGAGAAAAATCCATTGTACGTACAAACGTACGTGATATATTAAAGCAACTATACAAAAGTTTCATCTTGTATGTACGAATGTACGTTATTACGTCCTGACGTTATATTGACCTCATAAAAACATGATTCTTTTGCGTTCTCAATCAGGACATCTTATAAAGATTCTAGTATTAACGTACAACTATACATACGTATATATGTTAATACATCAATACGTATTAACGTTAGACATTACGTGAAAATTCATTTAACGTACAAATGTTATGATATATTAACGTAACTATATAAAGGTATCACCGTATATGTACGATTGTACGATTGTACGATTGTACGTTATTATGTATTGACGTTATCTGGGCCTCATAAAATATGGCTCATTTGCGTACTAGATCAGGATATCTTACAAAGATTCTAGTATGAACGTACAAATATACATGCGTACACATGTTAATACATTAATACGTATTCACGTTAAATATTTTGTGAAAATTCAATTAACGTACATACGTTGTGATATATTAACGTTATAATATAAATGTATTTTAATATTGGTACATTTGTGCGTTAATATACAACAACGTTTAAGGGCTTCATGAAAATCATTACTATAGCCACGCAGAAAGGGGGGGCAGGAAAAACAACTCTTGCTACAAATTTAGCAGTTGCAAGTGCAATGGCTAATAAAATCACATTGTTAATTGATGCGGATGCCGGACAAAAAACAGCCCTTGAATGGTTTCAAAAACGAGAGGATCAGAATAATCCACTTGTTATGGAAGCATCAGATCAAAATATGCTTTTTAAATTACTAGAATTAGCAGAAGAAAAGGGGGTAGATAGAGTTTTTATTGATACTCAAGGCGCTGATACTCCTCTTGTGAATGATGCGATTTCACGTTCTGATTTTTGTCTTATACCTTGTGGTTCTGGTGGTTTTGATGTACCTGCTCAACGTACCACTGCATCTGTAATTAGACGATTAGGGAAAAATGGTGCTTTTATTATCACGAAAGCTCAAGCAAGAGGACAAGAAGCAAAAGAAACTCGAATTATATTATCGGGACTTGGTTTTGGTAGTCCTGAGCAACAAACTACGAATCTAAAGGTGTATAAGGACGCTGCAATATGTAGTCTTTCGGTTCTTGAGTATGATCCTAAAAGTAAGGCTGCAGAAGAAATAAAGGTTTTGTTTAAATGGCTAGAGAAAAAGATTGCTATAAATCCTCTTTTAATAGATTTAGAAAAAGGAGTTTCTGAAAATGGTTAATAAAAAAAGAATAAATGCTCTTGCTTCTCTCGCTGAAGATATGAACGTACAAACACATGTACGTACAAACGAAAAAAAAATAAGTAGCATTCCCAATGAAACAGGACCAAAAGTAAAAACAAAGAGTAGGGTGGTTAGTAATGTTCCTTGGTACCCAAAGAGCGAGATTCTAAAAAAGGAACTGAAATTATTAGCTATCCATGAAAATTCTAGTCTTACTGCATTAATTGACGAAGGTATTAAATTGGTTTTAGAAAAGCGAGGAAAGGATATAAATGATTATCTATAACTTTTAACGTACAAGTATTTGTACGTTAAAACGTAATAATTAATCATTAGAGAAGAGTGCAATAAAATTACTGTCGTAATGGATGATAAAAGGTACTTGTATACTTTTTCTTTGTAACATTTTTATCCTTAAATCATCGGTTATAATTTGATTTTTTGAATAAGTTTATTAGAAACTTCAGTTGTACTTGTTTTGTTGTTTTCGTACTTAATATTCATCATGTGGCCTGTTTCGGGGATTTGGTCGAAACAGCTTAAATCATGCTTAATATATTGAGATCCATTCTTTTGATAAAGCACATTTTCTTTTTTGTCGATATGGATTACTTCTCCAATATTGTCTTTTGATTGGTCTGCATTAACAGCGTTGTATAAGTTATATAGGCCAGGTTTGATGCCCTCAGCTTTGCTTACTTTCTCTGTTTTCCACTCGCCAGTAAAATCGTTTTGAACTAATTTTTGTCCGTTCATTACAAGTAAACGTTTCTTCATAGTTGCTAATATCTTTAATTATCAAACGCGATTAAGTCAATTACTCAAAGTTTTGTTTTCTGTTTTTTTCTTGGAGTTAATTTTTTTAGTTTGTTTTTTACAATAAATAGTATTTAGGTTCAAATGAAATGAAATTGATTTAAGTTTGATTTCAGGTTATTAAAATATAAGTTGATGCAATACCTTATGTATTATTGTTATATCGTCTTAGATGTGCCTTAAAGTAGTTGAATGAAGCTTTTATTTCTTTGATGTACCTTTTATTTTACTATTGTTCTTGATGTGTATAATTTGGAAGTATTTTAAATATAATCTAGGTGGTTATAAAGACATATTACAATAAAGTTCAGAATGTTTTTATATGATTAAAAGAAGAAAAGAATAGAAAGTTATCCACAGGTAGAATAGTATATATTATCAATTACTTGTGTGAAAAAAACTGGTTTAACTGCTGGTCAAACCTATATCCCAGCTTTAAACTGCTGGTTAAACCTATATCTTCTTAGTTTATCTGCTGGTTAAACCTATATCATCTTCCGGTTAAACCTATAACTTCTTAGCTTTTCCGCTGGTTAAACCTATAACTTCTTAGTTTAACTGCTGGTCATACCTATAACATATTTATTATCTGCTGGATAAACCTATAACTATTAGCTGGTCAAACCTATAACATTTGCTGGTTAAACCTATAACTTCTCAGCTTATCTGCTGGTTAAACCTATAACATTTGCTGGTTAAACCTACCACTATGTTTTTTTGATAACTCGTATGCCTGATTTTTGCGCTATTGTTCTTATATCAGTTGTTCGTTTGTTAGAAGCTATTTGTTCTTTAATGAATTGTGGTGTTGCTTTAATTGTATATTTTATATCTGTTATAGCTCGTCCAATTTTACGTTCGTTAATTTTACAGCTAAGAATCACGCCTTTTTCTTTTAATTCATTAAAGGCTGATAGAATTTTGCTTCGATTGTTTCCTTCTTTATTCTGTTGTAATAGTCCACTTGCCTGTTTTATATCTGAATACATACATGAATATTCTGTGATGTGGCTGGCTTGGGTAAAGCGGTTGATTAGTCGTTTGTATAGCCATCGGGTTAGTTGCTCATCACAACTCATCAAGCGATCATAGTTAAATTGTCTATAATCAAGGTTGTTTATACTGTGGCTGATGAAGAGAGGTAATCTTGCGATGTGATGTGTATCGGTAGAAGCGAGGTATTCCTCGCGACCAACGGTTACAAGATCTTGTAGAATGGCGCCGCTCCATATTTCTTTTTTATTCTTATATAGGGCGATATTACATTTGTTCATGACCTCTATAGCTTGCTTGATTTCATCAATGCTTCTTGATCGTCCCTTTGTTTTAAGTGCTTTTTGTATCATTCCTAATGTGAATTTAATCCAACTTTCTGTTTTTTCAGGGTCATGAATAGCATATTGCTGATCACTAAATATCTTTTTTAGCGCCTCTTCTACAAGTTCTTCTGTGACGCCTGGAAAAAAAGCTTTGTATTTTCTATCTTTTTGTTTAATCAATGCCGGTTGAATCGAAACTGTGTATTCGTTTCCATTTTCCGTATAGGCCCATTCGTACGGTTCTGCTAGCCCATCAATAGTACGCAGCTTTTCGACTTGTTTAGCTGTAAAGAAATACTTTGGTATTCGCTCCCAAAGCTCAATCGTGTTAGAAACCTGACTTTGATCATTGGTTACAAATTGAGAAAATAAATCAAGCTGTAAGCTTTTTATAGGATCTTTGGGTGGCTTTTTCATTTGTTTGATTGTGTTTATTAAAACTGGCACATTTTTCATTAAAAGCAAACTCCCTTTATAAACCCTAAAAATGGATTAGAAGGTTTTTTTACTTAAACCCTTCTTTGACAAATTCCAGTATAAAGAATATTAGCTAAATAATACAACCATTATTTCGGTTGTTTTTGTGCCTGTTTCTTAAATTAATCACCTTTAATTGTTTTTCCAAACGTAACGAGCTTGTTGAGTAAATAGGCTAATTGATTTTTTTCTTCTTTACTTAACAGCGTCAGTGTTTTATCCAGAACACTGTTTTTATTCTTTATAATTACATAAAACTCATCGATCAATTTTACCATTGTAGCCATTGGAGGAATGGATTTAGTCGCCGGATTAGGATTCACAGTTACAGCAGTTACATCTTCATGAGTAATATCATTTGATTCTTGATAATGAGTGTCTTTATTTTTTATAAATTCACGGAAAAGTCTAATTGAACTGCGAGTTATCTCTTGATCGGGATTATTTAACCATTTAGTTAATCTTGCTTGATCCTGCTTATAAGCTCTTAAGAGATCGTTAATAACGATTACATCACGAATTTCCCCTGAATTGAATAATTTCGC
Organism: Nitrosomonas sp. Nm84; assembly: GCF_003201565.1. GTDB lineage: Bacteria > Pseudomonadota > Gammaproteobacteria > Burkholderiales > Nitrosomonadaceae > Nitrosomonas. Next base: position 1,162 of record NZ_QJJP01000047.1, on the reverse strand, counting down.
GATTGGGTCAGGTAAATTCAGTAAATTGAGATGTTGTGACACAAACGTTTCCGATTTTCCAATTTCGTTGGCAACTTCCACGCTCTTCAACCCTTTGGATACCTGCCGACCGATAAAATCGGCTATTTCTCTTGGCGTTAAATTGTCTCGTTGCAGGTTCTCAATCAATTGATCTGATTGCGTATAATCAGAATCAATGAATGCAGGGATTGAATCTTTCCCGGCAAGAATAGAGGCACGATAACGACGTGCCCCGTGATTAATGATGAAGTGTCCCTCCTTTTGTAAATTGGGATGCACAGAAATGGGTGTTTTTACTCCACGCAGACGAATAGTATCTGCAAGCTCCTGTAAGGTAATGGGGTCAAATTCATTGCGAGGCTGGTTAGGGTCTTCTTCAATTAAATCCAAGGCCAGTTCTAGTGAGGTTACTGTGCTGATTTTATCTTTTTGAGTTGTTTTTAATGTTCCAGCTGTTTTCTTCATAACTTTTGTAAGTAATTTATATTACGTAATTTTATTTATACATAACCAGTTCGGTAATTTAACATTCTTTATTATCAGTTTTTTTTGGTATACAGTAGCGGGCTCATGGTGTAAGTTAATGTTTATGTGCGACATATTGTCGCACCTGGTCATATTTTTAAGTTTAAAGTTGTTCTCAAACAATGGGTTGACTTTACCAGATAAAGAAACAGACTACATTTATTAAATGGATCGATAACTTGTACAATAAAATTCTTCTAACAAACATATTACGTCTAATCGAAGAACTGGGCATCAATAAAAAAGAACTGTCTGAAAGATCAGGTGTATCAACATCTTTTATGTCTGATCTTACGCATGATAAAGCCAATCCATCACTTAGAATCATGGAATCCATTGCCGATGCTTTGGAAACACCACTTCCAGCACTTCTGGAGCTGACAAATATTGATAAAGAAGTCGTGGATGAACTCATGAAAGGCAAGCCCCAATCAAGATTGCCAGAAGGGTATGTTCACGTGAGTGCGCTGCTTACTGATTTTCAGGCATATCAGGTATCCCTTTGGAATGAAGAGAATAAGAAGCAGGTATTAACCCGTAAAAAAAGAAAAGTAAAATAGTAGTTGCATTAAATAGTATCTCGTTATATTGTTAATTAAGCTTAACAAATAAACGG
>NZ_QJJP01000046.1 GCF_003201565.1 Nitrosomonas sp. Nm84 | reverse complement strand
TACAAAATCAACTCACAGTGATGGATGAAATGGAAGGGAGGTTTGGGCAACTACCGCTCTTCTAAAACTCGGTCGCTTGCGGCCGAGTTCTTTATCTCCTTTACTGGGGCTAAAAACAGTTGTTATTCTATCAGGCTAGCCAATTTGTATAATCTTTGCCACTGACGGAATTCCTCCAGCATTCCAAACAAAAAGCATATAGAAACCCGGAGGAGCTACCTTAGCTGAAGCTGGGGATCGTACGGTTACAATTTTGCTATCTGCTGACGAAGCGGGCAAACTAAAAAAACGTGTTTCGTTATTAAACGCGTGTGTGGTTGCACCAATGCGTGCAAGGGTCACTTTGGCGATGTTATCGGTTGCTTCGATTGAAAATGTTTGATTCCAACCAATCATTGTCGTTGGTGCATCAACGATTACCGGGCGAGGTGCAAATTGACCGCTCCCGTCTTTTTTAAACAGATAAGGCGGGTAGTAAATTTCACCATTAAGTTGCGTTAGCGGGCCTGGCGTACCACCTCCCCCAGTAATGACACTTCCATCTGGAAGAAGCAGTGAAGTCGAATGGTACAAGCGTGCTGTCGTTGCATTTGCTGCTGTTTTCCATACTCCGGTATAAGGATTCCAAAGCTCGGAATCCAGTGCTGCACCTGCCAGATCGTTACCGGTTGATGATCCGCCATTGATCCAGACCCAACCATTGGCGAGTACCGTAGCGTTGCTGTATTGACGGTCTTTTGCCAGAATGCCCCCCGAAGACACGACAGGCTCACCGCTACGATTGATATTGATAACGTGTGCGATACGGTTACTGCGAACCGACAGTATGCGACCTGGTGCAAACATAATACTCGGTAGACTGTTAAGACCTGGTGTTATCGTCGATGCGTATTTTGACAGTGCTCCAGTACCCAACGGGTTGAGCTTGAACATTGCTCCGTCGTGCCCGAGGATGAATACGCTACCCTGCGGGTTTACCCAGGCTCGCGGATAAAACCAAGCAAGCCCTTCGCCAGCGGGCGCGGCTCCGTAAGCAGTATCACTGGTTGCAGAACTGAGTGAACGCCAATGCCCATCTTGAGCACGTACTTCCGGTGTAGGCGAATAAGCGGCTACAGTAGCTGGTATAGTGGATGTCCCGAAAAATTTTCTCATGCTGCGGCCGCCCAACACGACATGCTCGCCATTAGGTAATGTTACTGCCGTCGCGTACCAGCGCTTAAAAGCCATGCTCTGAGACTGGGTTAGTGTGTCTGTAGACGGATCGAAGATATTGACGCTATTGTGTGAATAGTTTTTGATTGTGTTCACTTTGGCTTCGCCGCCGACAAAAAGACCATGACCCGTATCTGGGATCAGTGCTTGACCAGCACAGTAAATATCAGTGTGCGTAATGTTAGGTAAGGTCTCAAACGCACTGGTTTCAATGCCGAGTGAAGGATTCCAAATCACATAAAGCAAATTACCAATCTGTGCGCCTGTTGTGTCCGTTCCATAAGCAAGTACCCGTCCGTCCGGCATCAACATCATGGCGATCGGTATAATCGGCCAGTCATGTAGAGGGCCGAATTTTCCTATATGATGCGCATTTGATCCAACCGCCACTGCGGGAGCGACATTGCCGAAGGATAAGAACAAAATTAAAGCAGCGGGCAAAAGATACTTGATAGACCAGGTTCCTGGTACAAAAAGAGAATGGTTGGATATCATATATTTCCTCATGCTCAATATAAAAACTGGAAAAAATCGACTCTTTTATTTTTATTCAAGATAGTAAAAGAATTCGACTTGTTTTATCAGGCAATAACAGCAGATTTAAGAACGCAGTTAATACCCCGCTGCTTGCGACAGGGTGCTTTATTAAAAAGCTTTCGCTAGTAGGCATTGAGGAAGCATACAGTATGTATCAAATAAACCCAATGCCGGTCTGCATGAGCCCCACCAGATTGATATTGTCGGTGTTGGCACCGCTATCAGCAGCCAATACAGCCAACGCACCGGTTGATATTTGGCCGCTGTCGAGCAGCTTAACGTAAGGAGATTTCTCAGCTTCCGTGGGCGCGGATCCGAACAGATTGTCCCATAGCAGTGTGACGACCTCATCAGACGTTTTCAACCCGGTCGCATTGATCGCGAATTCCCCCAATTGCTCATAGTTCAGGCCCTGATCCGCCTCAGTCAAGCCAATGCCGACATATTCCTGATTAGCGATGGCAGCAGTGCCGAACACAGCACCCAGTAATTTGGCAACCTGACCGGCGTGTCCATCCAGATCCAATGCCAGTTCAGTGTCACTGAACTCCAAGCGCTCAACAGCCATCAACGTATCCTGATTGCCTGAATTAGTATGATCGGTGACGGTGTAACCCGTGGTTGTTCTGTTCAATGTATATTGGTTGCGTTGTGAATCCACCACAACGATGTCGATACCTGGGCCACCATCCAACGTGTTGCTGCTGTTGTTTCCGATTAACACATCATCGCCTTGACCGGCCATGGCATTTTCAATGGTGACACCATCCGCGATCCACACATTGGGAATGGATGAACCCAGATTAACGACATCGGATTGGACATACACCGCCTGGCCAATAAGCGACGCGCCTGCCGGATTCAAGTCGATGAGGGTAGGGAGTGCGCCAGTATACTGCATGGTGTCAATTCCTCCCGCATCCCAAATAGTCTCATGGTAGGTGTTTGCGTCGTCGTAGCTGTAGGTGTCGTTACCGGCATGGTAATTCATGTTGGCGCCGTATATATACTGTATGGCGGCGATATCCAGCACCATCGGTGTGGTGGGATGAAAGGAAAAGTCATTACCTTGATCACCTTGCAGATTGGCATAGGTATAACTCATCAGGGTATGTATGGTGTTATCCAGATCGGCTGGGAGCGTTGCTGCTGTATCATTTTCAGGATCGAAAAAGGGATGTTTGAGGCCTAATGCATGGCCAATCTCATGCAAGATCGTTTTAAACGAAGCAGCACCAGGATCCCATTCTTGGCGATTAAGGAGACTTGATGTGTTGATCCAGATGTCGCCCGCCCAGGCACCGAAGTTGGGCAGATAAGACCAAGCCAGTGTACTTGTTTCTGGATCTTCGCTATAGGCTGCGCGTATATCGCCCACTTCGTCGGTCGTTTCCGTTAATTTTATAAAATTCACATTGGCAACATTTGCCCATTGCTGCAAGGCGTGCTCAAAATTGACCTGGTCTGTGCTAGTGAGCGGTTTTGCGGCATTGCTCCACGGTTCGCCATCGCCGAATGGAGAACCATAACCGAACCCGGGTTGAGTGGACCAGAAGAAAGGGCTATTACTGATTGGGAAGCTGTAGGAAATGGCTGGATTCATCCAACGCAAATCACCCAGTAAAGAATCAATCGCATTGACATTGGCCGGATGAATATCAGTCACACTGCTCGAGACAAATGGTGTGGTCATTGTATGAGTCCTGATGGTAGTTAAGTGCGTGATCTGTAAGTATCATTGGCAGCATACACGAATGTGTGTTTCTAACATAGTTTGCAATAACTTAACACTTTCATTCTGTATATATCACAATAAATTTATATGTCTTTTGATATTATTCTTATTGGTATGATGTTTCTTGAGTTTAGTGGCTGAATAGCTGAGATTCAGATTATCAATTTGGAATTCTATTTTCTTACGTATAAGGTTAAAAAGCGTCAGGAACAGATACGCCATCGACCTGCATGGCGACCTTGCCGGAATTTTGACAGTTGCGGCAGGTAAGCAGCAAAAGATTAGCGATCACGGTCCTTTGTTGCAGCAAGTCAAAATGATGACCGAATCAGGTGATCAAAAACATGGTTGGCAGGAAGATTCTAATGCTGACGAAATTTCTTCGAAAGAGGATTTGTCAGACGAGAACGAGATGGTTAACCTAAATGCACGTTCATCCCGTAAAGCTGAATTTGCTGGAAAGCCGTATGAAACGGCTATTCTCAGCAAGGATAAGCGGGTTGCGGGGGCAGGATTTGAACCTACGACCTTCGGGTTATGAGCCCGACGAGCTGCCAGACTGCTCCACCCCGCGTCAGGACGAGGAGTATAACACAAGCTAGTCTATTCAGGTCAATCAAAGTCTCTTGCTCCCTTCAATTCTCGATAAAATCAATGAAAATTCAGCACTGTGACAAATGACCACCCCATTTTGTTTGTCTATGACGTTGCCAAGCCATTTCTTTTTTGAGTACTGCGTTAATAATTTGTAACACATTACTGACATTGACCGGCTTGCTATTGTCCTGTTGTTTGACGCTCCCGGTCAAAGTCGCATGAGGTAATCTTCCGCGTTGATAATAAGACCATATTTCCGTTGCATAATCGGATTGCGCTAGTTCCGGAGCAAACCGACTCAAATAGGATGTTAAATTGTCAACATCACGTTTAATGATACTGCGTGCTCGGTGATTATCTGCTGCACTAACCGCCTGAGGCAAATCAATAATCACGGGACCATGGCTATCCACCAATACATTGTATGGTGACAGATCGCCATGAACAATTCCGGCACAAAGCATCTGTACAATCTGGTCGATCAAAATTTTATGATACGCACGTGCCTGTTTTGGGGAAAGTATCAGATCACTGAGTCGTGGTGCTACATTTCCTTCCGAATCCGCGATCAGCTCCATCAACAAGACACCTGCAAAAAAGTTATAAAATTTTGGCACCCGTACCCCGGCGATTCCCAAACGACATAACATATCAACTTCAGTACCTTGCCATGCTTCTTCGCGTGCACGTTGGCCATATTGACCACCTTTTTCCATCGCTCGGGCATGCCGGCTATTTTTAACCTTGCGTCCTTCTGTATAACAGGAGCGTTGTTGAAAATTACGCTTATTGCTATCTTTGTATACTTTAGCGCAACGAACATTTTCTCCGCAGCGCACCATATAAATCATGGCTTCCTTGCCGCTCATCAGTTGGCAAATTACGCCATCAATCAATCCTTCATCAAGCAATGGCTCAAGTCTTTTTGGTATTTTCATAGGTTGTTATGTAAGCGTACTGTGGCCTCTAAATACGCTTTTCATCCTCCTGTCATTTTATGATAAAAATAAGTGCAATCCTCGTCGTGGCATTTAATATTGATTCGGATTTGAATTAACCACGTTGCACAAATTGTAAGAAGAATGGTTTCTTTTGGGAATGTGACAAATTGTCGCGTGGCAATTTGTCACATGGTGGTTTTGCAATCAAAACAAGTTTAATATGGACAACAGGCAGTTGAAAAGTTATCTGTGTTGCTGCTACGGTGTTAAAAAGAGGCTCAGAATGTGCTCTTGTTACCCATAAACTGCGCGCTTTCTCGCCTGTTTTCTTGGCATCGGCTGCCACGAATACGTTTCTCAGATGCCTATTAAATGACTTGATTCACCCTAAATTCGCTGGAAGGGATTTTATGCAACAAGAAGAAGATCTGTTTACGCACCAGGATACATTGGCTAATCTGCATGAAAATATGCCACTGACAGAAAAATTACGTTTCTTGCATCAAGTCATGCAACAGGATTTTCCATTTATTGATCGCTTGGCTATCGCGCTGTTCGACGAAAAAACAGAAACGCTCAAAACCTATACCCACAGCACTGAAGGCAATGACAGTCCGATGACCACCTACGATGCGCCGCTGAGTACCGCACCTTCACTACGCGCTATCATCGAGCATCGTCGCCCACGCTTGGTGCAGGATCTCAATATTTTTTCCCACGGTACGCATGAGCATACCAAACGTGTCGCTGCCAGAGGTTATAAATCCAGCTACACCATGCCGCTCTATCAAAGTGGCACTTTCATTGGCTTCCTGTTTTTTAATTCTCACCAGGAGCATCCATTTACACCTAAAGCACTACGTCAGATTGATATTTGTGGCCATTTGATCGCACTGATGGTGATCAATGAACTCACCGCCATACGCACTTTACTTGCTGCGGTTCGCGTCGCACGTAACATGACGCATTATCGTGATCTTGAAACCGGCTCGCATATTGATCGTACTGCGCACTACGCGCGGCTCATTGCTCGCGAGCTTTCTCCAAGCTATCACATCACCGATGAGCAGATTGAGCATATTTTCCTGTTTTCGCCCATGCATGACGTCGGCAAGATTGGTATCCCGGACAGCATTCTGCGTAAACCCAGCAAACTGAACGCGGCAGAGTTTGATGTAATGAAAACCCATCCGGCAAAAGGCCGTGAAATTATTGATTCTGTTCTTGAGGATTTTAGTCTGGAGACATTCGGTCACGTCAATATCTTGCGTAATATTGCCGAGTATCATCACGAAGCGGTTGATGGCAGCGGCTATCCCAACGGTCTGAAAGGTGATGAAATTCCAATCGAAGCACGTATCAGCGCCGTGGCTGATGTATTTGATGCGCTGACTTCACGTCGCTCATATAAAGCACCGTGGAGTAATGAGAATGCTTTCGCCATGTTACGGCAGATGTCCAATTCGAAGCTTGATCGTGACTGCGTGGAAGCATTGATTGACAATGTCGACAAGGTATTGGAAATACAACAGCGTTTCCGCGATAACGATCTGATCTAGAAATTATAATTATAAAATCTTATTTGTCCAATTCGTCTTGCTTGATCCATTTTTGTACCACTAAGCTTCCCACCAGATCTCCTTCTACATTTACCATGGTGCGAACGGTATCGAGTATTCGATCAATCGGTAATAAAATAGCAATTGCTTCAACGGGTAATCCGACCGACTGCAATACCACAGCCATCGTAACCATGCCGGCACTGGGAATACCGGGTGCGCCGATTGCCGCCAGCATGGCGGTCAGAAATACAATCATCTGTTGCATTAGGCTGAGTTCAATACCCACCAGATTGGCAATGAACAGGGCGGCGACTGCTTCATAGAGTGCCGTGCCATCCATATTCATGGTGGCGCCTAGTGGAATCACAAATCCCGCCACATCTCGTTTGACATGCAAATGCTGTTCGGCGCAGCGCAATGTAACGGGTAGTGTTGCTGCGCTGGAACTGGTTGCAAAAGCAGTAATGAGCGCTTCTCGCGCACCCAACCAGAACTTAACAGGCGTCATGCCGGTGGTCAGGTAGAGAATGAGTGGCAGGACTACCATACCATGCAACAAGGTCGTGCCCATCACGATCGCCACAAACTTGATCAAAGTTGCCAGCAGGCTGGTATCTTGCGTAGCAACCAGTTGCAGTAATAACGCCATGATACCGAAAGGCGCCAGGCGCATGATCCAGCCAACCAGCATCAATATCAATTCCAGAAATTCCTGCATTAGTGTCAGGATATTGCGATAGCGCTCACCGCCCACTACCAACGCAATGCCCAGCAATAGGGCAAATATCACCACCGCGAGCACGTTGCTTTGTGCCAATGCGGCGATTGGGTTTTGAAACAGCGAATGCAAGAAATGTGCAAAGAAATCGGGTAGTGACATCTGTGTTGCCTGAAATCCCTGCATGGCATCTTGAAACATTGCAATCTGCAATCCGCCACCGGGTTGCAATAGATTGGCAGTCGTCAATCCCAGCACAACAGCAAGTACCATGGTTGAAAAAAAGAAAATCAGTGCCCCCTGCCAAACACGATTCATTTGCTGATGCGAGCGCAAATTAGCCACACCGACCACAATCGATGTAAAAACTAGAGGAATCAGTATCATACGTAACAGGTCAATGAATAGTGTACTGACCAGTTTTGCTGCATACAAACTATTTTGTGTAATGCTTGATTCCTGCCCTAACAGGGCAAACCAGAGACCCAACAAAACACCGAGTAAAGTGCCCAGCAAGATTTGAGTATTCAATGATATTTTGTTCACTGGTTATTTTCCATTTTATTGTCCTGCGCTAATAAACAAAACAGGCGGGTTACACCCAGTCCTTACCGATCAGAAAATCCGTGTACAGTTTGTCTTCCATACTACCCGCTGCAGGTTTCCAGTCATAGCGCCATTTTACAATCGGTGGCAATGACATCAATATTGATTCCGTACGCCCACCTGTTTGTAAACCAAATAATGTGCCACGGTCCCATACCAGATTAAATTCAACGTAGCGTCCACGTCGATATGCCTGAAAATCGCGCTCGTGTTCGCCATACGGGGTGTCTTTGCGTTTTTCCAGAATGGGTTGATAAGCCGTCAGAAAATTCTCGCCAACATTTTGAGTTAGCTTAAAGCAAGTATCAAAATCGGGTTGATTCAAATCATCAAAGAAAATACCGCCGATACCGCGAGGCTCTTTACGATGCTTCAAGTAGAAATATTCATCACACCATTTTTTCAGCCGCGGATAGCAATCATCCCCAAACGGTTGCAATGCATTCTTGCAGGTTTGATGAAAATGCATGGCATCTTCTGCAAAACCATAGTACGGTGTCAGATCCATGCCACCGCCAAACCACCAGACCGGCGCAGCACCTTCCTTGCGCGCTTCAAAGTAACGTACATTCATATGCACAGTCGGTGCATAAGGATTACGCGGATGCAAAACCAGCGATACTCCCATCGCTTCGAACGAGCGACCAGCCAATTCCGGGCGTGCCGCAGTGGCCGATGCGGGCAACCCGGCGCCATGCACATGCGAAAAATTAACGCCACCGCGTTCCAGAACATTGCCTTCTTCTATCACACTGCTCATGCCGCCACCACCTTCCGGGCGATCCCATTGATCGCGCCTAAATGTTTTGCCGTCTACCTGTTCAAGTTTCGTGACGATGCTACTCTGTAGGTTAATAAGAAATTCTTTGACTCGTGGTGTATTCATGCAAGCTCCCGATTTTAATTTTATTCGATGCAGGGTGTATGGGCATTGGGATATCTCAAGAATTCGTACATTCCTGGCTATCTTCGTATAATCCAAAAGGTCAATATACTTTTGTAATAAAAGCTCTTGGCCAACAAGCTGCATTTTACCGCAGGTTAGCATGATGAAAGCATTTCATTATTGATGCGCCTCAACTCGAATGCGGGTTTCTTGATGACGGACCAGGCGAATTACATGCATTGCGGAAAGCAAGTCGCCAATTTCCTGATGCCGGCTCAAAAAATCAAAAGTACGTGTGATAGACTCGCATAATCCGTTTTAAGAGAAAAATAGAATGTCTGGTAATACATTTGGTAAGCTTTTCAGTGTCACTTCTTTTGGTGAATCTCATGGTCCCGCGATTGGTTGTGTTGTGGATGGTTGTCCGCCAGGATTGGCAATAACCGTAGCAGATATCCAGAGCGAACTGGATCGACGCAAACCGGGTACATCGCGTCATGTGACACAGCGGCGCGAATCCGACACGGTGGAAATTCTCTCCGGCGTGTTTGAAGGACAGACAACCGGTACACCGATTGCATTGTTGATTCGCAACGAAGATCAGCGCAGCAAGGACTACAGCAAGATCATGGATACTTTTCGTCCCGGTCATGCCGACTACACGTACTGGCAAAAATACGGCATTCGTGATTATCGTGGGGGTGGGCGTGCATCGGCGCGAGAAACTGCAGTTAGAGTCGCAGCCGGCGCCATTGCCAAGAAATGGCTGCATGAAAGATTTGGCATTGTCATTCGCGGTTATATGGCGCAACTCGGCCCCATTGAAATTCCTTTCAAGCAATGGGAAGACGTCAACCATAATCCCTTTTTTATCGCGGATAGTAGCTACGTCGATCAATTGGAAACATTTATGGATCAATTGCGTAAATCCGGTGATTCCGTAGGCGCCAAGATCAGTGCGATCGCACAAGGTGTTCCGGTCGGTTGGGGCGAACCCGTCTATGACCGGCTGGACGCCGAAATTGCTTACGCCATGATGAATATCAATGCGGTAAAAGGTGTGGAGATTGGCGCCGGGTTTGCCAGTGTTATGCAAAAAGGTACGGAACATTCCGATGAAATGACGCCGGATGGCTTTTTGAGTAACAATGCAGGTGGCATATTAGGTGGTATTTCTACCGGGCAAGATATCACGGTTAATGTCGCCATCAAACCGACATCCAGTATCCGCCTTGGGCGGCGTTCGATCGACAAAAATGGCACCCCGGTGATTGTTGAAACCCATGGCAGACATGATCCTTGCGTCGGTATTCGCGCCACACCGATTGTGGAATCCATGCTCGCATTGGTATTGATGGATCATGCCTTGCGGCACCGTGCGCAAAATGCCGATGTGAATTGCAAAACACCGAAGATAGCGGGTAGTGTGGGCATTACCAGAAACATCACTGCACAGAAAATAGCGAAAGCACCATTGAAAGAAGACCCAGAGCCTGAAGAAGATGTATGAGCATTAATACAGTTTAATCTTGACAAGATTCGTCAAATACACCATTATCGCCCCCGCAAAAAAGAAATTGTGGTGATGGTGTAGAGAAACAATCGGCTTAGTCGATTACAGTTTGAAGGCATCGAATACTAGTAACAAAAGCAAAGTTCGAATCCCGTAATTGCTTCAATCTGATATAATCTCCCGGTTGGTTAGATAAGCTGGAAGTAATTAGGTTGTACTTAGCGCCCGTAGCTCAGTTGGATAGAGTACTTGGCTACGAACCAAGGGGTCGTGGGTTCGAATCCTGCCGGGCGCGCCACTTTTCGAATAATCTCTTACAACGCATAAACGGCTTTCCGTTTTTTGTCTAGCAGCTTCTCAAATGGCCAAGTAGCTCAGTCGGTAGAGCAGAGGACTGAAAATCCTTGTGTCGGTGGTTCGATTCCGCCCTTGGCCACCAAATAAAACAAGCGCTTAGAGACAAAAAATCCTAAGTGTTTTTTATTTTATGAAAGATGTCACCGATATGTCACCGAGATAAATCAACGACGCAGCCTGAGATTGTGACATTGTGGAATTTTCAACAAGGTCAGTTCTTGTGTCTTGCTGCTGCAGGTTGAGAAACTGCTATTACCGAAATTTCGGTATTAGAAGTGTTGAAATTTGGATTCCCGCGATCCATATTCGCCAGCCTACTGGCAACCATTGCACGCTGTGTCATGTCTAGGTGCCTACGCTTAAGATTTACTCAAGTAGACCATTGAAAAATCATCGATTGTGATTCATTCTGGTAGGTCTTTATTATTCAATTACCGGTAATCGTGCGAAGTCATGCAACATTTGACGCATTTCTGTATTAATTAGGTCTTCCACTTCTCTTACTGTGTCAATCGGCATTGAAAACTTTCCAGGAATCGGCGTCGAAAAGTTTCCACCTGGTATAGTTGGTTAATCGGTTTTTATACACTTCTTACGATGC
>NZ_QJJP01000045.1 GCF_003201565.1 Nitrosomonas sp. Nm84 | reverse complement strand
CAAAACCTTACCCAAGATTGATGAAACCGAGGGGGCAAGCATGTGATGAAATCCGTATGCACGGTCACCCAAAAAAGCTTAAGTAAGTGCCATTCGGGTGTAACCCCATATTGAAACACGAAAAACAACTGAATAAAACCGAAAATCTAGCCAAAAAACTCATCCAATTTAACGCAGTCATCCTAGATGAATTGGGATTTCTGCCTTTCCCTGAATCCGGAGAGGTGCTTTGTTGTTCCACTTAATCAGCCAATTGTATGAGCGTACTTCGCTTATCATAACTACCAACTTAGTCAGAGACCATCCTCTATAAAATCAACAACCTGACCATCGCTACCACAATCAGCTAAAGCAATCATCAGCAGTGATTTCACCTCCGAGAGTAGTACATCGGTACGTACGATATCAAAATGATCCGCATTGATTTCCATCGAGCGTATCTTGCCTGGCTTGATTTGCTGCATTAGCGCCATGCGGTCTGCAATTTCTCGTGTTGCTGCCCACCAGCAAATTGCCAGGGTTCTCAAAGGATTCAAAGCAGTTGTCTGCAACGAAAGTGTTTTTAAATGACGTGCAGTAAGGAAGATATGCGCCAACTCTTCCGCACCCATGTCGGTATAACCCTGAGGCTCCGTACGCTCGCCAGCTTGGATCTGAGCTTGTCTAATAGCCAACACTTTTTCCAGTAACGCAATGATTGTCTGCTTTGTTCCCACCTTCGGAGATTGGCTGGATAACGCTGTCTTTAGAATATCATCCAGTGCAGCGCCAGGAATTGCCACGGCAACAAAATCAACAAGATCCTGCCGCCAGTCATCGGATTGCAGTGATTCGATTCCGGGAATATAGGGATCAATCAAACCCAGGAATGCCACGGTCTGCCCATTGGTCTCCAGCAGTGCGGCCATCATGGCGGCCAATGTGCCACCCAATGACCAGCCCAGCAAATGATACGGTCCTTCCGGCTGGATGGCTCGAATCATTCCGCAGTAGTCTTGTGCCATTTGACTCAGAGATACGTCCCGGTGCGCGGGATCGGCCAGCATGCGGCAAGGTAATCCATAAACCGTCCGCGTACCTTGCAATTGCCGTGCCAGCGGTTGGTAGTCAAACACCGTACCCAATCCGGCATGGATGCAGAATAGTGGTTTAACTTCCCCACTCCCGTTCGATTGGTTGAGTGCTAGTAATCCACTCGGATTGGCGATCGCTTGTTTGTCCAATTCCAGCAAGCTCGCAATGGTTGGCCGTTGTATCAAATCCCGCAGCTTGAAATTCAATTTCTCATTGTTAAGATTGCGCATGCGTGCCATGACTTTCAGGCTTGATAAGGAATCACCACCCAGCGCAAAGAAATTATCGGTTTCGCCGACCCGTTCCACACCCAGCACCGTCTGCCATATGTCTGCCAGCATCCTGGCTTCAGGTGTCGACGGTTCTTGATAAGTATCGCTCGCTAAAACACCCGGTTCCGGCAATACCTTACGGTCAAGCTTGCCGCTCGGCAAACGCGGCAATGCGGCTAATGGCACAAAATGCGCCGGCAGCATATATTCGGGCAAGCGATTGGCAAGCGTCTGTTTCAATTGCGCCATCAGATTCTGTGCTGCTTGTTCCGCGACCGGAACCACATAGGCCACCAATTGCGCCCCCGTCACACTCTCATAGACTACCACCGTCACATCGACAACACCGGCGATCTCACGGATACGCGCCTCGATTTCGCCTAATTCAATACGGAATCCACGTATTTTCACCTGATGATCGGCGCGACCGACATATTCGATATTGCCGTCATCCATCCACCTGACCAGATCACCGGTACGGTAGAGACGGCTGCCATTGTCGTCAAATGGGTCGGCAATGAAGCGTTCAGCGGTCAAACCGGCGCGTCCCAAATAACCTCGTGCCAATCCATAGCCGCCAATATAAAGCTCACCTACGATCCCCATCGGCACCGGCTGCATATCGACATCCAATACATACACGACACGCTCTCCCACAGGCCGTCCAATCGGGGCATAAGCGCAATCAAAACTGTTGTTGGCTTGGGTCTTCCAGATTAATGGCGTGACTACAGTCTCGGTCGGCCCATAACCATTAATCAAAGTACGCGGCTGCAGCGTCTGACGAATCAAATCATAGGAAGCTTTGGGCATGGCTTCGCCACCGAACACATACAACTCTACCGGCGGCGGATCGTTGCGCGGCATTGCCCATTCCGCGACCTGACCGAGATAAGCCGGAGGAAACGCAGCATTGGTAATGCCGTAATGATGCAAAGCATCGTAAGTCTGCTCAGCTGTCCATAATTCCTGGTCCCGCACCGCCAATCCGGCGCCGATGGTCAGCGCGGTCAGCCAGCGTTCATGCGCACCATCGAATGAAAATGACATGAACAGCAGTTCGCACGAGTTGGGATGCATATCATAAATCCGGGCGGTCGCCTGGCAGTGCATGGCGAGCGGACCATGCGTCACCGCCACGCCTTTTGGCAAACCCGTGGATCCGGATGTATAAATGATATACGCCAGATTATGCTCATGAACAGATATCTCCGGATTACGTGCTGACTCGGCCTCAAGCTCGATGGCATCCACAACCAGTTTAGGTACGGCGGCATCGAACTCGCACTTGGCCAGCACTTTACTTTGCGTAATCAACAACGACAACGCGCTGTCTTTTATCATGAACGCAAGCCGATCAGCGGGATAGTCCACATCGAGCGGCACATAAGCTGCTCCGGATTTAAGAATCGCGAGCAACGCCACAATAATATCCAGGGAACGTTCCATCGCAACACCGATGCGAGTTTCCGTGCCAACACCCAGCGCAATCAGTCGGTGCGCAAGTTTATTGGCACGTACATTCAGCTCAGCATAGGAAATTTCCTGCTCGCCCATCAACAACGCAATGGCATTGGGTTGATGGGCGGCGTTATGCTCGATCAGGCGATGCACAGGCTGATAGACTCGAGATGTTGCCTCGTTCGAATCGGTATTACCGCGCAGCAAAAACAGCTGATCAAGTTGCTGTTTTCCTAACCATCCCAGTTCCCCAACCACGCGTTGCGGATAAGTCATCATTTCCCGCATCAAACCTTCCATTTGACTACGCAAATCGATTGCAAACTCGTCGGTAAAATCGTTACACCCATAGGCATACTCAATTTCCAGCGTATCACCCACAACCACTTGCAAATCCATGGCGTAGCCGGTCAATCCCTTGCCTGCTATGTCACCGAAACGCAGCCCATAATGCTCATCACTGCGCAACGTGGCGTCGATCGGATAATTTTCAAACACGACAATACTGTCAAACAGCGGTTGCCCGGAAAAACCTGACCAGCGCTGGATATCAGCCAGTGAGGTATGCTCATAATCGCGCAAACGCGCATTGGTCGCCTGCAACGCGCTTAAATATTCGCTGACTGTCAAATCACTGCGCCGCTCGACCGGAATAGGAATGGTATTGATAAACAAACCAAGGATTTCATCAGCCCTAGGCAAGCTGGGCGGCCGACCCGCGACAGTAGCGCCAAAAATCACCGTCTGTTTTCCGGTATAGCGTTGTAGCAATAGCGCCCACGCCGCTTGCACAAAGGTATTCAACGTAATATGCATCTGCTGCGCAAACGTTTGCAAACGACGTGTTTCGCCAGAACTCCAATGCGTGTAAATCTGTGCAAAATCGGGTCGGCCATCTTTTTTGACTGCCTTACTGATCGACTTTGCCAAGAGCGTCGGACCTTCCGTGTTACCAAGTTCAGTTTGCCAGAAATGCTGGGTTACCTGCTTATCTTGCTGTGCAAGCCAGCGCACATAAACACTATAGTCCGGACCTGGTGGCGCAAGCGTTTCGCCGTTATAGCAGCGCAACCAATCACTGACCAGCATGGAATCACCCCAACCATCGAGCAGTATGTGGTGTTTGGTCCATACCAACTGATGGCGGTTCTCGGCTATGCGGATCAGACTCAACCGAATCGGGGGATTCAGAAAATCAAACTCACGCTTCAATTCTTCATCCGCATACGCAACAATCTGCTCTTCCAGATGAGGCTTATTGCGCCAATCCAAATGGGTGACAACAGCTTCGATGTGCTTAAATACAATCTGCAACGGACGAACAAGCCCCGCCTGCCATAAAAATCCTGTGCGCAATACCGGATGCCGGACGATCATTTGTTGCCAGGCATGTGCCAACCGCTCTGCATCCAATCCTTCCACCGCAACACTCATCTGATTCACATACAGTCCGGTACCCGGCGCCGCCAGTGTGTGGAATAACATCCCTTCCTGCGTCGGCGACAAGGGGTAAATATCTTCGATTTCATGATTTCCAAATGGCAGCGTGGCTATGATGCCTGCATCCAGATGATCCTCCAGACAAGCCCTTACAGGTTGCGGCTCCTCAACAACTGCGAACTCCGACACAATTTCCGTCACTTGTGCCAGTGCAGCAATCGTTTGTCGTTCGAATAATTGTCGCGGCGTGATTTTCCAGCCCGTCCGACGTGCTTTGGTGACAATCTGCAAACTGAGAATCGAGTCTCCTCCCAGTTCGAAGAAATTATCGTTGCGCCCTATCTGGCTGATGCCAAGCACTTCCGCCCAAATCGCAGCTAATGCCGCTTCCACTTCACCTTGCGGTGCTTCATACGAACCCGCACTGACAAATTCCGGCTCAGGCAATAGCTTACGATCCACCTTGCCGTTCACATTCAGCGGCAGACGCTCCAACACAACAATGGCCGATGGCAGCATGTAATCCGGCAACGCTTTTGCCATCGACTCGCGCAACACTGTGGTATCCAACGTACTGCCTGCATGCAGCGAGATATAAGCCACCAACTTCATTCCGCTGGATCCCTCTTTGGCGATCACTAGCGCTTCCCTTACTTCCGGCTGCAATAATAGCTGCGTTTCTATTTCCCCGAGCTCAACGCGAAATCCCCTGATCTTAACTTGATGATCCAGTCGACCCAGATATTCTATTTGCCCATCCGAACGCCACCTTGCCAGATCGCCGGTGCGGTAAAGCCGCCCTCCTTTTTCATCAAAAGGATCGGCGATAAACCGCTCCGCAGTTAACTCCGGTCGTTTCAGATAGCCGCGCGCGAGCAGTGCTCCACCGATATAAAGTTCTCCGGAAATTCCCGGCAGCACAGGTACCAAGTTGGCATCGAGCAAGTAGATATGGCGTCCGGCCAGTGGTTTACCAATTGTAATACTATGAGCATCGGCAACCTGCTTGGGCAAATATGTGCTGCAATCCGCAACAGTTGCTGTGACAACCGCTTCAGTCGGTCCGTAAGCATTAAATAATGTGACCGCATCCAACCCAGCCTCACGCCATATATCCAATGCTTCAGGCGGCATGCGCTCACCACCTACATTCATCTGCCTGAGCGCACCGTAATGACGCGTGCCTACTTTCGCAAAATCACTGATCAACAATTGCCAGTAAGCGGTCGTCAAATCAGCGACTGTAATCTGCTTGGCAAGCAGTTCTCGATAAAAAGTCTCGCTATCCCATAAGGTTGCGTCTCGTAAAACAATACCCGCGCCGACACATAACGCGGGAAAGAATTGATCGATAAAAGCATCGAAATTAATCGTGGAGAACAGCAATACGCGATCTGCAGCGCCCAGATTAAACGAATCTATCGTGGCTTGAATATGCTGAGACAGGGCAAAGTGGGACACGCCCACACCCTTGGGTTTCCCGGTAGAACCGGAAGTATAGATGATATAGGCCAGATGCCCGCCCTGCAGTCCCACATCAGGATTGTTTTCCGGCCAGGCGGTCAAATCCAACGTATCCAGTTCCAGCACATGACCGCTTGCAGCATGCGGAATCCGCGCCCGCAACGGGCTTTGTGTCAGCAGCAATTCAATTGCGCTGTCCGCTACCATGTGATTCAGCCGCTCGCGCGGATAATCCGGATCCAATGGCACATACGCTGCACCTGCTTTGAGCGTCGCCAGCAACCCAACTACCACGTCGATCGAGCGTTCCACCGCGATCCCTACCCGGCTATCCGGTTTGATTCCCAGCGCGATCAATTGGTGCGCCAGCCGGTTTGCCTGCCGGTTCAGCTCCGCATAACTGAGCTCCGCTTCCCCAAAAATGAGTGCGATCGCATCAGGACGTTCATTCACTTGCCGCTCAATCAATCGATGCACCGGCTCGGTATTGTCATAGCGTCGTTTGTTGAGTCCCCAATCTTTTAGCTGTTGCCATTCGGTCGAACTTAATCGCGTGATGTCGCCCAAACATTTGACTTCGCTTCGCGTAATCTCCCGCAGCAGTTGTTCAACCTGCGCGGCGATATAACGGACCGCCGCTGCTGAAAAATCTTTACAGGCATACCCATATTGCAAGGTTAATCCATCATTCTCCACCACCGACACGGTCATCGGATAATTAGTGGTTTCCCGGCCTTTGACACCGGAAAAGGCAAGTCCACCCGGTGTATGCTGCTTGAATGCTTCATCAATGGGATAATTCTCAAACACTAAAATACTATCAAACAATCCCTGTCGGCTTTGCCCCACCCAGCGCTGAATTTCATACAGTGGCGTGTGTTCATGCTCGCGAGAAGCCAGATTTTGTATTTGCATATCCTGTAGCCATGCATCGATAGACAATTCAGGCTTCAGTGCAATACTCACGGGCAAGGTATTGATGAAAAGCCCGAGTATCTGATCCACCCCTGGCAAATCTGTCGGTCTGCCCGCCACAGTCACCCCAAAGGTAACCGTTTGCTGACCCGTATACTGACCAAGCAGCAAAGCCCACGCAGCTTGTATTACTGTATTGATCGTAATATGTTCGCGTTTGCAGAAATGGACCAAATCATCGGTCAAGGTTCGGCTGAGGGGATGGATGGATTCTCCATAGCCCTCACCGGTTATCGGTGCTGAAACCGCATCGGCCAATCGGGTGGATTCCGCGGTATAACGTAGCCGCTCCTGCCAATACGCTTCCGATGCCTTGTGATCACGATCGCGCAACCATACAATAAAATCCCGGTAGCGAGTACGAGGCGATGACAGTGTCACACCACCATAATGCCGCAACACCTCACCCAGCAATTGCGACGTACTCCAGCCATCCAACAACAGATGATGGATCGTCATGATGACGTGATATCGCTCATCGGTGAGACGTACCACGGCAATCCGAATCAGCGGTGGTTTTTTCAGATCGGTACCCGACATGTGCTCGGATTGCGCGAGCGCATCCAGATCCTGCTGCTGATAAGTCAAAGGATGCGTATTCTGATCGCGCCAATCGTGCACAATAAAAGGTAATTCAACCGCTTTCGCCACCCATTGCAGCGGGCTCTTTCCTTCCTGTACAAAACCGCTCCGCAGTATCTCATGACGATCAATCGCGGCCTGCCAAGCAGTCTTGAACCGCTCGACCGACAGATGTTCAATATCGGCGCTTAGTTGATTAAGATACATGCCGCCATCCCGATCAAACACACTATGAAACAGTATGCCGGTTTGCATCGGTGACAGCGGGTAAAGATCCTCAAGTTGCTCGACAGGAATGGGCAAGTCGTCCAATTCTTCCTGAGTCAGTCGAATCAAAGAAAAATCAGATGGCGTCACGCCGCGAACGCCGCTGCCACAATGACCGATAATCGCTTTGAGTTCAGCCAGTAGCGCCTCGATAAATGTCTCGATCGTTTCTTTGGTATAGCGCGCTTCGCTGTAGTTGACTTCCAGACACAGTTCACCATTGTGGATATGGCTGTTAATCGATAGCTCATGCTGCTGGTTCACGTCATGATCCATCAAATCGCCTATCGCTTCATCGGCCAACATCCAGGGAGTTTGTTCTCCAAAGCTGGTATCGAATTGCCCCAGGTAATTGAATACCACTTGCGCTTTGGGGAGACCGCGGATAATTTGCCGTTGCACCGCAGTGCCGTAATATTTAAATAAACCGTAACCCAATCCTTTATTGGGCATTTGCCGCAAACTCTCTTTAATACGCTTGATTCTTTGCGTCAAATCACCTGATGAATCGAGGATTACCGGGAACAGTGCAGTAAACCACCCAATCGTCCTGGATAGATCGATATCAGGGTAAAGATCCTCGCGTCCATGGCCTTCAAGATCTATCAGAATCTTCTGATGTCCGCTCCATTGACATAGCGCGCCACCTAGCGCAGCAAGCAGCAAATCGTTGACTTGCGTGCGATAGGCGACCGGCGCGTCTTTGAGCAGTGCCTGAGTTTGCGTCTGATCAAGCTTTGCAGTGCTGCGGGTATGGTTAAACGTACTATTGAAACCTTCCGAAAAATCACACGGAAGAGAAACGGGCGCATTCGCCTGATCTTGCCAATAGGCAAACTCGGCGGCATGATCATCGAAATACTGTTGCAGCCGATGAGCCCAGACCGAATAACCGCTAGTCACTTCGGGCAAGCTAATAGTTTCATGGTTGTTCGCCTGATGATAGGCGATTTCAAGATCCTCAATCAGAATACGCCAGGAAACACCGTCAATCACCAAATGATGGACAACCAGCAGCAAACGTTGGGTTTGATCCGCCATATCCACCAGCATAGCGCGTGCCAGCGATCCCTGCTGCAGATCCAGACTGCGCTGAGCTTCATTACAGAGCGCCAATAACTGCCCAGCATCTGCCGCCTGCCGAACCCACAACACCGATTGAATACCGGATTCAATGGCCATTTGCTGCCATTGACCGTTCGTTTGTTCGTTATAGCGGAAATGTAATGCAGCGTGATGCTGTACAACAGCTCTCAGTGCCTGATCCAACCACGCTGCCTGTAAAGGCTGGCGACTTTTCAACAATACCGCTTGATTCCAATGCTGCCGCATGGGTATCGCTTGCGCAAAAAAATCAAGCTGAATCGGCAACATGGGAATAGGCGCAGTGATATCCGTTAAATTATGCTCAACAGGAATGGTCTTAGCAAGCGCCTCCAGCGGCTTAGCAATACTCGCCAGTGCGGCAACCGTTTGCCGTTCGAACAATTGCCGCGGCGTGATTTTCCAACCTGCACGGCGCGCTTTGGTCACAATCTGGAGGCTGAGAATAGAATCCCCTCCCAGTTCGAAGAAATTATCATTGCGTCCAACTTGGCCGATTCCCAGCGCATCTCTCCAAATCGCAGCCAATAATTCCTCCACTTCCCCTTGTGGCGCCTCATAACCACCTGCACCAACAAATTCCGGTTCGGGCAGCAGTTTGCGGTCCACTTTGCCGTTCGCATTCAGCGGCAGGCTTTCCAGCACCACAATCGCCGATGGAATCATGTAGTCGGGCAAGGAAGTTCCCAGTAATCCGCGCAGCTCAGCGGTATCCACCGCGTTTCCCGCATGCAGTACGATATAGCCCATAAGCCTTGCGCCGCCAGGCCCTTCCATCGCCACCACTACCGCCTCTCTGATTTCCGGCTGTAACAATAATTGTGTTTCGATTTCACCCAGTTCAATGCGAAAACCTCTTACCTTGACCTGATGATCGAGTCGCCCCAGATATTCTATTTGCCCGTCCGATCGCCATCTCGCCAGATCCCCCGTGCGGTAAAGCCGCGCTCCGTTTCCATCAAACGGGTCCGCCATGAATCGTTCCGCCGTCAGCCCCGGTCGATTCAGATAACCGCGGGCGAGTCCTGCACCGCCGAGATACAGTTCACCAATCACGCCCTGCGCAACCGGATTCATTTCAGCATCCACAATATAAGCGCTGCGGTCGCCAACCGGCGAACCGATCGGAAGATAATTCGAATCGAATTGAGTTCCGGGATAGGCTTTAAAAATCAGCGGGGTGATTACTGTTTCAGTAGGACCGTAGCCGTTGATGATGCGCGGTGGATGTAGTGTCTGTTGCACAAAATCAAAGCCGGTGCGGCTCATCGCTTCACCGCCTACCGTATAGGAACGAATCGGCAAATCCCGGCCAGCGCTGCCGGTAAATTCCGCCAATTGCTGCAAATAACCCGGAGTAAAGCACGCAATCGTAATGCCGTGTTTGGCTATCTCGGCCACCGTATGATCAACCGCCCATAATTCGTTGTCGCGCGGCATCAATGCAGCGCCAAAAGCCAGTGGCACCAGCCAGCGCTCATGCGCACCATCAAAATTGATCGAAGCAAATTGCAGTTCACGGTCTGCCGCTGTCATCCCGTAAAGTTCACCAATCGATTGCACATGCATCGCCAACGGCCCATGCGCCACCCCCACCCCCTTAGGTTTCCCGGTGGAGCCGGAAGTGTAGATGATGTAAGCCAGATGCTCCCCGTGCAGATTCACTGCCGGATTATTGTCCGGCCAGTCCGTCAAATCCAGCGTATCCAGTTCTACAACATGACACCCTTCCGCATAGGGAATCCGTTCCCTGACATGGCTTTGCGTTAGCAATAGTTCAATCGCGCTGTCTGTCACCATGTGATTCAGCCGTTCCCGCGGATACGCCGGATCCAGCGGCACGTATGCGCCGCCCGCCTTGAGCGTCGCCAGCAATCCAACCACCATGTCGATCGAGCGTTCCACCGCAATCCCCACCCGGCTCTCGGGTTTCACTCCCAAAGCCATCAATCGGTGCGCCAACCGGTTCGCCCGGCTGTTCAGTTGCGCGTAACTGAGTGTCGTATCGCCAAATATAAGCGCGGTTGCATCAGGGCGTTCGACAACCTGCCGTTCGATCAAGCGATGCACCGGTTCTGTATCGGCATAGCGTCGTTCGTTAACGCCCCAGTCTGTTAGTTGCTGCCATTCTGCGGTGCTTAGGAGCGTGATGTCGCCCACACACCGCGCCGGGGTTTCAGCCAGTTGTTCCAGCACTCTAAGATAGTGTTCGCTCAGCCGCTCGATCGTATCTGCTTCAAACAATTCGGCAGCATAGGTGAAACGTGCGTCAATCTGCCCGCCTGGCCTCTCCACAGTATCCAGCGTCAACTCAAACTGCGCGCCGCGATCGCCGAGTTCATATTCTTCCACAGTCAGTCCGGGCAACTGCCCCAGGGCGCGATAATCCTCGCGCAGGTGATTGAACATGACTTGGAACAGCGGGTTCTGATGCAGATTGCGTTCCGGTTGCAGCGCTTCCACCAGTTGCTCAAATGGCAGATCCTGATATGTCTGCGCACCCAGCGCGGCTTCACGGGTTTGATCGAGTAGATCGCTCAACGGCATGCGGCTGTCGATGCGGCTGCACAGAACCTGGGTATTCACGAACAGACCGACGATATTTTCTATCTCGACCCGATGGCGGTTGGCAATCGGGACGCCTACGCGCATGTCGCTTTGTCCGGTAGTGCGATATAACAATGCCTGAAATCCGGCCAGCAATGCCATAAACAACGTTGTTCCGCGAGCCTGCGCCTGACGCTGCAAGCGGGTCGCGAGTGCAACCGGCAACACAAAATCATGCCGCGCCGCGCGGTAATGCGCGGTCGATGCGTGCTGGTGATCGCTGGGCAATTGCGATACCGGATGCGCTGTACCCAGTTGATTGCGCCAGTAGGTTAACTGCCGCTCTTTCTCTCCCGCTTCCAGCCAGTTGCGCTGCCATAGCGCATAGTCTGCATACTGAATCGCCAGCGGCGGCAGCGAAAACGCCGATCCTTCCACTTGAGC
>NZ_QJJP01000044.1 GCF_003201565.1 Nitrosomonas sp. Nm84 | reverse complement strand
GCCTATCATCCTGCCAGCCATGTTTATATGGTTTTCAGTGGCTTGGGGCTATATTTCTCAAAAAAATGGGCTTAAGACTTAAGTAAGTGACATTCAGGCCAGACCCTATTCTAATACATCATATTTATGCATGATGCCACCAGTTCATAGTACGATTTTATCTTTTGGGATTGAATCATGCGAACGACCATTAATATTGATGAACAATTATTAGCGTATGCCAAACTCTATGCGATTCAGCAGGGATGCACGTTAAAACAAGTTATTGAAGACGCACTGCGAGAGTCTTTTTCTCGTCATCATTTAAAACAGGATTCGGTGAGGTTGGACACAGCTTCCGGTGCTGGCTTGAAACCAGGTGTTGATTTGGATAATAGCCGCAGTTTGA
Organism: Nitrosomonas sp. Nm84; assembly: GCF_003201565.1. Classification (GTDB taxonomy): domain Bacteria; phylum Pseudomonadota; class Gammaproteobacteria; order Burkholderiales; family Nitrosomonadaceae; genus Nitrosomonas. The sequence goes on along the minus strand of NZ_QJJP01000044.1, from coordinate 11,261 downwards.
GCGATATTATGAATGGTCGCTGATGTTTCTAATGGATGTGAATGTCTTGGTCTATGCGCATCGGGAAGATACGTCTGAACATTCAGCATATCGCAAATGGTTGGAATCTATTATCAATGATACTGTTCCTTATGGTTATTCGGAGTTGGTGTTGAGTGGGTTTTTGCGGGTTGTCACGCATCCGAATTTTTGAGATGTCTTCTGCATTGTCCAGCGCGGTTCGTTTCGCTAACCAGGTCAGAGAACCGCAGAATGCTGTTTGCCTTGCGCCTGGGCCGATGCACTGGAAGATATTCTTGGGGTGTATTGAGCAAATTGATGCAAAAGGAAATGATATTGCCGATGCTTATCATGCGGCTTTGGCGATGGAATGGAATTGTGACTGGGTGACGACAGATAAGGGTTTTAAGCGATTTAAAGGTTTAAAAGTACGCCATCCGCTCGCTTTATTGGATTCCTGATGCCAAGAAAAAAGCGCTTTTATCAACCTGGGGTACCGGTACATGTGTTCCAACGCGGACATAATAAAGAACCAGTGTTTTTTGATGACCAGGATTACTTGGCTTATCTACGTTTCCTGAAAGCCGCAGCCGATGATCTGGAGTGTTTGATTCATGCGTATGTGCTGATGACCAATCATGTGCATTTATTGGTGACACCCAAGACTGAAAACGATATTAGCGTATTATTCCAAAAGATTGGGCGCCATTTTGTGCCATATATGAATAAAACCTATCGGCGCAGAGGAAGTTTGTGGGAAGGGCGGCATAAGGGGCATATTTTAGAATCTGAAGCTTATTTCTTGATTTGCATGCGATATATCGAAATGAATCCGGTGCGTGCCGCAATGGTTGAGCATCCTGGGCAGTATCGATGGTCCAGTTATGCGGCGAATGCTCATGGGAATGATAATGCTATTCTTCAGTCACATGCATTGTATCTGGCATTGGGGGAATCTCCTGAGGCGCGTCAAGCTGCCTATCGTGCTGGATTTGATATTGAAACCCGCCCAGAGGAAATCGAATTAATCCGCGCCTGCTTGCATTCTGGCACCCCGCTGGGTAATGACCATTTCAAGAAAAAGATCGAGTCTGCTATCGGAAATCGGGTTGGTTACAGTAAGCGCGGCAGGCCAACAGCGCGTGGATTGATTTAGCAAAAAGCGCTCAAAGGGAAATAAGAATGGGGATTGAGCAAATTGCCTAATTCGTTTCTCAGCAATATCTACAAGATGGACTATGTCGTGGGGTACTTCGAAGGGTCACCTTCCATTCGAGTGGAAACGAGGGATACGTCAAAGGCTCATCACCTGTGACGAAAACACTTTTTCAAAAAGTTGCTCACGGGGCCGACTACTTTTAATGTAAAGACCTGGGATGTATAGCTGACGAATCTTTAAGTGTTGTGTAGGGATCCAGACAGTACCTTTATCCGCTCCTCCCCGTGCCCCTTGCGCTGCTTTTCCTTCACCTGCATACGCTTTCATAGGCGCTGCCAGCAATGCCTTTATTTTCAGATCGACTCGTGTCCACGCATAGGGCAGTGCCAGCATCAGGCGAGCAGCATCACGAATGGAATAACCATTTTGATGAGCAAAGGTTTCAATCTTTTTATAGTTCTCGTAGTCCAGCCACCATCCACCTCCCAACTGCGCTTCTCGGGGTGAATTGCTCGAGGCAAATCGATAATAGTAGTTGCCGGTGGGAAGATGGATTGGTTGTGGATTTTGAATTCCTCCAGTTCCTATTGCTTGACCATCATTAAACCATGTTTCGGTTTGGAACCCTTGTGCGATCACTCGCCAATGGGGTTCCAAAAAGCAATCCTTATTTAACGGTTCTGTCATTGCTTTACTCCTTCTTTTCTGTTGAAAATGTAGTCAACTAAAGCCCACCATTGAGTGGAGGGTGCAAAAAGGGATTTGCACATGAACAAAATTTAAAATGATGCATAGCTCTGAAACTTCAAATGGAGTATTCCAATCATTATTAAATTTAACAGTTATTTTAGCTTAAAAAGAATTTTTTAAAGGTCTGTCAATTTCGACTAGGATATTAATATTTATGAGAGAGGGGGTATGTGAGAAATTACACATTAACTGGAAATTTATTACATTATGATACTCATTTATCCTGCTGAAAAAAAGAGCATTATTAAATATTTTCTTAAGTCTGCGATACGATTTAACTGATCGAGAAATTCTTGAGTAGCAGGTTGGTATCGATTGATCTTGAGTTGTATTTTTCCAATATTCGCCATAGGCGATCGCATTCTATTGAAATAGGTCGCATTGATGTGAAAATACTTCAATCTTTTTGTATTCCTTTCTATCGAAGATGAATGTATTGCAATGGTTGAGTTGATAATTCGAGTTAGCAACTCATGGCGGTAGTTGGAGTTGCGTCTTGCACTCCGGCAATTCTATTCAAAAATCAGAAATTATCCGGTTGTTACAGCATGTTCTGTGTGAAAAATCACAGAAAGTTTCGCATACGTGGTTGTATATTGTCACAGTTCATTCAAGATTCTGACTAAGGAATTTAGGAGTATCAAGTAACTAATAACTTGAATATTTCATTTTGAAGACAAAGCACAGCTTTCTGTCAGCTTCCCTTCAATCCTTTGACTTAAAGGAAATTACTATGGCTACAACGCTTCGCATCGGTTCTCGAGGATTTGATGTTGTCGTATTGCAGGTTCAATTGAACGTCAAGAATCCTGCCAGTTTGAAACTGCAAGTGGATGGTTCTTTAGGTCCGAACACTCAGGCTGTCGTAATCTCATTTCAGCGCCAAATGGGACTAACTCCCGATGGCATCGTCGGTCCATTGACGCACGCGGCCTTAGCGAAGGGGCTGACACTGAGCACAGCACATCACAGCGTCACGCATATCGCACAGCCAACTGCTTCGACTTGCTGGGCAGCCAGCACAGCCATGATGACGCATTCCACAGTGGCGGCAGTCCGTGCAAAAACGCCAACCGACATGATTGCTTCCGATGGTGGGCTACGAAATAGCTCGGGCAGCGATCAAGCCGTTGTTACTGGTACACGCTATGGCAATATCCACAACCTACGGTGTCATGCGCCAATGAGCTGGTCTGTCTCCGCTTTATACACGGCTCTACGTCAAAGCCCTTTGATGTTTGACATGCTGTGGAATAGTGCTGAGTATGCACAGGGTAGCGGCTCGCCCGGGCATATGATCGTTGTTTCGTCTATGGTGAGTGACAACAATCCGACGGGAAACGGAACTTATTTACTGGTTCTCGACCCGTGGCCACCCAACGTTGGGAAGATTGCATGGGTGGAGTATCAGCGTTGGATCAATGAAGTACCGACACGCACTTACCGCGTCTTTAATCGCTGAGATGGATTGACTCAGTCGTGCTTCGTAGACAGAAACCGCTTATTAATCAGCTGCACCGAAGCATATGACATATATAGAATAGAGCTTACTCAGAAAGTATGCACATTCGTTAGCGATACGATTTTTTCTTTTGAGTTTGACTATGCGAACAACTATTGTTATTGATGGTCGGTTATGGGTGTACGCTAAGCAGCAGGCTGCGCAGCAAGGTTGCACGCTGAAACAGGTCATTGAGAATGCACTGCGCGAATTTCTTTCACCCAATATTTACAACAGGTTTAGTCTATGCGCACCGAGAGGATACGCCGAAGCGTTTGGCATATCGTCAGTGGCTGGACAGTTATTAATAATGCTGAGTCTTACGGACATTCAGAGTTAGGATCGAGTAGTTTTTTGCGAGTGGTCACACATCCAAGAATGTTTGACGACGTACAGGCGGGGTATTTGGGTTTGGTATGTTGATCGTTTGTTTGAAACGGTGCGCAAAACTCATCGAAGTAGGCCGTTTTATCGAAATGCCTGGGTAGTAGTGCCAAATCGTATGTACTGTATTTCCAATAACAATCATATCGTTGTAATAAAAATGTTGTGAATTTCGGCACATTTGTCACGAATTTTTTATGCTATATTGATTGTTTCAAGTGGAAATGTGGAATCATGCGCAATGATGATGGTGGTTAAATTTGTGTGATTTCAGTGGAATCGATGGGAAGTTTATGTGATGAAGTTTTGTTTTTCAATCAATATGTTGCGCAGAGTATTTGTAGGTATTGGCGCGACGATAATTACGTTCATTTTTTTTGCTTGCTCAGATGATCATTTGCAAGCTATTCAGCCTGATTCCGAGAAAAAAAAGAACATTGCTGAATCTATGACTTGTATAAAGACGGGTCCGCTTGCTTGTAATGTTCCACCAATCAGCAGCTTAATTAAAGACGGGTGCGCACAGCTTCGGAGCTGCATAGAAGGGCGTGAAATTGGTGGGGAAACCATTTTGGGGATTGAAGCATGTGATGAGCCAGTGGTGGCACCCAGTGGATATGATTTTGGCAGACTCGCGGTGATGGCTGCTGATCTTGTAATAGATGGCCCGCCTTCTCATGGCGCTTTTTTGTTTGCACACACTGCCGATGGATGGTGCGCGATCGATCAGTTACTGGCATCAACCTGGAAGCACGGTGGTTATTGTAGGGTAAGTATTCACTTTGAGCAGGGAGGTTCGGCTGATGTGATTACTACCATCACTTCCGAGCGTATTTGTCACACGCCGCTTGATCAGAGTGAGATCGCAGCAGAAGAATCCGATATTGCAACAATTGAATGCACCCACGTGCGTTATCGTAATAGTGCTGGTGGCAATGAAAAACTTTCAGAAACGCGCATTGATGGAGCTTGCGAGGATAAGTGAGATTTCTTGTAAAATTAGAAAAATAGTTTAACGCAAAAGGTGATCCAAGGTCATGGTGAAATTAAGACGGTTAAAGGGAGCTGTTTGATATGGGTGCTGGCAAAATTCCTGGAATTTATGGGTACTGGAAAAACAGATATGGATGCGTATTTAACCACGGACCAACTGATCTTTCTAATAATTTGTTTGATGATTTTCTGCACTATACACCTGGACCGATGGGTACGGTAAATGATTTGGGCGCAATTGTGGCTCGATCAGAAGCTGTTAATCCGAATTCTGCAGAAGAAGAACTTAAGCGCTTGATTAGAGTTTATGGCGCAATCAAGAATAGTTCCGGTAAAAAAAGCTATTCTTATTGGAGCAAAGGTAAGCGACAGTATCGGGTGTCAGATTATATGACTGATCGGAATAGCTATTTTGGCTCAGAAGCAACGTATCGTGAATTTCTGCTTGCTGCAACCTCTGAACTTGATGCTGATAATGAGAAGCTGCGCAAATATATCGAGCCGAATCCCGCAACGCGTAATAACCATGCCGACTGGAAAGAAGCACAGAATGTTTTTTACGCATGGGTGCGCAAGGCTTATCTGAAAAAGCTTGGTGATAACACCGATATCCCGAAACTGATTAAAAGCCAAATGTCTGAGAAGTTGAAAACAGCGCTTGATAAAGTAAAAGTTGATTATGGTAAAGACTTTAAATATGGTGGTTTTAATCCGCGTCCAATGAAGCTCGAAGGGTATCGGTTTGGTACGATCAGCGAACACGGTATCGGAACAGCAGTCGACGTGGAATCAGCGAAGAATGCGCAGATCAAAATAGACGTTTGGAAAGCTATCCAGAGTTTTACAGGAAAATCACTTTCACATGCGACTGCGCAATCGAAGTGGAAGACGGCGCCTAAAGAGCTCTATGAAAGTTTTAAAGCGATTAACGATGAATTCGTTTCTCGATTGGGTAAAGCGGTTAAGAATGCAGAAGCTTCGGACGCGAAAAAGGATCCTTTGAGTACTGCGATTGAAAGTGATGAGTCCTTGAAACTGATTGATAAAGCGAATAAAGGCTTCATTAAACAGTGGCAGAAAGGGTTTTTTGATTTGCCGTGGGAACTCGTTAAGGAATTTCATGAAGAAGGATTCCTTTGGGGGGCGACTTTTGAGCACCCTGATTTGCATCATTTCGAATTATGATTATGCAAATTGCTACTGCAAAACCTATACCTCACATTATCCAACAACACGCCGAAGAATCAGCAATCTTGCACAATATCAGATTGCTGCAAGTTGTTTCGCCACATATAAAGCTGCATCATCTTCGTCGCATTGATGATCGTATTGCAGCGCACCTCGATGGTCTGGCGGTAGCCGGGGAGTATGGTTCAAAAATTTGTGAAGCTGCATTGGAGAGTGCGGGTATCGGGGAAGTGTTCGTAGCTACGATTCGCGCGATTGAAGAAAAAGATGAGCAATGGCTGGACAGATTGTTTGCTCTGGCGGCTGCCGTGCCAGAAGTGCAACCCGGATTGATTTCCGCTTTTGGTTGGATTTCAGCTCAACATCTCCAGGGCATCGGTGCCAGCTTGCTTGCATCATCGGACCCATTTAAACAGCAAGTGGGTCTTGCTGCTTGTGTTTCGCACCGAGTGGATGCAGGTGTGGTGCTTACTTCGTTAATTAATCATCAACAACCTCAGCAGTTGCGGGCACGTGCTCTGCGTGCAGCAGGTGAATTGGGGCGGCGGGATCTGCGTTTTGCTTGTGAACAATCATTAACGGATAAAGATGTGACATGCCGCTTCTGGGCTGCTTGGTCAGCGACCTTGTTGGGAAATCGAACCAGTGCAGTTGAGGTGCTTAAAGCCTATTCATTGACGATTAATTCGCTCCAGGAACACGCGTTACAGCTTGTGTTAAAGGTATTGGCGCTGACAGATATTCACGCTTTATTAAAGACATTGGCACAGAATGCTTCTAATATGCGCTGTTTGATTCGGGGCGCAGGGATTGCCGGTGATCCTTATTACGTACCATGGCTGATTAAGCAAATGGATGAGCCAAAGTTTTCTCGATTGGGTGGTGAATCGTTTAGTTTTATCACCGGCCTTGATTTAGCTTATCTTGATCTTGAACGCGATGCGCCTGAAGGGATTGAACTGGGACCTAATGATGATCCAGAAAGCAATAACGTGCAGATGGACGAAGATGATAACTTGCCCTGGCCAGATCCCACTAAAATTCAAGCATGGTGGGATGCCAATAAGAGTAGCTTCGCCAATGGTGAACGCTATTTCATGGGCAAACTTATTTCTCGCGACCATAGTATGCAAATACTCAAGGAAGGATTTCAGCGGCAACGTATCGCTGCAAATCAACACTTGTGTTTACTTGAGTCAGGCACCCAATTGTTTCCAGTCAGTGCGCCAGCATGGCGTCAACAGCGATGGTTGAATACTTGATTTATAGATTGGTCCTCTACAAAATTCAATAGTTCAGTCTGGATGATTTTTAACATTTTGATTGTGCGATATAAATTAATTTTTATGAACAGGAATTCTTTGGCCAATTATGAATAAAAAATAACCCTTAACTGGAGAATACAGGTTGAACAGGCGATCAAACAAGCAATAGATCTGGGTGTAGTCGGTTTTGATGCTATCAAACATCTGGTCCTATGTTCGACGACGACCTGCCAAACTAGACCTGGCGCTTTACCCGTATCTACCGAATGCCAGTGTAAATCCACCGAACCACGAGCGTACTTAAGCTTACTGCAAATGCCCAAAGCAAACCAGCAGCCTATGGAGGCGCGTTATGACTGATACGTCTATTCCCACTACGATTGCGCCACAAGTCTTGCTGGTCAATCACTTCAAGACCCTGAAGTTGCCGACCTTTGCACGTGAATATGAGAAGGTAGGAAACGAGTGCGCGCGCGATGATGTTGATTATGCGCGTTATTTGTTACGACTGTGCGAGTTGGAAAGTATTGATCGGGAGCGACGCAACACCGAACGACGCATACGTCTGGCGAAATTTCCAGTGACTAAAAGTTTGGATACCTTCGACTTTGCTGCAATTCCTGGATTGAACAAACCGCTGGTGCTTGAGTTGATGCGCGGCGAGTGGATCGACAAACGCGAGAACATCATTGCGCTGGGGCCTTCAGGTGTTGGCAAGACTCATGTGGCTTTGGCCTTAGGGTTGGCTGCCTGCCAGAAAGGAATGAGTGTCTCCTTCACCACGGCTGCAGCCTTGGTGCATGAGTTAATGGAAGCCCGTGATGAGAAGCGACTGCGTACCTTGCAAAAGCAATTGACTAACGTCAAATTGCTGATCATCGACGAGCTCGGTTATGTACCATTTACTGCTGTTGGTGCAGAGCTCTTGTTCGAGGTGTTTAGTCGGCGATATGAACATGCCGCCACTCTGGTCACGTCGAATTTACCGTTTGATGAATGGACGAGTGTACTGGGATCAGAACGACTAACCGTTGCATTACTGGATCGCTTGACCCATCATGCTCATATTCTGGAAATGAATGGGGAGTCGTATCGCCTGACCGCAAGCAAAAAACGGCAAAAGCAGACAGTACAAACCAAATCTATAGAAAAGGAGGATGCCAGACCAATATAAAAGATTTTAGGAGAAACACTGCGCTTTGACTGAAATCCAAGAAATAAAAAATCAGATGCGCAAAACCAAGAGGTTAAATCCCTCTTCTTATTAATCTAACTGGTACACTTTTCGCGCGCTATTTGGTACCTTTTTACTCCGTCGTTGACAAGTTCCTGGTGTGCAGTGTACTAATCAGCGTTTCCTTAGTTGATCAGGTTTAAATTAGCTGATAGTTTATCGTAGCGCTGCCAATGATCGATACAAAATCGACAACAGTTCAGCGTTTGTTTGAGTAAAGCTATCCATATCGGCAATTTGCGCTTCTGCTTCTATCAGCTAGCCGTGGATAGGAGAGATACTATGACGACTACTATTGTATTTATGACTGTGCTGATGCTTTGCGGGATAGTTAAAATGCTAAGCGCGGGAGAAATAAAAGTCTGGGATGAAAATGAAATAACTGAAACAGATGTAGTGGATGCATTCGCTCCTGATGAAAAAATTAGAACCTGGTCTTTTAAATACATTGAGCACACAAACACCGATTCGAATCCATTAGGCCTCGAACCTGTTAGCCTACCAGTAAGAATTACTTTTGAAATTAATTCTGCAAACCTGTCCTCGAATGCTAAGGGAGCATTAGATAAGATTGGGAATGCCTTGAAAACAGATAGATTGCTTGAATATAATTTTATAATTGAAGGGCATGCTGATCGAAGTGGAACTTTTCAGTTAAATCAAAGTTTATCGCAAGCTCGCGCAAATAGTGTTTTACGTTATCTAATAATTCAACATGGTATTAATTAAAATAGATTGAAATCAGTAGGGAAGGGATATAGTGAGTTATTAAATGAGAAGAATCCACGCGCACTCGAATATAGGCGTGTTACGTTTGTGAGGCAGAATCCTCAATTTAATCAGTAATTCCAATATTTAGAAATTCCAATCGATTCGATATATTTTTTCCTTAAATTTTCAATTCAATTCACAAAGGAAATCCTAGTTATGGCTAACCCTCAACAGAAAGACAATATAATTGCATTGGTAGTAGCAACTTTCAATGCTGCCCCTGGTTCACAATATCTTCAAGACTTCATTATTGCAATTGATGCTGGAATGTCTTTTCAAGCGCTGGCGAATTTCTTTGTTACAACTGATGAGTTTAGGAATGGTATTCTGAAGGGTGTCGTAACGAATGAAGAAATTGCAAAAAAGCTGTTGAATAATTTTGGTCTGACGGCAAGTAATACTGATTCTAATAGTCCAGATTTCCAAGCAGAGGCTTTTTTCAATGCTCGTCTTAATCAAGGGGCGAGTATAAGTGATATCATCATTGAGGCTGGACTTTATCTTTTGGGTACCCCGGCTGAAGAATTTAAAGCCCTAGCTAATCTGTTCCAAAATAAAATAACAGTTGCTAAAGTTTATTCTAATGAGAATTCTGCCAACGATCTAAGTGAACTTCAGGGCATACTTATAGGTGTAACCCCGGCATTTCCTAAGACAGAAGCTGAGGCTAAAGCATTTCTGGACAGCACAGGTAACGAGCCTGGTAAAACTTACACGCTTACTCCCAATGCCGATCAGATAAAAGGTACTTCTGGGAATGATATCATAAATGGCGGGGCTGGTAGCTTCAATCCTAGCGATTCCATTGATGGCGGTGGAGGACGTAATGATACGCTAAATATCACACTGGCTGACATACAGGCTATCAGCAGTGCTGTCTCAGTGGAGAACATTGAAACACTCGGTGTTACCTTGGGTAGTCCGTTAGCTGCGGATACAATCATAGACGCTGAGTTATTCGGAGTCAGAAATGTCATTATTTATGATGTTTTTGCTGGTGCTGGCGCAGGCAAAGATACGCTGAGCTTAACCAATCTGCCGAATAATGCCACTGTAGCCTTCTCAGCTTCTTCGGCTACTGCAGGTACGATTGCGATAGAAGTCAAGGATGGCCCTGCTAAAGCTGCAACTCTGACCTTTGGTCAAGAGGTTAATTTCGCAACTTTACCTATGATGATCAATTCGGAAGGTCTTGAAACTATTAATTTGGCGACATCTACCATTGCTGGCAATCCTGCAGTCGTTACTTCACTGGGTGGATTGAACGATGCTCAACTAACTACATTAAATGTGACCGGTTCTGACGGTATCAAGGTGACACAACTGTTTGGTTCTAACATTGATACGATTAATGCATCTGGTGTTGTGAAAGATGCTAACGGTAACGTGGGTGGCGTAACTTTCGATCTGAGCGATAATATTGTAGCTGTTAACTTTAGGGGCGGGCAAGGGGATGATACTTATACTGGCAGTGGCTCTGGAGATATTATTGCGGGTGGTTTAGGCACAGACATTATCATGCTGGGTGGACTTTCAGCCAGAGACATTCTACGCTACAATGATAAAACAGAATCGAATGGCACTACCGTTAAGGACTTAGTCAGCAATTTTGATGTGACTGCTGATATTCTACAATTTTCCCCCAACATGCAAAATGGTACTACCTCTTACATTCAAGGGAATGTTTTCGAGAATAACGGTTCGACTCAATTGCGCTTTGACGAAGCAACACAAACGCTGGAGATTGACTTAGATGGAAATGGTGTGGATGACATGGGTATTACACTGATCGGCACTGATACAGTCCCGGTAACAGCCACATCTTTGAGTATTAACAACTTTAGTTTTTCTTAATTGTATCCCGTCAGCGCAAATTGGACAAAATAGCGTGATTGCCTAAGAGAGTGTTTTAGTTCATCGTTGTACGTCGTCAAAGCAATGTGGACTAATGGGTGGCTGAATTAAGAGACGCATTAGCTCATCAGATTTGAGTTTGTTGCTTGTTTAGCATAAAAC
>NZ_QJJP01000043.1 GCF_003201565.1 Nitrosomonas sp. Nm84 | reverse complement strand
TTAATAGGTGAATTCTGGAGATGCAAGTTATTTCCAGAATTCACCATGTAGCAAGAGCATCATAAAAGAGAAAAATCTTTTTCGATAGAATCTGTACTGAATTATGTTTTTTTATACTGTGTTTCAATAATCGTTTTCTATGCATTGATGGTTTCTTCTGCCACAGAAAAGAATATCCCTTCAGCTTACTTCTCGTAACTCAGAAAAAAACTGAATAACCCGCTGATGGCGGGTTTTTTATTACAATGTAGGGTTTTTTTGCATTATGTTCGACCATTTTCCAAAACCTGATGTAGCTTATCCACATAGAAATCGGGATTATTTTATTGCTGGCTTTACATTCTTTTGTGTAGCGGTAAGCTTGGTAATTGATGGAAGTGCGAGTATTCAAGTCCAAAACCTATTGGGTGCTATCGCTTGGATTTTTCTAATCGGATTATTAATTGGTGAGAATAAAGAAATAAGAATGCAAGTTATTATTGCGGTAGCATTTGCTACTGCAGGAGAACATTTTGCATCCATTTATATGGAAGGATACACCTATCGATTTGGAAATGTACCGTATTATGTACCTCCAGGGCATGGAATGGTTTATCTGACAGCTGTTAAACTTGCACGCTCAAGATTTTTCTTAATGAATGCAAAAAAATTGGCTTTCTTTGTGATAGCGGTTGGCGGCTTATGGTCGCTGTGGGGTATCAGTGGAATACCTGAACAAGGAGATCAAGTAGGTGCATTTTTGTTTTGTATATTTGTAGTTTGTATTTTTAAGGGGCGATCACCGATGGTTTATCTTGGCGCTTTCTTTATTTGTACATGGTTGGAAATTATTGGCACGGCGGCCGGTACATGGAAATGGGCATCCATTGAACCGGTTTTTAATTGGACGCAAGGAAATCCACCTAGTGGTGTGGCTGCTTGGTACTGTTTGGTTGATGCAGTGGCTATTGGTTTTGCGCCAAAATTTCTAAATGGTTTGCAAAAAATGAATAACTGGTATAAAACAATTGCTCATTGAAGAAAGGTTTTTACGAATTACGAAGTAATAGATAAGACGTTGTTTTGTTAAATAACTGTGAGACGGAAGGAATATTTGTGACTGTTGTTCGTTTGCCAGATGGTTCTGAGCGCATTTTTGATCAGTCTGTAAGCGTTATGGATGTGGCTTCAGCAATTGGATCCGGTTTAGCTCGTGCAGCGATAGCGGGGAAGATGAATGGTAAGTTGGTTGATGCTTACAGCCGAATTGACGGGAATTGTGAGCTTGCCATTGTTACGGAGAAAGATCCTGAAGGATTAGAAATTATTCGACATTCTTGCGCTCACTTACTTGCTCACGCGGTCAAGGAGTTATTTCCCGATGCGCAAGTTACCATTGGACCCGTAATTGATGATGGGTTTTATTATGATTTTTCTTATAAGCGTGCATTTACTCCTGAAGATTTGATTGCTATTGAGAAACGTATGCTTGAAATCAGCAAACGAGATTTAAAGATAGAACGAAAAGTATTGGAGCGTTCTGATGCGATTGATTTCTTTAAACAGCAAGGAGAGCACTACAAAGCACAGATTATTGAATCCATACCAGGTGATGAGGATTTGTCGCTTTATTCTCAAGGTAATTTTACGGATCTCTGTCGAGGGCCGCACGTTCCTACGACTTCAAAGATAAAAGTTTTTAAACTTATGAAAGTGGCAGGAGCTTATTGGCGAGGTGATTCCAATAATGAAATGCTGCAGCGTATTTATGGGACAGCCTGGACAAATAAGGATGACCAGAAAGACTATTTACATCGTTTAGAAGAGGCGGAAAAGCGAGACCATCGGAGACTTGGAAAACAGCTTGATCTGTTTCATGTGCAAGATGAAGCGCCGGGTATGGTATTTTGGCATCCGAAAGGGTGGACACTATGGCAGCAAATTGAACAATATATGAGAAGTATATTGAATCAAAATGGCTATCAGGAAATACGAACACCGCAAATACTAGATAAAAATTTATGGGTACGCTCTGGGCATTGGGAAAATTTTCGTGAAAATATGTTTACCACGAATTCGGATGAACGGGATTTTGCCATAAAACCAATGAACTGCCCGGGTCATGTTCAAATATTTAATCAAGGTTTGCGAAGCTACCGGGAGCTACCGATAAGATTGGCTGAATTTGGCTCATGCCATCGGAATGAAGCATCAGGCGCACTACATGGTATTATGCGGGTGCGTGCATTTACACAAGATGATGCGCATATCTTCTGTACAGAAGATCAAATACAGGGTGAAGTTGTAAGATTCATTGATTTGCTAAAATCTGTTTATGCTGATTTTGGTTTTAAAGAGCTTTTGGTTAAGCTTTCAACGCGTCCACAAAAGCGCGTGGGATCAGAAGCGCAGTGGGATAAATCGGAAGCGGCACTTGAGGCTGCTGTAAACGAGGCTAAGCTTGAATGGGAGTTGCAGCCTGGCGAGGGTGCATTTTATGGTCCCAAAATTGAATTTTCTTTGAAGGATTGTATTGGGCGTGTATGGCAATGCGGTACATTGCAATTGGACTTTTCTATGCCAGACCGTTTAGGTGCGGAATATGTGGCAGAAGATAATTCGCGCCAAGTACCAGTGATGCTACATAGAGCTATTTTGGGGTCTTTGGAGAGATTTATTGGCATACTGATAGAAAACTATGCAGGCGCGTTTCCGTTATGGTTGTCACCTGAGCAAGTTGTTGTATTAAATATTTCTCGGGGACAGGCTGATTATGCTCAAGAAGTAGCTACTCAACTGAAGTATCATGGAATTAGAGTTGGGTTAGACTTGAGAAATGAAAAAATAACCTATAAAATCCGCGAGCATAGTTTACAGAAACTTCCTTATCAGGCTATTGTTGGAGATGAAGAAGTGCGAACAAATAAAGTTGCTGTTCGTAATCGTGCAGGCGAGGATCTCGGTCAAATGACATTACAGGCCTTCATAGAGCATCTTAAAGAAGAACTTTCCTCGAAAGTATAAATTTTCTGTTTCTTCAGGGTTCAACTCTCTGCTTCTTGTGAAGGGAGGTTGATAGAGAATCAGCAGCTTGAAGAGTGCTTTTAATACCTCGCTGCTGAGTGGGGTGCTTTATTAAACTAAACTTAGGGGATTTACCATAGCTCAGGAAAAAACAGCACGCGTCAACCAAGAGATAGACGTGCCAGAAGTACGCTTGATTGGTGTGAATGGGGAGCAAGTAGGTATCGTTGCGCTTGCTGATGCAAATGCATTAGCAGATGAAGCAGGAGTTGATTTGGTTGAGATCGCGCCGACAGCGCAGCCTCCTGTTTGTCGCTTGATGGATTATGGTAAGTTTCGCTATCAGGAAAGCAAGAAAAAACATGATGCGAAGCTGAAACAGAAACAAGTTCAGATTAAAGAAATTAAATTTAGACCGAATACGGATGAAGGCGATTACAATATAAAGTTGAGAAATTTAACTAATTTCCTTAATGAAGGAGATAAAGTTAAAGTGACGTTACGTTTTAGAGGGCGAGAAATGGCGCATCAGGAGTTTGGTATGCGTTTATTGGAGCGTGTGAAAGATGACTTAGAGTCATTTGCTGTGGTGGAACAGTTTCCTAAAATGGAAGGTCGGCAAATGGTTATGGTGTTGTCGCCCAAGAAAAAAGAACCTAAAGTAAAGACGGAAACTTCGATCGTAGTATCGTAGTTTTTGTCTTAGTAATTTCTGTTGTAAATGTGGTGAAATAATAAGTGATCACTAGGTTGGAGAAGTTTTTCAATAATGAAAACACCTAGTTTCATGTTAAATAGGGAGTATTTATGCCAAAAATGAAAACCAAGAGCGGTGCGGCGAAACGCTTCAAGTTCCGAGCAAACGGAAGTATTAAACGCTCACAAGCTTTTAAGCGTCATATCTTGACAAAAAAGACAACCAAAAATAAGCGTCAATTACGAGGTGTGGTTAGTGTTCATTCCACGAATGTAACCTCAGTGCGCGCTATGATGCCGTACGCATAAAGGAGAACGATCATGCCAAGAGTTAAACGTGGTGTAACCGCTCATGCGCGGCACAAGAAGATATTAGATCTGGCTAAAGGATACCGTGGACGTCGTAAGAACGTCTATCGTATCGCTAAGCAAGCTGTTATGAAGGCTGGTCAATATGCCTATAGAGATCGCCGCCAACGTAAAAGACAATTTCGAGCCTTATGGATTGCACGTATCAATGCAGCTGCTCGCGAATGTGGTTTGTCGTATAGCGTATTTATGAATGGTCTTAAAAAGGCAAGTATCGAAGTAGATAGAAAGGTATTGGCTGATTTAGCTGTATTTGATAAGAAAGCTTTTGAGAGTATTGCGGAGCAAGCAAAAGCCAGTCTGGCTACATAATTAGCTGTAATGAAAAAATATCGGGAGGTCGGGGTATAAAGCCTGAGCCTCCCTTTTTCTTGTTAAATGTAATGATCGTAATTCTGCTCGTTAACGCTAGCTATTGAGTTTACATGAAAAACCTGGAAGAAATAATTAGTGAAGCAACCGACTTGCTGGAGGGTGTTGAAGATCCTATTGAGTTAGAAAATGTCAAAGCGCGCTATCTTGGTAAAGGCGGTGTGCTGACAGAATTACTCAAAGGATTGGGAAAGCTTTCGGCTGAAGAGCGTCCTGCTATGGGTAGTCGGATAAACCAAGCAAAAGATCAATTAGAGGCAACGCTTAAGACTCGGCGAAATATGTTACAAGCAAAAGAGTTAGAAGCTAAATTGACTGAGGAAGCATTGGATGTCACTTTACCTGGCAGAGGATTGAAAGTGAGTGGTTTACATCCAGTAACACGAACTTTACAGCGTATTGAAACATTATTTCATTCAATAGGTTTTAATGTGGCTTCAGGTCCTGAAGTGGAAACTGATTTTTATAATTTTACTGCGCTGAATATTCCAGAGAATCATCCTGCGCGCGCAATGCATGATACGTTCTATATTGATAATGGGAATTTGCTGCGTACACACACATCGCCAGTCCAGATTCATTATATGCAAAATAATGAGCCCCCGATCAAAGTAATTGCACCCGGACGTGTCTATCGTTGCGATTCTGATGTGACGCATACGCCAATGTTTCATCAGGTTGAAGGGCTATGGATTGATGAGAATGCCAATTTTGCTGCATTAAAAGGTGTTTTGGCGGATTTCATGGCGCGTTTCTTTGAGCGTGCCGATTTGCCTGTAAGATTCCGACCATCCTTTTTTCCATTTACTGAACCTTCCGCTGAGATGGATATTGGTTGCGTGATGTGTGACGGAAAGGGGTGTCGTGTTTGTAGTCATACCGGTTGGCTAGAAGTGCTGGGCTGTGGAATGGTTCATCCTAATGTTTTAAAGCATGTTGCAATTGATAGTGAACGATATATTGGATTTGCTTTTGGTATGGGCGTGGAACGCTTGGCCATGCTTCGATACGGCGTCAATGATTTAAGGTTATTTTTTGAAAATGATTTGCGTTTTCTTAAACAATTTAATTAACTCTGGTTAACTTACTTATCTGTTGTAATTCATAGTAGATTCACATGAAATTTTCTGAAAACTGGCTACGTACCTTTGTTAATCCACCTTGCTCAAGTAATGAACTGGCACATGCGCTAACCATGGCGGGGATTGAAGTTGAAAGTATCCAGCCGGTAGCGGCAATCTTTGATAAAGTGGTTGTGGCTGAGGTTCTTTCGGTCGAGAAACATCCTACCGCAGATCGGCTGAAAGTCTGCAGTGTCAAGACAGGAAAAGCCGAAACAGACTTGCTGCAGATTGTCTGTGGTGCACCTAATGTCAGCGCTGGTGTAAAAATACCTTGTGCACTGATTGGAGCAACATTACCGGGTTTTACGATCAAAAAAACGAAGCTGCGCGGCATTGATTCTGCCGGTATGTTGTGCTCTGCTAAGGAATTGGGTATTACTGATGCGGCGGACGGCTTATTATTGCTTCCTGAGGATGCCGCGGTAGGCGCAGATTTTCGTAGTTACTACGGGCTTGACGATAATATTTTTACGCTGAGTCTGACGCCCAATCGCGCTGACTGTCTTGGTGTGTCGGGTGTGGCGCGTGAGGTAGCTGCTGTCACAGCTGCCGAGTTAACCTTGCTGGCGATAGATCCAGTTCCCGGAGAAATTGAAGATACACTGGATGTGAACGTGATGGCTCCTGCAGCCTGTCCTCTGTATTGTGGCCGAATAATGCGTGGCGTCAATCTCGATGTATTAACGCCACTATGGATAACGCAGCGGTTGGAGCGTAGCGAAATACGATCTATCAATCCAATTGTTGATATCACTAACTATGTACTGCTGGAAACGGGGCAGCCCATGCATGCTTTTGATGTGGCCAAGATCACGGGGGGCATTCAGGTTCGCTACGCACAGCCACATGAAAAGATACAATTGTTGAACGATAGTCAAATAAACCTAAATCCGGACATATTGTTGATCGCCGATGCACATAGACCGCTCGCACTAGCCGGTATCATGGGTGGACTGGACAGCGGTGTAACGTGCGGTACAACAGATATTTTTTTAGAAAGTGCATTTTTTAGTCCGAATGTGATCAGCGGCAAATCATTTCATCTTGGATTCAGTTCCGATTCTGCTTATCGCTTTGAGCGTGGTGTAGACTTTGCTGCGACCAGAAATGCGTTGGAACGTGCTACTTACCTGATACAAACTATCTGTGGCGGTAAAGCAGGGCCTGTGACCGAGGTGAAACATGCATTGCCGCAAAGATCTTCTGTAAATGTACGGGTTGATCGAGTAAAGCGAGTATTGGGCATTGATATGACCAAACAACAAATCAGTGACTACTTTAAACGCCTGGGATTTGAGTTCTCGATGAAAGAGAATATTCTTAATGTCGTACCGCCGAGTTATCGTTTTGATTTAGTGATTGAAGAAGACTTTATAGAAGAGCTGGCACGTATTTATGGATATGATCACATACCTATCCATTTCCCGCGCGCTGATATGGCGATGCTGCCGATATCGGAAACCAAGCATTCCACGGCAGAGATAAAGCAGTTACTCATTGTCCGTGATTATCAGGAAGTGATTAATTATGCGTTTGTAGATGCAGAATGGGAACTTGATTTTGTGGATAATGGCAAGGCGATTGCATTAAAGAATCCGATTGCGAGCCAGATGAGCGTGATGCGCAGTACATTGATTGGTGGCTTGATATCCAACTTGCAATTTAATTTAAATCGTAAGCAAACTAGGGTGCGTTTATTTGAAATGGGGTGTTGTTTTGTCAGGAGTGATGCAAGTGACTGTGAGCAGATAGAGAAACTTGCTGGGCTCTGTTATGGAGATATGGCGTTTGAGCAGTGGGATATGCCGGCCAGAAACGTTGATTTCTATGATGTCAAAGCAGATATAGAAGTTCTGTATAGAAATCAAAACGTTCAGTTCAAGAAATTTTCTCATCCGGCGCTGCATCCAGGAAAATCCGCACAAATCTGTATTGAAGACCAGCCAGTTGGATGGTTGGGAGAGTTGCATCCGCGCTGGCAGAAGAAATATGGTTTGCAAAAGAATGCAATATTATTTGAAGTGAGTTCAGAGAGTCTGATACCTAAATCATTACCCGTTGCTAAGGAAATTTCTAAATTCCCGCCGGTGCGGCGCGATATTGCGATAATCGTTGACAATGATGTCACGGTGCACTCATTGTTAGCCAGTATGTGCGCAGAAAAATCAACAATTGTAGCGGATATTTCATTGTTTGATATTTATCGCGGCAAGGGTGTGGAAAACACCAAAAAAAGTCTTGCATTCCGTGTGTTGTTACAAGATACTGAGAAAACATTGACCGATGAAGAAGCTGATTCTGCAGTAACAAACTTGATAAAAGTTTTGGAAAATAAATTTTGTGCAATATTACGTAACTGATGATCATTGAAGAATTGTATTAGTCGTATGAATCAGATTTATTCTTCGCAAGCCTAGTATATAAGATGAATGATTAATCAGTTTTTATTCAAAGTGCTACTGTTTAATGAATTTAGCTATAAGTGAATTAAAAGTTACAAAAATTGATGACTAAATGGAGTGAAGTATGGCGTTAACGAAAGCTGAATTAGCAGATTTATTATTTGAGAATGTAGGGCTTAATAAACGTGAAGCAAAGGACATGGTTGAGTCTTTTTATGAGGAAGTACGTAACGCTTTGCAAAATAACGAAGGTGTTAAACTCTCAGGATTTGGTAACTTTCAATTACGAGAAAAACCTCAGCGTCCTGGTAGAAATCCTAAAACAGGAGAAGAGATTCCTATTACCGCACGCCGCGTGGTTACATTTCATGCCAGCCAGAAACTAAAAACCTTGGTTGAAAAGAATTATCATGGAAAACAAAAAACCAAGTAATGTATCACTTCCAATCCCAGCAAAACGTTATTTTACAATTGGCGAGGTAGGCACTCTTTGTGGTGTTAAGCCGCATGTATTACGCTACTGGGAGCAGGAGTTTACACAATTAAAACCTGTTAAACGTCGCGGTAACCGACGTTATTATCAGCACCAAGAAGTATTGTTGATTCGACGTATTAGAGAACTGCTTTATGATCATGGGTTTACGATTAGTGGGGCACGTAACCGACTCGATCATAGTGAAGATAAATCAACGCATATAAAACCAACCGATATTAATATATCTCCTTCTATCGCAGATTTACACCACATTCGACGTGAGATTAAAAGTGTGATGTCACTACTTCTTTCCTAAAGGATATGTTTTTCAGCGTTAGTTTAGAAGTTAGAGCGTTTAATTTGTTATAATTTCCTGTTCGGGGCGTAGCGCAGCCTGGTAGCGTACTTGCATGGGGTGCAAGTGGTCGGAGGTTCAAATCCTCTCGCCCCGACCATTGGGTAGGCAACGCTCAATTTAAATAGAGTTGATACTGAGTTACTGTGCAGAAAGTATTTGTTTGACTATTCATTGATTATCATGGCCTTATAGAAATGCGCATATTACTTAGTAATGATGATGGATATTTTGCACCTGGTCTTGCATGCCTTGCTGAATTACTTTCTGAAGTTGCTGAAATCATTGTAGTTGCCCCAGAAAGGGATCGCAGTGGATCCAGCAATTCACTCACATTAGATCGTCCACTAAGCTTACATAAATCCCATAATGGTTTCTATTATGTCAATGGAACCCCCACGGATTGTGTGCATCTTGCTGTTACCGGTATGCTGGATGTTATGCCGGATATGATAATTTCTGGCGTGAATAGTGGCGCTAATATGGGCGATGACACGATTTATTCGGGTACGGTGGCTGCGGCTACAGAAGGCTTCTTACTGGGAATTCCTTCGTTAGCTGTTTCTTTAGTCGATGCATCCAGGGGAAATTTCGTGACAGCAGCCCGTGTTGCAGTTGATATGGTCAAGCGGTTCCGAGAAAATGAAATTCATGACCCAGTTTTATTAAATATCAATGTGCCGGATATTGCATATCAGCAACTAGAAGGGATTGAAGTTACCCGATTGGGCCGGCGCCATAAAGCAGAACCAGTCATTAAATCGCAAAGTCCGCGTGGTGAGAGTCTATATTGGGTTGGTGCAGCGGGTGCGGCACAGGATGCAGGTAAAGGTACAGATTTTTATGCTGCACAGCATAATCGGGTTTCGGTAACTCCATTACAGATTGACTTGACTCGATACGATCAATTGGACCTTATAACAAAGTGGCTTAATAATTAGGTGCTTGTTGTGTTTCAGTAATATAAAATTTTATGGATACTAATTGGTGAGTGTTCGTCATTCTGGAATTGGTATGACTTCGCAGCGTACACGGATGCGAATGATTGAGCGTTTACGCACATTGGGTATTGCTGATGAAGTGATTTTGTCTGTAATGAGTGCTGTTCCTCGTCATATTTTTGTTGAAGAGGCCCTAGCAAGTCGCGCTTATGAAGATGTTTCTTTGCCTATCAATTACGGGCAAACTATATCCAGTCCTTGGATTGTCGCGCGCATGAGTGAACTGTTGCGTGCTAATTCTGATTTAGGCAAAGTGCTGGAAATTGGGACCGGCTGCGGCTATCAGACAGCTATATTGGCACAAATTGCGCAGAAGGTTTATTCAATCGAACGTGTTGGGCCATTGTTAACGCGTACTCGAATTCGATTGCAGGAATTACAGATTAGAAATGTGCATATGAGACATGCTGACGGCCTGCGCGGACTAGCGGAAGCTGCGCCATTTGATGGTATTATCATGACAGCCGTAACGACGCATGTTCCTATTTTGTTGCTGGAACAATTAGTCGTGGGGGGTAGAATGGTGTTTCCCAAAGGAACTCAGAAACAGAATTTATGTATTATTGAACGAAATTCCCAAGGCTATACTGAAACCATATTGGAAGAAGTAAATTTTGTACCCCTATTATCTGGTGTCGTAAAAAAATAACGATACAGGGAATATTAAAATGATAAACAATCCAACTGAGCTAATAAAAATAGATATTGATGTCGGTAAATGCACTATCAAGGCAATTTTTCCTTTTAGGAGTCATTCAAATCAGTCGCAATCACTATCTTTGAAGTGTTATTTGTTGCTACTGGTAACCTGTTGTATATTGATTGGCTGTAGCACAACGCAGCCTCCGGTACCCGTGGTCGATCGTGCAAAAACTGATTCATCTGGATTAGCGAGTAAAGCAACCGGAGCAAATAATCTGGATAATCAGTTTTATATCGTACAGAAAGGGGACACGCTATACAGCATTGCGTTGAATCATGGCGTTGATTTCAAGAAATTAGCAGAATGGAATAACATTGTCGATCCCAAATCCATTAGACCAGGGCAGAAACTGAGCTTGTCTGCGTCAGCAGATGATGCGCGGCCTGTTTTATTTGCTTTGCCTCAGCAACCTATAGAAACAACGATAGAGCCAAACGAACAGCCGTTTTTGACGGTTCCTGAAGAAAGTGAGAATCGTGTCAGCAGTCATGTGAAAGCAAACCTGAAAACAAACCCTAAGGCACTTAAATTGCCATTCTCAGAACAGAATGCGGCGCAGCTAAGAAACCCAGTAAATGCAGCGTCTGCGGCACAGGTGCCTTTATCTTCTCGGCCAGTGGAAGTAGCGAAAAATAACAGGATTGAAGTGGCCCCTCAGCCAGAACTACAAAAATCTGCTGATAAAGCGGTTAATCAGTCTGATACTGAATGGATATGGCCGACAACGGGTAAGTTACTATCATCCTTTTCAAAAAATTCCAAAGGTGTGAAGATCTCCGGTCAAGCCGGGCAGCCGGTTCTGGCATCTGCTGCCGGTGAAGTAGTTTATAGTGGTCATGGGTTGCGTGGTTATGGGAACTTGATCATCATCAAACACAATAATACTTTCCTAAGTGCTTATGCGCATAATAGTAAGATATTGGTGAAAGAAGGAGAAGCTGTGACAAAAGGTCAAAAAATTGCAGAAATGGGCAATACTGATACAGATACAATACAACTGCATTTTGAGATACGGAAACATGGCAAACCAGTCGATCCGATGGAATACCTGCCTAATCAGTCGTGATAACAACTACTGCAGACTAGACTCCCACTTTCATATCGGTGTGCAATAAATTTAAACAAAGATTGCGTTTCTGAGGCAGTTTTTTTGACATAACCGATATCACTGATAATCAGCACACGATACTTGTCCAATCGGGTCATGGCGATCATCAGATCCAACTTTTCTTGGCTTGTTGCAAATACTGAACTAGAGCGCTCTGCATTTAATTAGAGCTTGCTCAATAAGTGTAACCATTTGATTGAAATGAGTAATAGCATATTTTCTGGTAAGATAATGCACGTAAGTATGTGAATTAACGCACGGAAACCGTGCATGTTGATTAACACCGTTTCGAGCTACAAATCATTCCCAAGCATCAAACTCGCTAGGTGGCTTTGATGACAATCCTCTCGCTGTATGCCCGTGGCTTATAAGCATAAGCCGCTACCACCCCGCGCTGATGGCAAACCTCGAAGAAAATTGCGCAAGAAACAAAAAGCCGCTGATATGGCTTCTCGCATGATCAAAAAAGGATCAATAAAAGTGACCTGGGAATCATTATTCGGAGCAGTTAAAAAAAGGTATAGGTCGAGCAAAAATAACGCACTGTAGAGTGTTTTGGCGGGGCGGTCATAACAAGATTGTAGATATGGTGATGAGAAAGCCTTGGATTTTCCCTTTCAAGATTTGCTGCTAGAGCTTACCTCCATAAGAATCGCAATCATGAATTAGCTCTCTTAATCAGTGATAAATTCAACGAAGTCTTTGGCTCATGCATTTTCCATAATTATAAGGAATGCCATAACGGAAATCCCTTAGGCATTGTTCCGAAAGGCCATTTTGTCGATTCAGTCGGGACAAACAATCCGAAAATTCAGGTGAATCTCGTTTTAAACCGAGTTTGTTACAATAATTGTGTCAATCGGCGTGCAAAACTTACCGGGATTTTGGGTAAATCGGCGTTGAAAAGTTTCCACCCAGGATTGTTAAATATCCGACATTTAGTCGGAG
>NZ_QJJP01000042.1 GCF_003201565.1 Nitrosomonas sp. Nm84 | reverse complement strand
GCATTGAATTATTTTTTTAATGTAATAGTCGCTTAATTTACTGTTTCTTAACATCTTACTAGACTAACAGATCGTGTCTGCTAGTCTAGAGCCTAAATTATTCTATAAACAATAAACTTATCGTAGGTTTACTTACCCTAGTGCTAATAGGTGCCGGAGTATATTCCTTGTTCACAGTGGATCTTGGTACGGTACCAGATATCACTAATAATCAGGTTCAGGTCATTACCGTTTCCCAAACTTTAGCTACCGAAGACATTGAAAGATTTGTAACTTTTCCTGTGGAACTAGCTATGGCTAACTTACCAGGTGTTACAGAGATACGTTCTATTTCTCGCTTTGGTCTTTCAGTAGTAACTATTGTCTTCGAAGACTCTATGGGCACGTATCTACCACGGCAATTGGTACAAGAAAAGCTTAATATTGTGCAGCAACAAATACCCGAGACTTTTGGAAGCCCATCTCTGGGGCCCATTACAACGGGGCTTGGAGAAATCTACCAATATACCCTCCAACCCAAGCCTGGTTTCGAAACCAGATATTCTCCAACTGACTTGCGTACTTTCCAAGACTGGATCATCAGACGACAGTTAGCTTTAGTAGAAGGTGTTGTGGCAGTAAATGCTTTTGGTGGAAAAATAAAGCAATATGAAATCGCTATCAATCCTGAAAAACTCAATGCCAACAATGTTTCCCTATCAGAAGTATTTGAGGCATTACGGCGTAATAATAGCAATACAGGCGGCGCCTACATTGAAAAAAATAACATGGCCAATTTTATCCGCGGGGAAGGCTTGGTTCGCTCACTCGACGATATTCGAAATATTTTCATTAAAAATGTGAATGGCCTCCCTATTTTAATCAAGGATGTAGCAGAGAAAGTACATTTTGGTCATCAGATACGCTATGGCGCTTTCACACAGGATGGTCGGGAAGCAGTAGGCGGTATGATTTTAATGCTAAGAGGATCTAATTCAAATGCTGTAATTCAAAATGTACAAAAGCGCATAGTTGATATTCAGAAATCATTACCCGAAGGTTTGGAGATAAAACCTTTTCTTGACAGAAGCACGCTTATAGAAAGAACTACCAGTACAGTAACTGAGAACCTTACAGAGGGTGCGCTAGTTGTAATTTTTGCATTAGTCATAATTCTAGGTAGCATCAGGGGCGGTTTTATTGCTGCCAGTACTATTCTCTTATCCTTCCTCTTTGCTTCCATTTTGATGAATCAATTTGATGTATCGGCTAATTTGATAAGTTTAGGGGCTATTGATTTCGGGATTATTGTTGATGGCGCAGTAATCATAGTAGAACGCACCATATACGAAATTCAAAAACAATATAAGGCAGGTAAATTAAATTTTGACCAAAAGGATATAGATGAGTTAGCTTTTCAAGCTGGAAGCTCAATGATGAATACCGCAGTTTTCGGTCAGATAATCATACTAATCGTATTTATTCCAATTTTATTCCTTACTGGTATAGAAGGAAAAATGTTTCATCCGATGGCCTACACCTTTGGTTTTACCATGTTGGGAGCCATTATACTTTGCCTGACATATGTTCCTATGATGTCAGCCTTACTTTTAAGGCCTGGAAAAAACCAAAAAAATTGGTCTGGAAAGTTAGAAAAATCGCTTGAGAATCTCGGCAATAAAATTGTAAACGGTTTCCAACATATTTATTTACCATTATTAATAAGTGCACTTCGACACCAAGTAATTGTTATGATTGTGGCTTTTGCATTGTTTGTTGGTGCGGTTTTTATGTTTCTCAGAATAGGTGGTGAGTTTTTGCCGCAGTTGGATGAAGGCGATATTGCAATGCAGGCACTTATTAGACCTGGTAGTGGCCTCAGTGAAACTATTGACGTTTCTATTAAAATAGAAAACATATTACTGCAAAATTTTCCGGAAATAAAAATTGCTTTAGCTAGAATTGGTGTAGCAGAAATTCCCACGGATCCTATGCCAATGGATATAGCCGATATGTTCATTATCCTAGAAAAGGATGTAAATAAATGGACTTCTGCCAAGTCAAAAGATGAACTTATTGAAAAAATCAAAGAAAAGCTTGATAGCGAATTAATAGGAATCAACCTGGTTTTCAGTCAGCCGATTGAATTGCGCTTTAATGAATTACTAACGGGTGTCCGAGAAGATGTGGCTGTGAAGTTGTACGGCGATGATCTTAATGTGTTGGCGCAAAAAGCAAATGACATAGCCAAAATCATCCAAACCGTTCCTGGTGTGGGTGATGTAAATACCGAGAGAACCTCCGGAATGCCTCAAATGACTGTGCGTTATAGCCGAGAAAAAATAGCTCAATATGGATTAAATATTGATAAATTGAATGACTATATCAGCTCAGCATTTGCCGGAAGTGTGGCTGGAGTAATTCTAGAAGGTGAGAAGCGCTTTGATATGGTCATACGTTTTGATGAAGCCTACCAAAAAAACATTGCCGATTTACGAAACCTTTATATTGATTTACCTAACGGTAATCAAATTCCCATTAAGGAACTAGCCGATATCAACTATGTACTAGGCCCTATGCAAATATCAAGGGACAATACTTTTCGTAGAACTTACGTAGGAGTGAACACCAGAGGACGTGACATGGAGTCCGTAGTAAAAGACATCCAACAAAGGCTAGAGGCTGAGTTAGATTTACCGCCCGGCTATTACGTCACATATGGTGGAGAGTTTGAAAACCTGCAAAAAGCCAAAAATCGATTAGCCATTGTGGTACCAATTACCATATTTTTGATCTTCGTCTTGCTGTATTTTGCTCTAAAGTCATTTTCCCAAGCAGTCATCCTTTTTACCGCCATTCCTTTAGCTGCTATAGGCGGAGTACTTGCCCTTTGGTTAAGAGATATACCTTTCAGTGTTTCAGCAGGGGTAGGTTTTGTTGTGTTATTTGGTATAGCTGTACTTGATGACTTAATATTAATTAGTAGATTCAATTCATTAAAAGAAGAAGGGATAACCGATATTGAAGAACGTATAGTTAAAGCAACCAAAGAAAGAATTAGGCCTATTTTACTTACAGATGCTACAGATATTCTCGGATTTTTACCAATGGCATTATCCGTATCAGCAGGCTCTGAAGTGCAACATCCGTTATCAACCGTAGTAATTGGTGGCTTGATATCGGGCACGCTCCTTACCCTCATTGTACTTCCCGTAATTTATGCTTTTGTCGAGAATCGTAATAATAAAAAAATTAATAAACAAAGCCTCCAACTTCCTCGTGCAAATACGCTAGTGATAATTTTTGTGTGTAGTGGGCTTCTAAGTATCCTTCTAGGCGCAGCCTCTACGGCAAAAGCACAGTCACCACCGCTAGAAAATTTACCAACCGTTACTCTAGAACAGGCTAAGGATTTAGCAATAAAAAATTTTCCTAGAATACAGGCAGCAAGGCTTGAAATAGAAAATCAAGAAGTCCAGAAGAAGACTGCTTGGGACCTGGGCAGTACCTCAATCTTCACTGGTGCAGAAAAGCTAGGGTACACCCCAGAAACTACTTATATGCATGTTGGTATCAAACAGAGCCAAATAAATATCTTTGGTATTTTTCCTAAATTAGAGCTACAAAAAGAGCGGGTAGCATTAGCTGAGAAAGCACTTAACCTGTCTGTGATAGAAGTAGAAATGGAAGTAAGTAGAGCCTGGGTTATGGTCTATACGGCAAAAAATAATTATCAGGTTTACAAGCAAATGAACTCCATCTTCATGGATATTGAACGAGCAGCTAAAATAAAATTTGAAGTTGAAGCTATATCCAAACTTGAATACTTAGCAACGTCGAATCAAGGAAATCAAGTATTGATACAAAAAGAACAAGCGTATAGAGACTATTTAAGTGCATTACAGCGGCTAAACCTATGGTTTGCCATCGATACTTTATTTACTGTCCCAGATATTCCTGCCAAGCAATTGGAAAGTCCACTAAACTTAATACCAGATTCTATAGATACTCACCCTGTACTAAATGTTTCTAAGCAAAGAGTTAATGTTGCAGAAGCTGCTATCAAAGAAAGACGTTCACAATTTTTACCCAAATTAAGCTTGCAGTATGGCAAGCAAGAAATTTCAGGTCTGCCTGGGCTTCATCAATTTCAGGTTGGTATTGAGGTACCCTTATTTTTTGCACCGGAATTAGGAAGATCACAGGCTGCTAAAATAGAGCACACAATTGCCAACCAAAATCTTCAGCAATCTCAACTAGAGCTAGCTGCGGCTTATCAGAATATACGCGAGCAGTACCTCAAATGGTTAAATTCATGGCAATACTATCGGGATGTGGCGCTTCCTATGGCTAAGGAGCAACAAACGGGTGCACTTACTGCCTACCGAGAAGGCGAGATTGATTATGTAACATTCTTGCAAAATATGAGAGATTCTATACGTATAGAGATTGATTCGTGGAATGCTTTTGGCAGTTATTTAGACAGCCGCTACCAGATGGAATATTTTCTAAAAACATCTAATTAAAACGATAAATAGAAAGAAAATAAATATGAAAATGCACACCCAGTTTATATCAGTTTTGATATTAGCAATATTTTCTGCCAGCTGTATGAACAAATCGGCTAATAACAAGGATATTGAAGGAGATAGAAATCACGCTTCTCTTAAAAATTCCAATGAGAATCATATTAATCATTCTGATAGTGAAAAAGAGATAGGAGAGGTCCATCTTTCTGAACTAAAATTTAATAGTCTCGGAATAAAGGTCGGTAATATACCCACTCGTGCTCTTTCAGGAGTGGTAAACGTTAATGGGTGGCTGGAATTGTTTCCTCAACATAAAGCCGTAATTACAAGTGTTTTGGGAGCTAATATTACCGAAATAAAAGTAATTGAAGGAGAAAAAGTAAAAAAAGATCAAATACTAGCCTATATTTCACATCCAAATCTAATTAACTTACAGACTGCATATATAAGCACCTATAATCAGCAGCAATTTCTAGAAAAAGAATATCACCGCCAGCAAAGACTTTATGATGAAAAAATTGGCTCAGGTAAGATTTATCAACAAACAAAAGCAAATTACCAAACTATAAAGAGTGAAGTAGAAGGTTATGAAGCGCAATTAAAGCAATTAGGGCTTAATGTAAAAAAACTGAAAAATGGTAATATTTCCCAATATGTCCCAGTAGTAAGCCCAATAGATGGCTATATTGAGAAAATATTGGTACAAACAGGACAGTTTGTGGATCCTCAAGCACAAATACTTAGCATTATAAATAATGATTTTATACATGCCGACCTAATGGTATTCGAAAAAGATGTGCACAAAGTAAAAAAAGGTCAGAAAGTATCATTCACGGTAGAATCAGTTCCGGATAAAAACTTATCAGCCACAATTTTTTCTGTTGAAAAGAATTTTGAGAGAAACCCTAGGGTAGTTCGTGTGCATGCCGAAATTGATCAAAAAGAATATTCCCTTATTCCAGGTATGTATATCCACGGAGAAATCTATACAGATAATTCATCGGTTACCGCGCTACCAGAAGAAGCTATTGTTGTAGAGAATGGCAAGCCTTACATTTTTCTTGTAGAAAAAACCAAGAAAAATGAAGAAATAGAATGGATATTTAATCCTATCGAGATCAGAACAGGCATTTCTAATCAAGGTTGGGTGGAAATTAAACTCCTTGAACCACTAACTGAAAATACTAAAGTAGCATTGAACAGTGCCTATTACCTGATCTCAGAAATAAATAAAGGCGAGACATCGCATGAGCATTAGAATGTATAAAGTACTTTTTATTAATCTATTAAATTGGATTATCTGGCCCTATAATAAAAATAGCAATGCGACATAATGTCGCACCTATTATGATGCTCAGTTTATAGAGCTAGAAAAATAATAAATAGCCTCGGAGGAAATACGGTATAGGGATCTTCCTATCAACTTAATTTCAGTCAAAATAGACACGAAATACTTACCAGCAGGTATAAGACTTACAGCAACGATTTTCACTGTGCCAACAATCTCCCGATGCACAAAAGCTTTGATGTGCCTTATTTTTGGCAGAAACAATTTACGGTTATCGACTATCTCCACAGCTTGCGGATATTGGATAGGCTGCTTTCTATGTTAAGATTTGAAGGTGGGGTACTTTGCCCGACGTTCAAAGAACGTTTACAAAGGTGCGACAACTAAATTTAAAAAACAGGCTCTAAAAACAAATCAGCTGATACTAAGAATATTGCAGTAATATAATAATTAACTTTGTCTATTACTATTGAAGCACGGAGGATTGATGATCTATCTGAGTTCGGATTTAGAAAATACGGTTAGTGAAACAAATAGCAGTATTAAGTTGATTGGGCCAAAAAAATATTACACAGCTATCAATGGTGCGAAATGGAGCCATTAATGAAGCAAATAAATTTTAATAGTCTTACCATTATATTGCTCGGATTCCTTATTAAGAGCTTCGTCTGGGCAGGTGATGGACACCACGGTGGTCATGTTGGAGGAGGTCATTTTGGTGGCTACCATGGATTAGACATTCACTTTGGGTACGGCCTAGGCTTAGGTTATGATCTAGGTTACTATGGGTATGGGCTGCCTCATTATTACCCCTATCCACCAGTAGTTACGGTACCCGTTTCTCCAGTAGTCGCGTCTCCACCAACCCACATACAACACAATGTATCATCTGCTCCCCAATCAGAGAGCAGCTATTGGTACTATTGTCGAAATCCAGAAGGTTACTATCCATATGTCAGGGAGTGCTCTGGTGGCTGGGAAAAAATATCCCCACAGCCTCCTGCACAATAATGAACGACACAAAGCAAGCGGAGAATTAGCAATTACCTCTTGCGGCAATAGCAATAGACAAACTGCTGAACTGTTCCAAACGGAGTGTGGTGTGCTTCTTTTTCATGTTCAACTAGTTGGAAAGTATCTCCAAATACCGCATGCAGGGCTTCAGGTTGGTATCGCATCACCGGTAGACCACTACATTTTTCTGGTCCATCTTCGGCAAAAGTAGCAACAATCACATGTCCACCTGGTCGAACTGCACTTATGACCCGCTCGACATAAGCATGGCGATTTGCCGGATCAGTCAAAAAATGGAACACTGCACGGTCATGCCAAATGTCAAATCGGTTCATGGGGAACTTTGCACGGGTAATATCGCCTTCTATCCAGAGAACAATATCCGCATGTTCCCCCAAACGCTGCTTTGCAACAGCAAGCGCAATTGATGACAGATCAAATACTGTCAAGTCGGTATAGCCTTCTGCCACAAGGTCATCCACCAGTCTGGAAGCTCCTCCTCCCACATCAATAATGGCTGCATCTTTGCCGAGTCTGGTATTATGGATTAATCGCAGAGACTGGTCAGCGTGTTCCTGAAACCAACTAACTGAGTCAGATGCCTTAGTGGTATACCTGTTCCCAATGCCGCTTATTATCCATGGGGTAATTTCTCTAAAAGCACAATACCTTATCTGAATCGTGAATCAGCGTATATAAATCCTGCATCGTGGATATCGAACAGATTCCTAACTCTTCAGACTCACGAAGCTTAAGACAGGTTCCGCAAGCTAAAATTGCACCGCCTATATCCGAAAAACTGTGAATCTGGCCGGTAATATCAAACTTGTCCCTATCAAGAGATTCTACCTCCACACCTTTTCCGAGTAAAAACACTGAAACAGTATCCCCCTGCTTGCGGGAGAAAATTCCAAGTCGGAAGGCGTTCCATACAGTTTCTGAGTCATTCGAATAAATGATAATTCCGAGTTTCATTTAATTTCCTTCAATTCCATTAGTTGTTCGTTAGCCTCGATAAGAAGCTAACTGTATGCAGTATAGAATTCTTGTGTAGAAATTTGTTAAATTTTTAGATTGGAATCGTGCTAATCGGATTAGGGTTAGCGTGCCAATTTCTCGTAATTCGGTATGGGTACTAATACTCCGCATCGGCAGCACTTAGATTTGTAATGATTAATGGGATGGATCTGCTGTAAAACGTTGCTTCTGCTTCTATTGCAGTCTTGACGCATTGTGACTTTCTAATAATTTGACCCAGTACACTACGGTTTAGGTTGAGCAAAGCTAATACTTAGCGGGCTGTCCGAATTTGCGTGGCCACTTCGAGATTGATATGATGGCTTCAATCAAAAATACGGAATTCTGCCAAGTTTATTTCGTATTTTTTTAGTTTGGCGTAAACAGCACGTGAAGTAATTCCCATGTTCTCAGAAACTCTTTTTATATTTCCATGATGCTGTTTCAAAGCTGTCTCAAGGAACGATTGCTCTATTTTGGCAAGAGTATGTTCTTTTACGCTTTTCCATTCAACAACACTTTTGGTTTTAGCTGGAAGCTCTAAATCCAGTTCGGTCATTTCTTTGCCACTGGCAAACAGGATACTGCGCTCAAGAATGTTTTCCAGCTCGCGGACGTTACCTGGCCAATGGTAGGCGCGGATTTTCCGCATGACTTCACGGCTTACTGATTCAACCTCTTTGTTATAACGCTTGTTCAATCGCTGAATGATCAATTGCACCAGGTAAGGTAAATCTTCCGACCGTTCGACCAAAGGAGGGATGTTTAAGCGGACTACGTTGATGCGATAGTACAGGTCATTGCGAAACAAATCCTCTTTTACGAGACTCTCCAGATTTTGATTCGTTGCAGAGATGATCCTTACATCAATCGCCAATGTTTGTTTGCCGCCAACTCTTTCCAGTTCCCCTTCCTGGATTACACGAAGCAATCGAGTTTGTGCTGCTGGCGACAATGAGTCGATTTCATCCAAAAACAGAGTACCGCCTTCGGCTCGCTCAAAGTAGCCTTGGTGTACTTCTATGGCTCCGGTAAAAGCACCTTTTTCATGCCCAAACAAGGCACTTTCAATCAGACTTTCCGGGATTGCACCGCAGTTAATAGCGATGAACGGTTTATGATAACGCTCGCTCATCGCATGTATGGCACGTGCTATCAACTCTTTACCCACACCTGTTTGCCCCTGGATTAGCACTGTTGCCACTGTAGGCGCAACAACCTCGATCGATTGCAGTATTTTCTGCATCACTGGTGATTTTGCTATGATTGCAGGAGATTGATGTTTCTTTGATGCTTGCCTGCTTTGTTTATGCCAAAGCCGTTGCATGCTTGTTTCAATTCGGCACTGTAATTCATTGATATCATTAATCTCCTTAACCGGTGTCGTGTCAGTATATTCCATTCCGGCGTGCCCTTTTGCTGCATGCGGATTGGTATAAATACATACATCACATTGGCCATCCTGACGGGCTATGCTTTTTTTGATTTCAACCTTGGCATAACCGAAGTTTCTGGCTGCGATCCCCCCGAATACGCTGGAAGTCATCCGGCATAATTCAGGGAAGCTGGTGACTTGCTCGCCGAAAGGACAACGTGAATTGGTAACCGTTATGCAGTCCGGATTACTGGAAACAAGTGAAAATTTACCGCCGATATTGTTTTTGATGCCGAGTATGAGTTCGGTATAGCTTTCACTATCGAGCTGCTCACTTTTATTGGTATTCTCCCGGTAAGTTTCTTCAAAAAAGCATCCGGCGGTTTTGGCGATATGTTCAATCAACTGCTCGCAATGCTTTTGCCCCTGTTGTTCACTGGCATGCATCAGCTCAAGAATAAAGGTTTGCAGAAAAAAAACCGGTGTTAATTCAGCAAGAGGATTCTTGTTCATAGTTTATGGATGATTTGTGAAGTGAAACTTCATCAATTGAAGCACAGCTACACTAATGTAGCAACAGCTCATAAATAACCTATTGTAATTAATAATAAAAATTATTGATCCTCAGTGGCATGGTATTTGCATGTAATTTTATTGCATCTAACAATTACCAGGTGTGCGGGTTAACAGGCCGTTGAAAAACTTTTTCGAGGCTGCCGATACAAGGCAAGAACAGGTGAATCGCAGTTTATGCTTAATCAATGAGCGTTTTGAACCCATTTTTTTAAAATCGTAACGGCAACACAGATAGTTTTTCAACGGCCTGTTAAATATCCATTATGAATCCCTTTAGGGTCTATCGAAAAGATAGATCACTTAAAGTAATTTTAAAATTGCAACCTATTACCGAGGAGACTTAACATTGAAAACTCTCAAAGATGAACTAAACACACGCGTTGCCGCATATGACCACTGGGCACAGCGTCGCCGCCATGGGCCGGCTGGACATAACAACCTGAGATTATGGGTACTTGCCTGCATGGACGAACGTCTGCCGGTAGATGAAGCGCTCGGCATTCACGTAGACACACCGGCCGGACATGGCGATGCGCACTGTTTCCGCAATGCCGGTGGAATTGTCACCGATGATGCAATCCGTTCAGCGATGCTGACTTGTAATTTCTTTGGTACTAGGGAAATCGTCATCGTGCAACATACGCAGTGCGGCATGCTGTCGGCGAATGCAGCCGATTTGGAACAGGCTTTTCGCGACAAGGGGATCGATCCGGACAATATCGCGCTGGACCCGACCCTGCCGGAGCAGAAGCTGGAGAAAGGTGCGTTCGCCAAGTGGATCGGAATGATGGATGACGTGGACGAAACCTGCTTGAAGACCATCGAGACATTCAAAAATCATCCTCTCATTCCCAAGGACGTAGCCATCAGCGGCTGGATCTGGGAGGTCGAGACGCGCCGGCTGAGAGCGCCAACCCGAGACCCTGAAAAACGGGCCAGAACCGATGTCACCTCCGCTCAATTCGGTGTCAAAGTGAAGCAACCACCTCGTTGGAGCTAAGTTCAAGAGAAAAACCTGGAAACGTGATCACTTGTTGTGCCAAGTGGTCGCGTCATAACATTTCTGAGAAATGCCTTGATTAATGGATAGGGATTCTAAATGCCAACTTATGATTACTTGTGCACACAGTGCAAACTACAATTCGAGACACGCCATTCAATCAATGCGACCAATCCAGATTGCCCGGTATGCGGGAGTACGACAGAAAAGGTTATTCTTTCTGCTCCTGCGGCGCATGGCAACATGGCGCGTGGCCGTGATCTGGCAATACGTTCACTTCAACCAAAAACCGATCCGGTAAATCACCTACACGTGCCTGGGTGCGGATGTAGTCGTCATAAGCATTTAGGATATGTTAAGAAATAACCACTACTGTCTCGTTAACTTTCACAGTAGAGTCAACTGAATATCAGACGCGTGATTATGGAATGGCGGATCATCTCGCAATGTGACCTGACGCCCCAACGGTTTAATCATCGGGGTTTTCTATACACTTTGTTCGCCGAATTTTCGAGCTCAATGGTTAATCCATCACGCTATAAAGCGATCAGAAATTCACAAAATTTGTGTTTAATCGACAACAAATAGCGTTAATTCTGGATCTTTTTTAAAGGATAAAAAGGTTATTAATGCAGTGTCATTTTGATGTCAATGGACACACTACTCCAATTTGAATCATTTGCAGTATGGCATGACGAGCTGTAATAGAGGTCTTTCATGTTGTAATGGAATGGATGTTCGCTATTTTTACGATATCGAAGTGCCAAAGTTGTTGTAAGCATAACCACTAGCGTAATCGATTGAAATTTTCAGGCCATTTTCTGGATGTATGCATGACAGCTAATATGCGAATATCTCTGTCGGTTATTTGATAGGCAAGAATGTATGGAAGATCGCTCATCACTATTTCACGCGTACCAAACACACGGCCTGGGCGACCAATTTCGGGGTGGAGTGATAGATTATTGGCAGTAGCTTTTATTCTAATTAAAACATTATAAGCAGCATTGGCGTTCTCTTGTGCAATATAATCGCCAATTGATTTTAAATCTTCTAGTGCTTCATCGAGCCATACAACAGCGCTCATGCTTTGAATTTATCTATCATGGCATCAACATCATCGCTTGAATGAAATTTTGCATTTTTCCCTGAAGCAATATCCAGACGTTCTTGAATTTTTTTTGTTTGCCAATCGTAAATTTCCAGATAGTGATCAATAGCCTGATTAACTAACCAGTTTCTGGAACGATCCAGACTGTGCGCAATTGCATCCAGCTTTTCTTGTTTTTCTGGTGCCACTGATACACTCATGCGTCCTGTTTCGCTTGCCATTTCTTATTCCTTAATCAGAAGTAATCATGTTTAATCTTGGCATAGATAAGTATGATTTGCAAATTGAAACAGCAAACAGATATTGAAACAATCATTGCTAAGAAATGACTGTGTCAAATTTGTGCCAAACTGCGGCAGAAATACCATCATTTGAGGCTGTTTGACACTGGTTTTGTGCTTGGCAAGCATTGTAAGCGATTGATTATATTAATTGCATATTCAATGGCTGCGTCTCATAATCCCTTGGTCGCTGGTTCGAGTCCAGCCAGACCCACCAGTAATCAAGCGCTTAGTGACTAAACATCCTAAGTGCTTTTTCTTTGCTCGCTGCATGTAAGGCTGGTGTAAGAAAATACTATCTACAATAAGCAACAAAAAACCCGCGTCGGGCGCGGGTTATATGGAAAAGACTTCTGCACAACCTCGAAAATTTTGCTGTATCCACAGAGAAAAATTTCTAAAAGGCATTTGTCACGCATGCCACTGGCAAAAAGTGAAGTT
>NZ_QJJP01000041.1 GCF_003201565.1 Nitrosomonas sp. Nm84 | reverse complement strand
TTCCTACTTCCCTCTTCTTCTTATTCTTGCCCGCAAGTCCTTATCCTATCCCCTTGCTCTCACCTAGACTACTTAGTCAATCCCTCACTGTCAAGAATTTATAAAACTCGGCTGCAAACGACCGAGTTTTAGAAGAGCGGTAGTTGCCCAAACCTCTCTTCCATTTCATCCATTACTTTGAGTTGATTTTGTACATACTGACGAATAGCTTCCTCGTTAGCATTCCCTATAGTTTCACCAAAATAGCTTTGTGTCCACACACTTACCTCCCCAAAAATATTTTCTCTTTAACTCTGGGCGTATACGAAAAAATTCTCGAGCTGATATGCTTTTTATTACCTGCATGACTTACGCTGGCGAAATCCTCGGATCCG
Organism: Nitrosomonas sp. Nm84; assembly: GCF_003201565.1. Classification (GTDB taxonomy): domain Bacteria; phylum Pseudomonadota; class Gammaproteobacteria; order Burkholderiales; family Nitrosomonadaceae; genus Nitrosomonas. The sequence goes on along the minus strand of NZ_QJJP01000041.1, from coordinate 12,718 downwards.
TTCTCAGTACCATATGAATGTGATCCACTGGAATCTCTAATTCCACAATCTCTATATTGTAGTCATACCCTATCTTGCCAATAATGCCTTTTAACTCGCTTCTATAGGGTTCCATAAATACTTTATGACGATGTTTCGGAACCCACACAAGTGATACATCAATCTGAATACATGATGACTATTTCTCTGCAATTCCATAGCTGGATAGTCTACAATGGCGATAGGCCATTGTAGACTATCCAGCTCGGGGGCAAGCCCCCGTAATTTTCGCAATGCGGTTAAAAAACACAAGATAAGATAACACTTAAACCATCTATTTGTTCTTTACTTTCTAAACTGTACTATTAATTGAGATATTTGACTCTAATCCAAGTCCATACATCCGTCCTTGATTCTTACGTTTACTATGAAAAGATAATCCTGTACCCGCAGGAACAAGCCTACCGACAATAACATTTTCTTTAAGTCCACGCAGATCATCCTTTTTACCCATGATTGCAGCTTCTGTTAAGACGCGGGTTGTTTCTTGGAATGATGCAGCAGATATAAATGAATCTGTCGATAATGATGCCTTCGTAATACCAAGCAGCATAAATTCATAAGTGGCAGTCATTTTTTTCTCAGCAATCAAACGCTCATTCTCAATTAATAAATCAGCACGCTCAACCTGCTCACCAGGTATAAATACTGAATCTCCAGCACTCATTATTTGAACTCGCCTCAGCATTTGACGAACTATGACTTCAATATGCTTATCATTTATCCTAACACCTTGTAGACGATATACATCCTGTACTTCATCGGTAATGTAACGCGCCAACGCCTCAACGCCTTGCAAACGCAATATATCACGTGGATCAGCAGGTCCATCAACAATAATCTCACCTTTATTAACAACTTGACCATCATGCGCCATCACATGTTTATCCTTAGGTATCAAATATTCATGCACAATACCTTCTAAATCAGTTATGACAAGGCGTTGTTTACCTTTGGTATCCTTTCCGAATGATACAATACCAGTTACTTCTGCTAGCATACCCGCATCTTTTGGCGATCTCGCTTCAAAAAGCTCGGCTACACGTGGCAAGCCACCCGTAATATCGCGCGTTTTCGATGTTTCCTGTGGAATTCTTGCCAAAACTTCACCAACACTAACTAATTGTCCGTCACGCACGGTAATAATACAACCAATTTGGAATGTAATGCTGACTGGCTGATTACCACCAACCACTTTAATTTCATTCCCATCATCATCCAAGAATTTGACTAAAGGACGCAAACCTTTTGATTGGCTTACACCACGACGTTTTGGATCGATTACGACTAATGTAGACAACCCGGTTACTTCATCAATTTGCTTGGCTACTGTTACTCCTTCTTCAACATTCTCAAAACGCACCTTACCAGCATATTCAGTAATAATTGGTCGAGTATGTGGATCCCATGTTGTTAATACTTGGCCAGCTTTAACGTTTTCTCCATTACGTACCAATAATGTAGCACCATAGGATGCCTTATGCCTCTCGCGTTCACGACCATTCTCATCCTGGATAATAATTTCACCGCTTCGCGAGATTGCTATCAATTCATTTTGTGCATTCGTCACATAACGCATCGTAGAGGAGTAATGCACCATTCCACTTGATTTGCTTTCAACCTGACTCACCACTGCAGTTCTGGATGCCGCGCCGCCAATATGGAACGTACGCATAGTTAACTGCGTACCTGGCTCACCAATAGATTGTGCTGCAATAACGCCCACCGCTTCACCTACATTAACTGGGGTGCCGCGTCCTAAATCACGACCATAGCATTTAGCGCATAACCCATAGCGCGTTTCACAAGTCAGCGGTGTACGAACCTTTACTTCATCAATGCCCATGGATTCGATCAAATCAACCGCATCTTCATCCAATAATATACCTGAAGCAAAAATTACTTCCTGATTCTCTGGATTAATTACATCATTTACAACTACTCTACCAAGAATTCGTTCACGCAATGCTTCAATAATTTCACCACCTTCTACCAGCGCTTTCATAACAACACCGTTACTTGTATTGCAGTCTTCTTCCGTCACGACAAGATCTTGAGTGACATCCACTAAACGGCGAGTTAAATATCCGGAATTAGCCGTTTTTAAAGCCGTATCAGCCAACCCTTTACGGGCACCGTGTGTTGAAATAAAATACTGCAAAACGTTCAAACCTTCACGGAAGTTCGCAGTAATCGGTGTCTCAATAATTGAACCATCAGGTTTTGCCATTAACCCACGCATACCTGACAGCTGGCGTATTTGTGCTGCCGAACCTCGCGCCCCCGAGTCAGCCATCATATAAATTGAATTAAATGATTCTTGTGTCAATGGTTTACCGTCTTCATCCAGTTGAACTTTACCAGTAGCTTGCTCATACACAGATTCTACGCCAAGCTGATTCATCATCGCTTTCGCAACTTGGTCACCCGCACGCCCCCAGATATCCACAACCTTGTTATAGCGTTCACCTTGCGTTACCAAACCTGAGGTATACTGCCCTTCGATTTCCTTTACTTCACTTTCCGCAGCAGCGATAATATTTCCTTTCTGAGTCGGAATCAGCATATCATCCGCGCAAATTGAAATTCCTGCTCGTGTCGCATAGCTGAAACCTGCATACATCAGTTTATCTGCAAAAATAACAGCTTCTCGTAACCCACAACGCCTGAAACTAGCATTGATCAGTTTTGAAATTTCTTTTTTCTTAAGTGTTTTATTTAATAACGAGAAAGGTAATCCCGGTGGAAAAATCTCAAATAACAAAGCACGGCCTACCGTTGTTTCGTAACGAGTAATTTTTTCACATCGCTCGTCATCCGCATTGGTATCATACTCCTTGATTCTTACAGTAATTCTTGCGTTTAGCTCTACGTTTCGGCTTTCATAAGCACGAGATACTTCACCAACATTTTGAAATAACATACCTTCGCCGCGCGCGCCCACTTTCTCGCGCGTCGTATAGTAAAGCCCAAGCACAATATCCTGGGATGGCACAATAATTGGCTCTCCATTGGCTGGAGATAGCACATTGTTGGTTGACATCATCAGCGTTCGACATTCCATTTGTGCTTCTAATGAAAGTGGCACATGTACCGCCATTTGATCACCGTCAAAGTCGGCATTGAATGCCGCACACACTAATGGGTGCAACTGAATTGCTTTACCTTCAATTAATACCGGCTCAAAAGCTTGAATACCCAGACGATGCAAAGTCGGTGCCCGATTTAACATCACCGGATGTTCACGAATTACATCTTCCAGTATATCCCAAACCACTGCGCTTTCATTTTCCACTTCGCGTTTTGCCGCCTTTATGGTACTTGCAATGCCCATCAATTCCAGTTTATTGAAAATAAACGGCTTAAATAGCTCAAGCGCCATTTTTTTCGGCAAACCGCACTGATGCAACTTTAGCTGAGGACCGACAACAATGACAGAACGTCCCGAATAGTCGACACGCTTACCCAACAAGTTCTGACGGAAGCGCCCACCTTTACCTTTGATCATGTCAGCCAAGGATTTGAGTGCACGCTTATTAGCACCCGTCATTGCTTTACCACGACGACCATTGTCTAGCAATGAATCAACAGCTTCCTGCAGCATACGTTTTTCATTACGAACAATAATCTCCGGAGCTTTCAATTCGAGTAATCGCTTCAACCGATTATTGCGATTAATAACGCGCCGATATAAATCATTCAAATCAGAAGTTGCAAAACGCCCTCCATCTAGGGGGACCAATGGTCGAAGATCCGGCGGCAATACTGGTAATACAGTCAGTATCATCCACTGTGGCTTAATCCCGGATTTATTAAATGCTTCAAGTAATTTAAGACGTTTAGAGATTTTCTTGATCTTTGTTTCCGAACCTGTGCTTTCCATTTCACGTCGCAGATTCTCTATCTCAGTATTAATATCCAAATTACTTAATAGATCACGGATACCTTCTGCTCCCATGCTGGCGCTAAAATCATCGCCATACTCTTCTGTTTTGATTAAATAGTCATCTTCCGTTAACAATTGGCAGCGTGTTAATGGCGTTAGGCCAGGATCGGTAACTACATAAGCCTCGAAATAAAGTACACGTTCGATATCGCGTAGCGTCATATCCAACACCATACCCAAACGAGAAGGTAGCGATTTCAAGAACCAGATGTGCGAAACCGGGGTAGCGAGCTCAATATGTCCCATTCGTTCCCGACGAACTTTAGATAAGGTTACCTCAACACCACATTTCTCGCAGATGACACCGCGATGTTTCAGACGTTTATATTTTCCACACAAACACTCATAATCCTTTACTGGACCAAAAATCTTGGCACAAAATAATCCATCTCGTTCCGGTTTAAATGTACGATAATTAATCGTTTCGGGTTTTTTTACTTCACCATAAGACCATGAGCGAATTTTCTCTGGAGAAGCGAGACCGATTTTAATTGCATCAAACTCTTCTTTATGGGTAACTTGTTTAAATAAATCTAGCAGTGCTTTCATTTGTCACTCCTGTAACTCAGGGGGCAATAAAAATATTGGTATAATGGAGTTTATGGATGATTGGATACAATTCAATCTGATCATCCTAACTATTAGGAATTTCAATGCTGTTCTAAGTCAATATCCATCCCCAGTGAGCGTATTTCTTTTACTAATACATTAAACGATTCCGGCATTCCAGCGTCAATCTTATGATCACCCTTGACAATACTTTCATACACTTTGGTACGCCCTGTGACATCATCCGATTTAACAGTGAGCATTTCCTGCAAGGTATATGCAGCACCGTATGCTTCCAATGCCCATACCTCCATCTCTCCAAATCGTTGCCCACCAAATTGCGCTTTACCGCCTAGTGGTTGCTGTGTCACTAAGCTATAAGGACCCGTTGAACGCGCATGCATCTTATCATCCACCAAATGATGCAATTTCAGAACATGCATATAGCCAACTGTAACCGATCGATCAAAAGCTTCTCCAGTTCGACCATCATATAACGTAATTTGCCCGGATCTTGGTAATCCTGCTAATTCCAACATGTCTTTAATTTCTTCTTCAGTCGCTCCATCAAATACAGGCGTAGCGAAAGGAACTCCCTCAGTTAAATTTCCAGCTAACGATAGAATTTCATGATCGGATAGCGACGATATGTCTTCCTTCTTACCGCTTCCGTTATATATCTTGGCAAAAAATTCTCTGATTTCATTCGCATTCTGCTGCGCTTTCAACATTTCGTCGATTTTCTTGCCAAGCCCTTTAGCTGCCCATCCCAAATGTACTTCAAGTATCTGTCCTACATTCATTCGGGAAGGAACCCCCAATGGATTCAACACCACATCAACAGGTGTTCCATCAGCCATATAGGGCATGTCTTCCAAAGGTACAATCTTTGAGATAACACCTTTATTACCATGACGCCCCGCCATTTTGTCACCTGGCTGTAAGCGTCTTTTAACCGCAATATAAATCTTAACCATTTTCTGTACACCGGGTGCCAGCTCATCTCCCTGTGTAAGTTTCTTCTTTTTCTCATCAAACGCAGCGTCAAATGCTTTACGTTTCTGTGCCATACTTTCACGCACTTGTTCCAATTGTAAGCTTGCATCTTCATCTGCCAGACGAATATCAAACCAATAGTGTGGATCAAAACTCTTCAAATATTCAGCAGTTATTTCTTTTCCTTTGATCAGTTTATTCGGTCCTCCAGTAGCAACCTTACCAATCAGCAAACGCTCAAGCCGTTCAAAGGCATCTTCTTCTACAATGCGCATTTGATCCGCCAGATCTTTCTTATATCGATCCAGCTCATCATCGATAATCTGTTGCGCACGCTTATCCCGTTCTATACCTTCTCGCGTAAATACCTGTACATCAATGACTGTCCCTGAGATTCCTGATGGTACTCGCAGCGAAGTATCTTTTACATCTGATGCTTTCTCACCAAAAATTGCTCGTAATAATTTCTCTTCCGGTGTTAGTTGCGTTTCACCTTTGGGTGTAACTTTACCAACCAATACATCACCTGCTTCAACTTCCGCGCCGATATAAACAATACCAGATTCGTCAAGGCGCCCCAATTGATGCTCAGATAAATTTGGAATATCAGCTGTTATTTCTTCCGTACCAAGTTTCGTATCTCTGCTGACAACTGATAATTCTTCAATGTGTATTGATGTAAAACGATCCTCAGCAACAATTCGTTCTGATATCAGAATTGAATCTTCAAAGTTATAACCATTCCATGGCATAAATGCCACCAACATATTCTGTCCCAGTGCCAGTTCCCCCATGTCAGTGGAAGCGCCATCTGCGATCACGTCATCTCTATCGATTCTGTCTCCAATTTTAACCAAAGGACGCTGATTAATATTGGTATTTTGATTAGAGCGTGTATATTTTATAAGATTATAGATATCGACACCTACTTCACCCATTCGGGTTTCTGCATCATGCACACGAACAACAATTCGGCTCGCATCTACATAATCGACGATTCCACCACGTTTAGCGCGAACAGTAGTTCCCGAATGTACTGCTACCACCCGTTCGATACCTGTGCCGACAAGTGGCTTCTCAGCGCGCAAGCAAGGAACCGCTTGACGTTGCATATTTGAACCCATCAACGCACGATTAGCGTCATCATGTTCTAGAAATGGAATCAAAGATGCAGCTACCGAAACAATTTGTGCCGGAGCTACATCGACATACTCAATGCGTTCAGGTGAAGACAAGGCAAATTCATTTTTGTGACGGCAAGAAACAATTTCGCTGATAAATCGATCATTATCATCAAGTTCTGCATTTGCTTGAGCAATCATATAATTGCCTTCTTCAATTGCAGATAAATAATCGATTTCTTCTGTCACACAACAATCTTTCACTTTGCTATAAGGCGTTTCAATAAATCCATACTCATTGGTACGTGCATATAATGCCAGTGAGTTAATCAGACCGATATTCGGTCCTTCGGGTGTCTCAATTGGACACACGCGCCCATAATGCGTTGGATGTACGTCTCGTACCTCAAATCCAGCTCTTTCTCGTGTTAACCCCCCAGGTCCCAAAGCTGAAATGCGACGTTTATGGGTAATTTCAGATAGCGGATTAGTCTGATCCATAAATTGAGATAACTGACTGGATCCAAAAAATTCACGTGCTGCCGCTGAAACCGGCTTTGCGTTAATTAAATCATGCGGCATTAGATTTTCTGATTCTGCTTGACTCAATCGCTCTTTCACCGCACGCTCGACACGCACCAAACCGGATCTAAATTGATTTTCCGCCAATTCGCCCACCGAACGCACCCGCCGATTACCTAAATGATCAATATCATCGATTTCACCACGCCCATTACGCAGCTCTACCAATATTTTGATAACAGCAACAATATCTTCATTCGATAGTGTCGAAGATCCTATCAATTCAGTTCTACCGACTCTGCGATTAAATTTCATCCTACCTACAACCGACAAATCATAGCGTTCTGGCGAATAAAACAAGCCTGAGAACAACACTTTAACAGCATCCTCAGTTGGTGGCTCCCCAGGTCGCATCATTCGATAAATAGCTACTTGAGCAGTCATTTCATCGATTGTTTCATCAATCTTTAATGTTTGAGAAATATAAGCGCCATGGTTAAGATCATTGACATACAGTGTATTGATTTTCTTTATACTTGCTTTTTGTAGCTTAGCAATCATCTCTTCTGTAATTTCATCATTAGCCAGTGCAACAACTTCACCTGTTTCTTTATCGATTATATTTTGTGCAAGTATTCTTCCCAATAAAAAATCTTCTGGTACATCCAGTTGATCAATCTTAGCTTCTTGCATTTCACGTATATGCTTCGCTGTAATACGCTTATCTTTTTGAACAATGACTTTTTTACCTTTAGTCAGAATATCAAAACTAGCCACTTCACCACGTAAACGCTCAGGAACAAGCTCGAACTGAATACTTTTTTCTGTGAAATAAAAACTATCAAATATAAAAAACTCTTTTAAAATCTGCTCTGAAGTACAACCAATCGCTTTTAATAGCGTAGTGACAGGCATTTTACGGCGACGGTCTATCCTAAAATATAAGCAATCTTTCGGATCAAACTCAAAATCAAGCCAGGAACCACGATAGGGAATAATACGCGCAGAAAATAATAACTTTCCAGACGAGTGGGTTTTACCACGATCATGTTCAAAAAATACGCCTGGGGAGCGGTGTAGCTGTGAAACAATCACACGTTCTGTGCCATTGACAACAAATGATCCTGTTTCTGTCATCAAAGGAATTTCACCCATATAAACTTCTTGTTCTTTGACTTCCTTTACTGTTGGCTTAGATATTTCTTTATCCATAATTGTCAGTCTTACTCTGGCACGCAGAGGAGACGCATAGGTAAGCCCACGCTGCTGACATTCCTTCACATCAAATACTGGTGAACCAAGCTCATAACTTATGAAATCAAGACGTGCATTTTTAGTATGGCTCTCGATCGGAAAGATTGAATTAAAAGCTGCCTGAAGCCCTTGATTTTGACGCTTATTGGGCGCAACATTTTCCTGCAAGAAAGCTGCATATGATTCGAGCTGGGTCGCGAGAAGAAATGGGATTGGCAATACGCTCGCACGTTTGGCAAAACTTTTACGGATACGTTTTTTCTCGGTGAATGAGTAGCTCATGAATTTTCTCCGAACGAAGAAGGCAGAGGATTTAAAAGATGAAGCTCAATAATTATCAATTGTTCATTACCTACGATGACGTATTAAGCGATCGAAATACCAAAGGCTGGTAGCCTTAATAGCTCACCAGCCCGGGAATCTTACAACTATTCTTATTTAATTTCGCAAGAAGCACCCGCTTCAATCAGTTGTTTCTGAATTGCGGCAGCATCCTCTTTAGATATACCTTCTTTAACAGGTTTAGGCGCGCCATCAACTAGATCTTTTGCTTCTTTCAATCCTAAACCAGTCACTGCTCTTACTACTTTAATCACATTTACCTTACTTTCACCCGCTGAAGTAAGAATCACAGTGAACTCAGTCTGTTCAGCTTCAGCTGGCGCACCACCTCCACCACCCGGTGCAGCAACAGCTACAGCTGCCGTTGCAGCGGCTGACACACCAAACTTTTCTTCCATTTCTTTAATCAATTGTGACAAATCAAGCACGGTCATGTTTGCAATTGCTTCTAATATTTGATCTTTTGTTACAGCCATTATTTTTTCTCCTGATTATTTTCTATATTTAGCTACGAGTTAAATAGAAGTCTTAAGAACTATTTGTTATCGCGTACCATGGCCAAACCACGAACAAATCTAGCCGGTACTTCATTAAGTGTTTGAACAAATTTAGCAATCGGCGCTTGCATTGTTCCTAATAATTTAGCCAACAATTCTTCACGACTTGGTAATGCAGCAAGCGCAGTAATCTCATCACGTGACATTACATGCTCACCCATTGCACCAACTTTAATCACGAACTTCTCATTGTTCTTAGAAAATTCATGCAGCACTTTCGCAGCCGCAACTGGATCAGCGCTAATCCCGTATACAAGCGGACCTACCATATGCTTAGCCAATTCCGCATAAGGTGTATCAGCGACGGCACGCCGAACTAGTGAATTTTTTATGACACGAAAATAAATTCCTGATTCACGAGTTTTTGCTCTTAGTTGCGTCATTTGACCAACTTCTATCCCTCGATACTCTGCAATGATAATAGCTTGGGCGTTTGCTACTTGTGCACTCACTTCCGCTACGATTGCTTTCTTCTCTTCAAGATTAAGACTCAAGGTTCATTCTCCATCAGTAAAAATAGTACTTGGTACAGCAAATTACCTCCCCAAACACTACAAACCGGCGACCTTAAACCAGGAAAAAATTAAACTCCTGTTTTGGGTGCACCATCTACGCTGGGCGCTCAAGGAATCTGAAATTCAAACCACCCTGATTTCTGCGACAGCTTTCCTATCGTCAAACATTTCAGTATCGCTAAATAATCTAGCTATCCTCATGAAGTATAGCCAGTTATTTTTTGACAACCCCAGCGGTCTTTGATAATCCATCCAATGCATACGTACACAAACATTGAGTGGCCCAAAGTTCTTTATTATTGCGTTATACTTATTTGATCTACTCGCACTCCAATGCCCATAGTACTCGAGATAGAGACTCTTTTCAGATAAACACCTTTTGAAGAAGCAGGTTTAGATTTATTAAGAGCCTCAATTAATGCCATCAAATTTTGTTTTAAGGCTTCCACGCCAAACGATGCTCGCCCGATCGTGCAATGAATAATGCCAGTTTTATCAGCCCTAAATTGCACTTGCCCAGCCTTCGCATTCTTAACAGCACCCACAATATCCGTTGTAACCGTACCAACTTTCGGATTAGGCATTAAACTACGCGGCCCCAGAATCTGACCCAACTGACCAACTATCCGCATAGCATCTGGGCTTGCTATTGCGATATCGAAATTGATATTACCCGCTTTAACTTCGGCGGCCAAATCCTCAAAGCCCACAATATCTGCCCCTGCTTCTTGAGCTTCTTTAGCTTTATCACCTTGCGCAAACACTGCAACACGAACCGTTTTCCCCGTTCCTGCTGGCAAAACAACAGATCCACGCACAGCTTGATCTGATTTCTTTGCATCAATCCCTAAATTAACCGCCACATCAATAGATTCATCAAACTTAGCTGTCGCTGCTTCTTTTACAAGCCCCAGCGCTTCTTCAATCTGATATATTTTATTACGGTCAACTTTTCCTGCAATAACTTGATAACGATTTGATGAACGCGCCATTTTATATACCCTCTACCTCTATACCCATACTTCTTGCACTGCCGGCAATAGTACGCACAGCAGCATCCAAATTCGCTGCAGTTAAATCCGGCATCTTTATTTTTGCAATTTCTTCTGCCTGACTACGACTTAATTTCCCTACTTTGTCTAAATGCGGTCTCGGGCTTCCTTTACTGACCCCTGCAGCCTTCTTAATTAACACTGATGCTGGCGTCGTTTTCATTACAAATGTGAAACTCTTATCAGCATAAGCTGTAATTATCACTGGCACTGGCAACCCTGGCTCCATCTTTTGCGTCGCTGCATTGAAAGCTTTACAAAATTCCATGATATTTAACTGGCGCTGACCTAGTGCAGGACCAATGGGAGGACTCGGATTAGCCTTACCAGCCGGCACTTGCAGTTTAATATATCCAGTAATTTTCTTTGCCACTATGCTCTCCTATTGGGTACAAACGAGTAGTTATTCACTCTCCCCGATTCACCATTAATAATATTTGTTCCAGCTAAATCTAATTCTTCATTCGTAAAAATACTTACTGATACATTTCAGTAATATCTTTTAGGACTTCTCGACTTGATTAAAATCTAATTCGACTGGCGTTGGTCGTCCAAATATCGAGACCGAAACTCTGAGTTTGCTTTTATCGTAGTTAACATCTTCTACATTGCCATGAAAATCGGTAAATGGCCCATCTTTAACCCTTACGGCTTCACCCATTTCAAACAATATCTTCGGTTTCGGCTTCTCTACCCCCTCTTGAATCTGATGCAGTATGTTATCCACTTCCTTCTGACTTATCGGTGTAGGTCTCATAACTGAACCACCAACAAACCCAGTAACTTTATCGGTATTTTTAACTAGATGCCATGTCTCATCAGACATTTCCATTTCCACCAACACATAGCCAGGAAAAAACTTTCGTTCACTAATGTTCTTTTGGCCACTTTTCATTTCGATTACTTCTTCGACTGGCACCAAAATTTGACCAAACCTGTCTTGCATACCGGCTCTTTCAATACGATCCTTCAATGCACGCTGCACACTTTTTTCATATCCCGAATAAGCGTGAACCACATACCATTTCTTACTCATTCTTTCCTCTGTGATATTTGATCAAACATTCTGACCCATCATAAGCTTAACGAGTGACATCAGAGCAGCATCAATAAACCACAAAAATAAGGCCATTGCAATCACGAAAGCAAATACTACCCCTGATGTTTGGAGCGCTTCTTTCCGATTTGGCCAAACTACTTTTTTTGTTTCTTCAGCAGATTCTTTACAAAATCCGTAAAATTCTTGTCCTTGAGTTGTGAATTTCGCAACAATTGCAGCCAGCAAGAATCCAGTTAATATCGATAATAGACGAATAACCATTGCACTTTCACTTAAATAAATGAAACCCGCAATACCGGCCATTATGAATATAAATACAAGTCCAAGCTTCAGTTTATTCACGTTCAACCAATCCCTTATGCTTTATGATTATAATGTTACAGTGGTAATTCGCTTCCCAGAATCTCAGTCAAGATTGAACTTTGCATTTAAGGACATTCCACCAATGGCCACACCTTGCATCTAAGATTTATAAATACTTAACTATTCTTTTTATTTTCAGTCGTTGTGTGATTAGACAAACACAGTTCCATTTTTTTGGCAGGCCAGGAGGGCATCGAACCCCCAACCTTCGGTTTTGGAGACCGACGCTCTGCCAATTGAGCTACTGGCCTTTTTACTTAAAATTTCTCTAGAATCAATAATATTCAAAAACAATTATCGTTCCTTTTTTCTACCAATCATTCGATAATTTTCGCAACAACACCCGCACCGACAGTTCTTCCACCTTCGCGTATCGCAAAGCGTAATCCATCTTCCATCGCT
>NZ_QJJP01000040.1 GCF_003201565.1 Nitrosomonas sp. Nm84 | reverse complement strand
AGGTGAAGTCGGTCTGCCACATTTCATTGACGCGCGTTGTTGGGTGCTGAAACTTGTCTCTTGCCTGCATGAGAATGTAGGCTGGACTGGTGATCGGATCATGAGCCTTCAGTAGTCGATAAACTGACGATTCAGATATAAAGCTGTGTTGATACCGGTTTAAAATTGACCACCCATTACGGTTGAAAAATGACCAGGGGGAAACAGAGCGCAGGATACTACGCTACTGTGGATAAGTGGACCGGACTGAGTTGGTTTTTGCCTCCTGTTGATGTTTTAGTTTAATTGTAATTACTGCAAATTAGCCAGATTTTGTTCTGATGAGTATTTTTCTTTTTCTCGCTGCTGTATTCTAATCTTCGCAGTGACAGCGCTTTGTTTGTATCGGAAAGACTCATTGCCGGTTTCAATAATGTGGCAATGGTGCGTGAGTCGATCCAGAAGCGATTGAGGTTTTGCAAAACCGAAAATCAGATGATAGTGAATTTGTTTTTCCCGGCATCGGCAAATCAGGACACATTCAGGAACCAAGAAAAGGTTGGGAACGCATATTAAAAAGCGCAGAAATAAAAGATTTGCGACTTCATGATCTAAGGCGCACATTGGGAAGCTGGCAAGCAAAGACCGGTGCATCGCTGGCGATTATTGGCAAATCGCTTAATCATAAGAACCAAAATACAACGGCGATTTATGCGCGGCTTGATCTTGATCCGGTTAGAGACTCGGTTAATACAGCCACAAGCGCAATGCTTGCAGCAGGCGGGCTAACAAAGCCAGGTGAAATTGTGCAATTTAAGAAAAAGAAATAACAAATTGTAATATGTACGTAGCGACAAACTAAATGACTGATTTATCAAATAGACGCAGGCTCGATTCCATACCAAACTATTTATCTTATTATCAATCAGTTGCATTCAAAATGATGACTAGGTTTTGGCATTTTTGGTAAGCATTTAAGGATGTCTTTTTGCAGAAATTTCGGTTCATTTTTGAATCGTTTTGACTTGTATTAATGGAATGAGCGCCCACCGGGTTTACTACCAAGTTAACTGTATCTGAGCGACAAAGGGATTATGAGACACAACCATTGAATGCGCACTTAATACAATCAATTACTTACAACGCTTGCCAAGCATAAAGCCAGTGTCAATCAGCCTCAAATGATGGTATTTCTGCCGCACTTTGGCACAAATTTGACACAATGATCTTTATGATACTTAGCAATGATTATTTCAATTTCCGTTTACTATTTCAGTTTGCAAATCATACTTATCTATGCCAAGATTAAATATGATTACTTCTGCTTAAGGAATAAGAAATGGCAAGCGAAACAGGACGCATGAGTGTATCAGTGGCACCAGAAAAACAAGAAAAGCTAGATGCAATTGCGCACAGTCTGGATCGTTCCAGAAACTGGTTAGTTAATCAAGCTATTGATCACTATCTGGAAATTTACGATTGGCAAACAAAAAGAATTCAAGAACGCTTAGATATTGCTTCAGGAAAAAATGCAAAATTTCACTCAAGTGATGATGTTGATGCCATCATAAATAAATTCAAAGCATGAGCGCTGTTGTATGGCTGGATGAAGCGCTAGAAGATTTAAAATCAATTGGTGATTATATTGCACAAGAGAACGCCAATGCTGCTTATCATGTTTTAATTAGAATAAAAGCTACTGCTGATAATCTATCGCGTCACCCTGAAATTGGTCGCCTAGGCCGTGTGTTTGGTACGCGTGAGATAGTGATGAGTGACCTTCCATACATCCTTGTCTATCAAATAACCGACAGAGATATTCGCATATTGGCTGTCATGCATACCTCCAGAAAATGGCCTGAAAATTTCGATCATTTTCGCTAGTGGTTATCGCTTACAATTAATGTAGACTGCGTGGACTGAAGTTAAATGGTTTGCCAATTTAGGTAACGTCGAGACTCGGCGGGCCTATGAGAATGCTTTAAAAGATTTTATGAATTTCACCGGTATTCAAAATCCTGAAGAGTTCAGGATGGTGACCCGCGCTCATATTATTGCCTGGCGTGATGATTTGTTAAGTCGGTTATTAAGCAGCATGAGCATCCGACACCGTTTATCAGCACTATCCTCTTTATTTGAGTATTTATGTGAGAAAAACACGGTTACGCATAATCCAGTCAAGGGTGTAAAACGTCCCGCAGTGGAAAGTTATGAAGGAAAAACTCCGGCAATCGGAGATCATCAGGCGCGCGAATTGCTCGATGCGCCGAATGCTAACTCACTTAAGGGCAAGCGTGATCGTGCGATACTGGCCACTCTACTTTATCACGCACTGCGTCGTGATGAGTTGTGCCGATTAAAAGTTAAGGATTTTAAGCAGGAGCGGCGCGGTGTACCCCATATAAAGATTTCCGGAAAAGGAGGCAAAACTCGTTATGTGCCGTTGCACCCTGCCGCCAGCGGTTTAATCCATGACTATCTCGATGCTGCTGGACATGGTCTGGAAGATACTGAGGCCTTATTCCGTTCAGCCAGTAATAACCGCAACAAAGACTCACAACAATCAATTACACCAGATGGTGTGTACAAATTGGTTCAGAAATATTCTATTAAGCTGGGATTTAAGATCGGTGCACATTCATTACGCGCAACGGCGGCCACCAATGCACTGGATCATCAAGCAGATATTGCCAAAGTACAAGAATGGCTGGGTCATGCCAATATTGCTACCACAAGGATTTATGATCATCGCAAAACCCGTCCAGAAGATAGTCCAACGTTTAAGGTTGCTTATTGAGTGCTCTACAAATAATGAGAGGTAGTACATCGGGTGATAGAAGATGCGAATTCGTGTGACATGATTTTTTATTCCGCCTTCTGCTATTTTTAATCTCTGCCCCACTCTATTCTTTTCTGACCCATTGGCCAATCGGTGTGGCTTCATCATTGCGAACCGCATACGCACGTGTTAACTGGATACTTTCAATAGTAAGTTGCAAGTAATAATGGTTTTCAACCTTATCTAACAAATAGCCTACAGTGACTGTAGTATCGAAATCTGGTAGTAAGTTGGACGAGTCTTTGGAATTTTTCGTATCTGATACTTTTCGTTTATCTCTTTCTTCTAGTAAGTTTTGCTGATCTTGCTCGCTTTGTTGGTTTTGTAGCTTTGATTGTGTTCGAGGTGATTGTTGGAATCCAGCGGGATTGTTTTGTGCCGATTGATCGCGATTAGCGCGATAAATGGGTTCCGGTAAAAAACTAAGCCCTGGGGGTTGTTCCAATTCTTTTACCGCAAATCCTTTTTTGCGAAGTTCAGTCACAAACGCTTCGCCAAAAGAATCGTTTGTTGCTTGCGTGATATTTAATACAGTACTTGTCGTTGCATACATCGTCGCTAACTGGGTGACCGCATCATGCGCTGAAGCAGCGACCAATGTCTGGGGCACATCAATGACGGTGTAATTGTCTTTAGTCAATTGCGACTGGGTTGCACAACCTGTCATTTGCAGCGAAGCAATCAACGCAGCCATAATAATCGGGCGAAGTACTGTTCTTTGAATGATTCTCTTGGTAATGCTTAGGGTAAAACTGTTAAATGTCATAATTTCTTCTCCCGCTGTCAATAGCGGTGCAAAAAGGTACTATACGACTGACTAGGATGAATTGCTCTGTATAAGGGGGTTCTTCCACAGAACCCCTATGGTGCGTTAGGTACCTTTATGCAGAATAACCCAATTATCTCCTTAAATCATTGATTATTTGTTTTATTACTATGAAAATCATCCCGATCGAGATGCCGCCAAGAATCAATGCCAATAAAGCCTTTGTCGCAACTAAAAAGGTGCAAACGCTTAAAAGTAGTTCACACGGCCATTCTAAAAAGCTCATCTCATCCTGTCCTTTAAAACATTGCCTCAATTGGGGTTCAGGGAGCAATGGGTAAATTCCAACAAAGGTACGTAAAGCCCCATAGATTTTTTCCAGAAACTCTATTAGGGTGTTTCTGGACGAATATAAATCGGTCGATAAGTACCCGTAGAATTGGCCGGTACTAATCTTGGCATTTTATTAACACCCAGGTCGTAAATTTTAATTGTAAATTCTCGATCTACCACGGCCAATACGATATCGCCGATGACGGGAGATTTTGATCGATCAACGATAACTTTGTCGCCTAGCATTAAACCAACATCGATCAACGCTTCTCTCCACCTCAAAAACTGATACTAAACTGGAATACGGATTTTTTGCAACAAAGCCATCCCGTCTATAGAGAAGATCCAATGCATAGACTTAGAGCAATCATAAAAACAATTCATTCAGGATTGAAATCCTGAGTGTGTCTTATATTTGCGAATAAAGTAAGTTTTTAGGCGACAAACACATAAAATGCTTAGAAATTATTGATTTGTAGGATTATACCCTGCTAGATTACCAACCACTTCTTAAACCACTAATAAGGCACCCTATGAATAAGACTGAATTGATTGAAGCCGTTGCTACTCGTTCTAAAACCACAAAAACCCAAACAACTGCCATGCTGAACGGATTGCTTGAAATTATTCAAGAAACCATGACAAGCGGCAACGATGTGCAGTTAGTAGGTTTTGGTACTTTCTCGGTTACAGAGCGTGCAAGTCGTGAAGGCCGCAATCCAGCGACTGGTGTAACCATGACAATTCCTGCCAAAAGGGTCGTTAAATTCAAGCCAGGCAAAGCCTTATCTGATGCGGCGGCCTCTGTTAAGAAAACCAGTGCAGCCAAATCAGCAAAACCTAAACAGACTGAAAAAAAGAAATAATACGATTGGGTGCGTTTTGATTGGAAGAATCCAGGGAATCATCAAGGGAGAACTATTCAATTCCCTGGGTAAGGTGATATGAAAAAATCATATGGTAGGCTTGATTAGTGTCTACAATTATCTTATCAATCAGATCAAACAAAATATGAGGAATTACTTATCTTTTAGTCGAACCAATCTTGGCCAGCGATCATGTATCCAGACATATTCAGGTGGCGTATTGATAGCCACCACATAAACCCGCATTTCATCGCCTCTTTCTGCCAATAGTCCTTGAATCTCCATTCTTGTATCCAATAACGGGATCAGTTTTTTAACTTGATACACGGTTAATGCCGGATCATAGGCCAGTTTGGCTGCATTTTTTCAATCAACCTTGCCCTACCCTTGCGGTTTAAAATTCCAGATATAACAGGTAAACAGGTGGCTATTCATCAATTTGATTTACGGTGGTCAGTCGTACTATCGCCAAGCTTGTTATGTAGGAATTATTACCTGTTTAGTGGGAAAAATGCTGTCCGCATAGAAAATCATAGAACCAAGGATTCAAAGCTCCACACAAGACATTGATCGCGTTTCATTCCATTGTATTGACTAAGTAAATTACGACGCATTTAACATAGGTGGCGCTTTGAAGCTTTCTAAACTTGTGAGACCGGAATAAGAACATTCACCCAATGGAGATTCATCGTATGAAAACTTTCTTTCTCTTTCTACTGATACTGCCACTGATTACTGCCTGTGCAAGCGGGCCGAGCAAGGGGCAACTGGATGATGAAGTGCGGCGGCTTTGTGCGATTGATGGCGGGATTAAGGTGTATGAGACGGTGCGGTTGCCGGCTGAAAGATTTGATCAGTATGGGCAGATACGTGTTCCAGCTAGGTGGTTGGCTAAATTGGAAGATGAATATTATTCCGAGAGTTCTACAAATTATTTAATTAAGGGAAATCCCGAGATGTGGAAATTTCATTTCAAATTGTATCGACGATCTGATGAAAAACTACTCGGTGAGGCTATTAGCTATACAAGGATTGGTGGAGATATTCCAGGGCCTTGGCATTCTTCTTCATTTCAATGTCCTCAAAAAGAAGATTCTGGTTATTTAATTCGGCAAATTTTTATTAAAGAATAACGAGAAACAAGATATGAATCAATACAATGATTATTCCAAACATGCTGAACTGGCATTGGCAAGCTATGGAAATTTTGCTTCACCTACACCAACAACAGAGGAATTAAGACGCGCAGAATTTTCTACCAAACAAGCTGAACCATTCATTCTCAAATACCGCGTAGTAGCCCAACACACCGACTCCACCGGCCTATCAGCCACAGTATTTGCCGATGCCGATAATAATACCTATCTGACAGTCCGTGGCACTGGGCTTTCAGACGTCAGGGATTTCGCAACCGGGGTTTTTGACATCATGCTGTTTGGCAGCACTAAGCTGCATCCTCAATATGTCAGCCTCAAAGCCAAAGTCACTGAGTGGCTGGGAAATGGTACGCTATCGCCAACATTTACTGTTACTGGCCACAGCATGGGTGGTTTTCTGGCAGTCGGTCTTGTGGATGATCCGACATTTGCCAATCATGTTTCGCACGCTTATCTCTACAACGCGCCTGGATTGGGTGGCTTCGCAGGCCCGTTTATCAAGACGGTACTTGATTGGATGGGACTTGCGCCGGTATACGATCAATCCAAAATCAGTAATATCGAAGCCGCGATAGGCCCAATCCCAATCGCAGGTCTAGGTTTTGATGTTGCCCCACCGATCGACATTACAATCGAAGATCAAATGTCGTCAGATGTCATCGATCCTCATGATGCACTCAACCACAGCCAGCAAGTACTCACCGACGCCTTAGCCGTCTATTCAACCTATTCCCAACTTGCCCCCAATCTGAGCCAGGAGCAACTTAGCAAGCTGATCGATGCTTTCGGTTCCACCAAGGACGTTGCCGGTGCTTCCAACAGCAAAACACTCGAATCCGCGCTCGATGCGCTACGTACTATTGTTTTGAATCCAGCCAACGGTCAGGTTGTGCTGGGCGATAGCCAGAAAACCGGAGCCGGCGATCGCGACAAGTTTTACACGAATCTTTACGCATTGCAGAGTAGTACACCATTTAAGGATCTGGCGGGTAATGTCCAATTGATACCGTTATCCGATCTCTCCACCAGCAATATCATCGCCAAGATCGAGAGCAATAGCCAACAAGGTGTGGCGGTGCGATTTGCGCTGGTTGCGCTCAATCCTTTCATATTGGAAGGAAATGGTGTTGATTACAGCGTGTTCAATACAAATGGAGCTTTGGAGCGTTTTGATCCCGATACTGGAATAGAAATGATCACCGAATGGAGGCTTGCTGCATGAAAAAAATCATTCTACTTTTGTTTGTTTCATTGGTTGTTTATGCAATCTTTTTTTCAGAAAAAGCCAGATTGGATAGAGAAGTAGATCGTCTGTGCGCGATTGATGGGGGTGTCAAAGTATATGAAACGGTGCAATTGCCACCGGATAAGTTTGATAAGAAGTATGGACAGATCAATTTTTATCGACCCACTCAAGGTGAAAATGCATTGGGGCCAGAATATATCTACCAATGGGATATTCATTACTATAAAAAAGGAGATCCAGCTTCACAAGGTGCTCACGAAACTGTCATGAAACGAGATCATTTAAGAATTACACGAAAATCGGATATGAAATTGTTGGGTGAGTTTGTTTTATATAGCAGAGGGGGGGGAGATTTGCCTGGGCCTTGGATGCCTTCATCGTATCGATGTCCCAATGCTATGGAAGCTAGTTCTGGCAAATTGATGCACAAAATTTTTATTAATTTATCAGAGGAAACAAGGAAATGAGTCAGTTGAGCGATTACTCTATTCAATCTGAATTGGCACAGGCTGCTTATGGCACGTTCTTGGGTAGAGCAATAGAAATTGAAGAGCTAACTAGTCCATCAGTAGGTATGTCTACCTCACAAGCTAATGCTTTCATTACTAAATGGCAAGTTGCCGCCCAATCCCCTTACTCCATCACCGGTTTTTCAGCTACCGTTTTCGAAGAAATTGGCAGTGGCAAGAAATATCTTGCCATTCGCGGTACTGAGCTATCAGGCAACGATTTAACCGCTGATGGGTTATTGGCCTCGGCAATACCTCCGAGCCTCAACCCCCAATTCATCGCCCTTAGAATGCAACTGGATACTTGGTTGAGTGATCCCGATGTACTTCAAGGGCAGAGCTTCACCGTCACCGGTCACAGTCTGGGTGGCTATCTGGCTGCTGCCGTCAAGCAGAGCTATTCGCAAGTGACGGATGCTTATCTTTATAATGCCCCTGGTGTAAGTGGCCCATTGGGTAATCTGGTGGATGCACTGCGTAGCGCCCTGGGTTTGAGCAGTGCATCGACGGACAATATCTGGAACATACGCGGTTCTGAAGGTTTTCCCGTCATTGCAGGTTTAGGCTATCAACTGGGAACAGCCATCAGCATTCAAACTGAAGCATCGGGTAATAATCATAGTATCAGCGTACTGAACGATGCGCTAGCCATTCAATCGTTGCATTCCCAACTCGCCCCCAATCTGAGTCAGAATCAACTTAGCAAACTGATCGATGCCTTCGGTTCCACCAAGGACATTGCCGGTGCTTCCAACAGCAAGACGCTTGAATCCGCGCTCGATGCGTTGCGTACTATTGTTCTGAATCCAGCGAATGGTCAGGTTGTGCTGGGCGATGGTCAGAAGACCGAGGCAGGCGATCGCGACAAGTTTTACACGAATCTTTACGCGTTACAGAACAATACCTTATTTAAGGATTTGGCGGGTAATGTCCAATTGACGCCGCTATCCGATCTCTCCGCCAGCAATATCATCGCCAAGATCGAGAGCAATAGCCAGCAAGGCGTGGCGGCGCAATTTGCGCTGGTTGCGCTCAATCCTTTCATACTGGAAGGAAATGGTGTTGATTACAGCGGGTTTAATACGAGCGGCGCTTTAGATCGCTTTGATCCTGATACCGGAACGGGTGCGCTGACATCGGCGTATTTGGTGGATCGCATGACCATGCTGATCCGCAAGAACTGGTTCAACATCGAAGACAAAAATCCGCTCGACTCCACGGTCTCATCCAATTCAAGCAATCACAGTTACCAAAATATCAACGACTATTTCGAGGATGTAACCACCGGCTATAAGGTTTCGCAAGGTGAGTTATCCGATAACACGCCGCGCTATTTCTTTGGTGGCAATGGCGCGGACAATCCGGCGGCCTCCAAGGTTGAAGACCATTTTTACGGCGGTGGCGGCAATGACATTCTCAACGGCGGCGAGGGTGATGACTATCTCGAAGGCGGGATAGGAAATGACACGTATACCATCAATCCTGGCGACGGCTTTGATGCGCTTTTCGACGCGGATGGTGTCGGCAGCGTCAAATTCGGTACGGTTGTTGCTGAAGGTAAGGGTGGTGTAACGGATGGCAAGGATTTGATAAAGATCGGTAACGGCTGGGCTGACGAACAGAATGGTCTTATTTATTTGCTTAGTCCCCAAGCCGACGGCACACAAGATCTTCTCATCAGCTACGTCAATGGGTCAGACAGCGCCAGGGTAAAGATCAAAAACTGGAGCGAAGGAAAATTGGGTATCACGCTGGGCGAAAATACGCCACTGGTGGTGCCTGCCTATGATCAAACGATCACGGAAACTGTGCTTGATCGCAATGATGTGTTCGATGGCAGCACGGGCAATGATTTGATTCAAGGATTGGGTGGGAATGATTTTATCCAGGGTAAAGAAGGTGATGATCGGATTGAGGGTGGAATTGGAACAGATAGCGCGTTTGGCAATACCGGCAAAGATATCGTACTGGGCGGCGCTGGCAGTGACTTGATTGCGGGGCAAGAAAATGACGACCGGCTGTACGCTGACGGCGAACGTACCATTGATGAGGCCTACGCAGTGGGTGAAACCCAGGCCGCCAGCGGGCAGCGCGGTGATCTGCTGGATGGCGGACCCGGCAGCGATATCGCCACCGGTGAGGCCGGTGATGACATTCTGATGGGCGGAATGGGTAAAGATGTGATGATGGGGTTGGGTGGAGATGACACCATTGAAGGTGATATCGATTTTACGTCCGGCAATCCGGCCTGGAATGTCACCCGTCATATAACGACTGAGAACAATTCGACTGTTTATAGTCGCAGTTACAACTTTTCGAACACGTTGGATACTGTCGATGCCAATACCGGTGATGACGATGTGATCTATAGCGGTGCCGGGAAAGACTGGGTATTTACCCAGGGCGGTGATGATTTTGTCGATGCGGGCGTGGATGACGATGTGGTTTTCGGAGAAGGCGGCAATGATTTGATTCTCGGACAAGGCGGAGATGATGTTTTGATGGGAGATAACAGGAATCTCGATGCAGCGCTGCATGGTGATGATCATCTCGATGGTGGCAGTGGTACCGATACCATCTGGGGCGATGGTGGATCAGATCACCTGGTGGGCGGTTCGGGTGACGATGAGCTGACCGGGGACGACAACTCCATTGCTGCGCAATACCAAGGCAACGACGTGCTGGAGGGTGGAATCGGTAATGACAAGCTGTATGGCAATGGCGGTAACGATACACTCAACGGAGGAACCGGCGTTGATCAAATCTATGGTGGAGCTGGCGATGATACCTATCAGGATGTGGAACCAGGTGATTCCATTGGCGATATCGAAGGTAAAAACACCATTATGCTGGCCGATACCAGCAGCTTAACGCTAAGTTCAGCGGATGAGCCCATCGGTATGGCAATCAGTTCATTTGCTGAGCCCAGTTCTACTGTTGCCAATGCGCCATCCGGCGCGACCTGGCTGGCTAACACGAATGTTCTGCATATTACGCTTGAGAATGGCGGCACGCTTGATCTGCAAGGCGCGTTGTATGGCATGGATGCGCAGATCTATTTTGATCATGGCGCGCAAGGAATCGATCTTGAATCCTGGGTGAGCGAGAATCTGCATGATGCCGTTACGCTGAATCTGGAATGGGTGCAAGCATCTTCCGGAGAACCGCTCACTCATCTCTATAGTGGTACCGGCGCGGATCTGCTGCAGGGCAGCGTCAATAATGACACTATCAGTGGATATGGCGGCAATGACCAACTCCAGGGCGGCACTGGTGATGATCTGATCATGGGTGGTCTGGGCAGTGATGTGTTGATTGGCCAGGAAGGTGGCGATGCATTGCAAGGCGGCGAGGATAACGACGAATTGCAAGGCGGACTTGGCAATGACACGTTAAATGGCGATGCAGGTGATGACAATCTGTTTGGTCAGGAAGGCGGCGATGTATTAAATGGCGGAGCAGGCAATGATGTGCTGTCGGGTAATGCCGGAGACGATGTTTATTCGTTCAGCCTGGGCGGCGGACAGGATGTCATCTGGGAAGAAGGTGATACGGCGGGCGATGTGCTGCGCTTTGGCGAGGGCATTGTGCCTGCCGATATTTCAGCGGCTAAATCCGGTTACGATCTGGTGTTGTTTCACGCCAATGGCGTGGATCAGGTCAAGATTGCCAACTGGTATGCTGATCCGTCCTGGCGCTTGCTGCAATTTGAATTTGCCGACGGCACCATCTGGAACGGCAATGCTATCGCTAACCTTGCTGCGACAACCCTGCGCGGTACAGCGGGTGCTGACACGATCTACGGTAGCGCATTGAATGAAACACTGATGGGACTGGACGGTAATGACAGTCTTTATGGTAACGGCGGGAATGATACGCTGATCGGTGGCAAGGGAAATGATAATCTGAATGGTGGAACAGGTATCGATACTTTCTTGTTTGCATTGGGTGATGGTGTCGACAGAATCAATCCCTATAACTCCGATACATTGACATTGCGCTTTGCGGCCGATATTTTCAGCACGGACATCGTTGTTGAGCGTGTGGGCAATGATTTGATGCTGCGTCACCAAAACGGCAGCGATAGTATCACGGTGGCTAACTGGTATCTCACTACCTATGACCGATTGCAACAAGTGGTGTTCGATGCGGACGGCACGACTTGGTCGACGGCTACGCTGGATCAGATGGGGATCAATTTCAATAATCAGTACACGCTCAATTTGGACGACGGCGCGAAAACGATCGAGGATTGGGGTGGTGCGGACAGCCTGGCATTTGGCACAGGTATCGGTGACGCCGATATCACCATTGCCCGGGTGGGGCAAAATTTGAAACTCACGCATGTGAATGGTACTGACAGCGTGACGATCAAGGATTGGTTCAATGATCTATCCAAACAAATTGAAACCATCCGGTTCTCAACCACAGGCACCGTACTGACGACTGCGCAATTGACCACGCCATTCTTGACGTTGACCGGCACGGCTGGCAACGATGTCATTCAAGGTGGCAACGCCTATGGTGAAACGTTATCCGGATTGGGCGGTAATGATACGTTGAATGGCGGTCAGGGCGCAGATACTTATCTCTTTAATCAGGGCGATGGCCAGGATACGATTACCGATACTTCTTCTCCTTGGTACGCTGAAAACTCGATTCTCTTTGGTGCGGGATTGCTTGGTCAGCTCAACCTGACGTTTGAGAGCAATAACGATAGAGTTTATTCGTTTGGTGCGGACAGTGTAAGAGTCAAGGCGGGGTCGGGCGTTTCTCCCCAATTCATTTCCAACGGAACAGCGGCGGCGGAGACGCTGAATGGTAGCAGCTACAGGAACATCATACACGGCTTGGCGGGCAATGACGTAATCAATGGCAATGTGAACACTGATGATCTGTATGGTGATGCAGGTAACGATACGATAGCCGGAGGTGAAGATGCCGACTGGCTGTATGGCGGTGACGGGGATGATGTACTGGATGGTTACCTGTTGATCGGCAGCAGCGACGACCAGACTTACGGCAGCGACAGCGTGGATTATTACATGGGTGGGCGCGGCAATGATACACTGAACGGCAATTCGCGTGACGATCACTATTATTTTAATCTCGGCGATGGCAATGACACCATTAGCGAAGGATCTTTTTTTTCGAATGCACAATGGTTTTACAGTTCTTTTGATGATTTAACTTTCGGTACTGGCATTACGCCGGAAAGTATTCAGGTCAGTAAGCTCAACAACGATCTGGTGGTTAAAGTGTCTGTCAGCGATAGCATCACTATCAAAAACTGGTTTAGCGACTACAAATCCCAGGTGGATTACTTCCTTTTCCCCGATAGCCGTTCTTTGTCGGCAACGAATATGTCTCTGTTGGCTAATACTTTACATGGTACGTCCGGTGATGACGTGCTGAATAGCAATTCAACGTTTGGATTTGGTAGTGCATTGTATGGTGAAGCAGGCAACGACACACTGAATGGTGGCAGCGGTAACGACATCTTGTACGGCGGCACGGGCAATGACACATTGAACGGCAGTAGTGGTAACGATGCTTTGCACGGTGAGGCCGGCAACGATATGTTAAATGGCAGTATCGACGGCGACGAGTATTTTTTTGAGCGCAATGGCGGGCAGGATATTGTTGACGATACGGGCGGATCTGATACTGCCCGTTTTGACGCTTCAATCCGTGCATCGGATTTATCCTTATCGCGCAGTGGAAATGATTTGATTCTTGCGCTGACTGGAACGAATGACAAGCTGACGATCAGAAACTATATGAGTGACAGCTATGCGATCATCGAATCATGGGTATTTACGGATGGCAGCAACCTGCCATCGACACAGTCGATACTGGATAGTTTTCTGAATATTCGCGGTACCTCTGCCAACGATAATCTTGATGGGACAGCTTGGGCCGATGTAATGTATGGTGGTGACGGTAATGATGTTCTGAACGGATTGGGCGATGCCGACAAACTGTATGGTGGTGCGGGAAATGATGTTCTGGATGGCGGCGGCGGTACTAAACACGATTATTTGGAAGGCGGCACCGGGAATGATATTTATCGATTCACGGGTGCTTCTTTCAGTGCATTGGACGATGGTGGTAGTGACGACAAGATTGAGCTTAATGTGAACATCAATCCGACAAATCTGAGTTTTCAGCGATGGGGTGGCGACGATCTCCATATTTCCATTGCAGGTGGAAGTAATATTGACATATACGACCAATTCCTCAATGACAGTGCCAAGGTTGAGCGCTTGCAATTTGCCGACGGTACCACATTGGGATTGCGCGATATTCAGTTTGGCACCGGGAGTACGCTCACCGGTACGTCGGAAGACAGCATCCTGATTGGATCTGGTAGTAATGATACCTTGAACGGTGGTGACGGTAACGACTGGCTGGATGGTGGTATCGGCAATGACACGATGACAGGCGGTTTGGGTAATGACCTGTATTTCGTCGATAGCACAAAAGACACTGTCACGGAATTGACCAATCAAGGCATCGATACGGTTTCCAGTGCAATTGGATACACCTTGGGAGCGAATGTTGAACACCTGGTGTTGACCGGGACGGCAAGAATTAATGGCACCGGCAATGCGCTGGACAACACACTGATCGGCAATAACGACATCAATACGCTAACCGGGGCTGCAGGCAACGATTGGTTGGATGGCAAGGAAGGCATTGACAAAATGATAGGTGGAGCCGGCGACGACACTTATGTTCCCGACAATGCTTCGGAAATCATTACCGAGCGATCCAATGAAGGCACCGACCGGATACTGACCTCTATTAGTTATACGCTACCCAGCAATGTCGAGAACCTGACATTGACTGGCACGGCAGCGATCAACGGTACCGGTAACACGCTGAACAACATGTTGATCGGCAATGCTGCCGCCAATTCTCTGTTTGGTGACACCGGCAATGACACGCTGGATGGTATGGAAGGGGCTGACATGCTGACCGGAGGCAAGGGCAATGACACTTACATCCTGGGACGCGGTTATGGCATTGAAACCGTGGTCGAGAACGATACCACCGCGGGTAACACCGACATGGCACAATTTCTATCGGGCATCAGCGCGAATCAAATCTGGTTCCAACATACCGGCAATAACCTGGAGGTCAGTGTGATCGGCACCGCTGACAGGCTGGTGATCAAGGATTGGTACTTGGGTTCGGCCTATCATGTCGAACAATTCAGAACGGCCAATGGTTTGACGCTGCAAGATAGCAAGGTCGAGAATCTGGTGACTGCAATGGCTGGTTTCGCACCACCTGACATCGGGCAGACCACACTGCCACCAGCCTACCAACCCACCTTGGACCCGGTGATAGCATCCCTTTGGCTATAACAGTTGTTTTTCTCTATGTGAGGTATGCTGATTTTCATGGAGTCCGAAGTTTCATAAAATGAAGACATGAAATGGAGGATTAAGATGGAATTACCCCGCACACAATATAGTCAGGAATTTCGGAAGGAATCAGTTAAGTTTTTCAAAGAAAGTGGATTGACTCTGGTTGAAACTGCAAAACGTCTGTCATTACCCAAGGGGACACTCAAAAACTGG
>NZ_QJJP01000039.1 GCF_003201565.1 Nitrosomonas sp. Nm84 | reverse complement strand
AAATACTTTATGACGATATTTCGGAATCCATACAAAGTGATACATCAACCTGAATACATGATGACTATGTCTCTGCAGTTCCATAAGCTGGATAGCCTACAATGGCCTATCGCCATTGTAGGCTATCCAGCTCGGGGGCAAGCCCCCGAGATTTTCGCGATGCGGTTAAAGAAGTACCAAATAGAGTCTTACCTGCCTAAACCACGGATGAAAGTGATAATACGCTGCCGCGACTCTCTGTCACTGAATGCCCGTAGAGTCTGAAAGACCGTGAATTGTAAACTTACTTTCAATAGATATGGTACATCTCCAATCTTTGGGTAATTATTATGAATTCCATAGCACAAGTCATTCATTTCAGGTCCGCACAAACGTTCACAAATCCAATTTTCCGTGGTTGTAATATTCTTTCTATCCCCTTTGACAAACGATGAATTGTGCCCCAGTGATGTCAATTCAGGAATATCTATATCAGTACAAAGAAACTCGCTCAACTTAGCACACACATCAACTGTATTCGAAAGTAAGTCCTCATACCGTAACATCATAACGCGCGGGTGATCCTTAGCTCTTTTATAGAATCTAACAGCCGAACGCCAATACAGTGAATATACAACAGGATGATAGCGCCGAATATCGTGTCCTTCACCACTCGCATATTTGTATGATGCCAGAATTGATCGTGGATCGCGAAACAAAAAAATGAATCGCGCTTTTGGAAAGCGCTCAGCCAGAAGATAAAAGTGATAAAAATTCTGGGGCGTCTTGTCAGCCCAGCGAGACTTTCCGATATACGTTGCCACCAAACTGAGCAGATCATTCATCAGATCATGCCATTCATAGAGTTTATGTTTCTGTCTACTCAGCACTGTTTGTCGGATTTTCAGAATGGATTCCGACGTAATGCGTAATTGTCCTATAAATTCTTCATTGGCATTCGACCGTACATTTATCACATTGAGTAATAAATCAGCGAGTTCTACGATTTGTAGATCGCTTAATTCTCCATCCGTTGCATCCATTGCCAGCACTGCTTGAAGAAAATACAAGTCATTTACAGACAGAATATCAGGTGAATTATTGAGCAATCGGGATAACAAGGTGGATCCGCTCCGTGGTAACCCCATTACGAAGATTGATTCACAATCTACACTTCTTATTCCCTTCTTCATTTACTTAACCATTCTCTGATCACCAACCAAGGAAACACCCATGCATCATGCATATATCGGAGCAGCAATCGCCGGGGTTCACTCAATGCGCGATGAAGCCATTCTAGGCCTATCTTGCGAATCCAATGTGGTGCACGAATTTTCTCACCAGCGAGAAAATCGATAGTAGCCCCCACACACAGAGCTACTTTAACATTCAGTTGGTCACGCATGGCATGCACCCAAATTTCCTGCTTAGGTGCTCCTAGCCCTATCACTAACACATCGGGTCTAGCCGCGTTTATTTTCTCCAAAGCTACCTCGTTAGCAGGTGATGAAGCGCTAAAACCCATGGGTGGGCTATACGTTCCACAAATTTCCACCCAAGGCCATCGCTCTTGGATTGCAGTAGCCGCGCGATCAGCCACACCATCAGCCGCTCCCAGTAAAAACACCCGTAGTTTTCCCCTAGCTCTAGCTGCTTCAAACAACGCCGGACACAAGTCGCTACCCGGCACTGTTTCCGGTAATAACTTGTTTAGCAAGCGTGAGGCCCATAATACAGGCTTGCCATCGACTACTACCATTTCCGCATCTTTATAGACTATACGAAAGGCTTCGTTATTCTGTAACTTAACTATATGATCAACATTCGGTGTAACTACATAGCGACAATGGTATTCCTGCTCACCAATCCAATCCAATAGTTGAGCGACTGCTTGATCCATAGTCAGTCGGTCAATTTCGATGCCGAACATCTTCACTCGATCAAACATGACCCAATACCCTCTCATACACCTTCGCCACCCCTTCAGCCATACTACGATCCGAAAAATTCTCCACCTGCAATCGGTAAGCATCTTCACGTATGGCGCACCAATCATACTTATTATTTATCAGATCCGCCAACGCAGCAGCTAGTTGTCCAGCATCCCCTGCTGGTGTTACTAAACCAGTGCGTCCATGTTCCAATACTTCAGGGATACCCTCCACATCTGATGCCACAACTGGCACCCCTGTTGCCATAGCTTCCAAGATTACCATCGGCATACCTTCACCAAAAAGGCTTGGCAAAACAAGTACATCCATTCTAAAAAACTCGGCATTCACATCCTGAGCAAAGCCAACCCAATCGATTGCATCTGCAACACCCAGGCGTACAGCCATTTCTTTGATTGTCTTTTCATATTCTATCGTTTCAAATGGACCTACTGCACGTAAACGTACATCCTGCCCCATCTGGCGTAGATTTGCTAACGCCTGGATCAGCACTTCCATGCCTTTACGTGGACGAAACAGTGCTACACTGCCAATTATCCATTCCGAACCAGGTGCAAGCCGGTCAGGCAAGAAACCAGGCGTTACTACACCGTTGGCCACCATTGTAATTCGTACCTGCGACCATCCCTGTTTCTTCAGATAAGTTTCCAAGCTTTTTGATACTGGAATTAGTTGCGCAACCCCAATTAAACTCAATCGCTCCATAATTGCATTCTTACGATTACGCCAAGTACTCTCCGTATCGCGTGCAGTGGGACTGTGTACGTGGTGCACCAGCGGCACACCGGCCAGCCAAGCTGCCACCCGTCCTACCAAGGCGGCACGTGGAGTGTGTGTATGCAGCAGAGCATAGCCATCCTGTTTCACGATGCGTGCAATCTCCCATGCCGGTGCCAGATCAAATTTCGATTGCATGGGCATCTCAAACAATGACACAGTGGAATTCCGGCACGTAGAAAACTTAGCTGGTTTCACGCAGGAAAACCCCACCTCATAACCATAATCTGGCAAACGCAAGGCCAAGACATCCTGCACCCGTTCGGCACCGGAGAAAAATTCTCCGTTGATAACATGCATAACCTTTATTTTTCCACTGATATTCATGTTAGGTACATTGATAAAAAAATAGAGCAGAATCATGCTCGTTGCAATTAATATTGATAAAACACACATCCAGGAATACTCGAACGAATACATTAAAATGTTGTAGATACACAAGCACTTTATCACTCCAATGTTGCTTTACTGCTAGTACGACGCTAGCATTTGAATCATTCAGCTTCACTACAAATAGTTGATCATTGGTCATCTCAGTATCTGTATCACTATCAGTTCTTCCGCGCAAATAGTGCAAAGAAACGAGCGCGATGGCGCAACCCACGCTCCAATAATGCCATATCTAATTGATTTAACGGTTTAACCAGCATCAACCCCGGCCCGTAGATCAGAAGGACCAAGGCCACCGCTTCCCATGGTCCAAATTCAAATTCAACCACCCATCCGATAATCGCCAGCAATATCGCCAGACCCAGGCCACGTAAAATACCCACCCAATCCAGCTCCATAGATCCAGCCTGGCGATTCAGCCAAAGTAAAGTCAGACTATTCAACAACCACACACTGAGCACAATCCCACTAGCCACTCCAATCAATCCCCAATTCGAGCCAATAATAACTGCTAACGGTGACATCACAGACAATAAGCTAAAATACTTTAACTGGCGAGTGTACGGAAATATCTGCATGATCATGATAACTAGTTGTCCCTGACTGGTAGCACCCAAACCCAACAACATAATTAACATAAGCATCCCCGCATCAACAAAGCGTCCACTACTAGCCACCATGATGAGGGAATCACCTGCAACAACTATCGCTACCATACAAGCAGTAATGACAAGCAGATTACTCTTCCACAACAACGCCATGCCTTGTTTAACCACATCAATCTCTCCAGCCACATAGCGGGAAATCAGCATGGGACGAATAACGTTGGTCAGCAGTCTGGCTGGTAAATAGCGCCCGATGATTATTAGTAATTGTTGCAGAAAAGCGAACATACCCGCTGCTTCTAATCCCAGAGTGCGTGCCACAAGAATACGCATTGCGCCGAAGCTGGCGACAGCCCGGAGCAAATTAACTCCGGCCATGTTCCAAGCGAAATTGAGTATCTCATGCGCACTCACTCTGAAATCACCCGTACCATGCAAATTACGCAACTTTTGCATCAAGAAAAATTCGGCCAATAGAAAACAACTCAGGGAAACAGCAAAATCCACCCACAGCAATTGTTCCAAAGTCAGATTACCAGTAACCAAAAGCACTGCCACACCAGTCAGACGTCCCCAAGGCATAAAGGCTTGCAGCAGCTGTGACCAGCGTTGCTCCAAAAGACATTCCAGCATTTCCGAAGCATAGCGAAAACTAATGACAGTAATGATGAGCCCCACCGCAAGCAAGGTAGCATCCTGTTGCGGCACACTGAAACCCATCCATGCAGCGATAGTCGGCCAAAAGATGGCAATTAACATCGCCCAAAGCGCCATGATGATGAGGCGAATCAACGTCATCCAACGAACAAACCATATTAAAGCACCCGGTGCTCCCCGGGTTGCCAATTCTGGCAAAAAGCGCCGCACTGCTTCCAGCATACCAAACGAGCTAAGCGGCACCATCATGTCTACCATTCCCCACAGAACCATGTAGATGCCATAGTCTGTCGGTATCAGCAGACGCACAAGCCACAGGGTAAGTATGAGAGAAGCTATCGCTTGTGCAGTCCGCCCCAGTAAAAAGTGCTGAATGGCTCGGCGAAAACGTTTGCCAGAATAGAGATCGGAGCTGCTCAAACCATCGACTCCAGTAATTCGCAACATCGTAACTCTATGTCAATTCCGTCATGAAAGAAGCTATTGACTGTAAGGTTTATCCCCATAAAAAGTGCTTGACAATCTAACAGAAACATTCTCCAGGGTATAAGTTTTGAAAGATTCATTCGAGACTGCCGTCATTAGAAACCCTCTTTCCAGAAATCATAACAACTTTAGCAGGAACACCAACTGCCGTAGCGTCATCAGGAATATCATGGATCACAACAGCATTCGCACCAATCTTCACCCTGTTACCAATTCGGACACTACCGATAACTTTAGCACCTGCACCAAATTCCACATCATCACCAATTACCGCATGCCCAGATCCAATAGTAACCTGTTGCCGAATCTTTACTCGACTTCCTAGCCTTGCACCTGGTGCAATAACAATACCCATACAGTGAGAAAAATTTACTCCAGGGCCGATACGTACTTGGTAGGGAATAAAAGCACCATACACGACTCGTATTATCAGCATTATGATGCGTGGCAGAAGAGGTATATGCCAAAGGTAAAACCGATGCATCAGATAGTAAAGCATTTCCACTATTTCTTCCTCCTATCCCAAATTGTATAACTATTTAACCATCGACTTTAGTCGATGATTTGGTTCATAAACTGAAATTCCAAATATGCGCCGACTTAATAACACATCTTATTCTGATTCCAGTTTAAAATTGTTTTTCCAGGTTTAATTCAAAGTAATATAATCTGGCAGAGCAGCACTATCGCATATTGAGTGCGCTTGAAATCAGAAAAAATTCCCGTTGATAACATTTTTTCTTTACTAATATTCATAGATTATAATGAAATAATTAGATAGGATTATACCCATTACGATAAAGTAAAAATGCAAAAACGAGTGCAGTGACGCAGCCTCCAGTTTTTAAGTAATAATATAAGTAAACTACCTTCGGCAGAGCCAGAGGCTTATCGCTGGAGCCTCTCAAATGGGCTGTTTGCGAGCCGCTGAAGCGACACCTACATACCCAGTTTCAACGGATCATGCTCATCTTCCTTTTCCTGATCTCGGATATACGCTCTGACCATTTCCTCGTCCAATCCAACCGTCGATACAAAATACCACGAGCCCAAAAACTTTCTCCCGTGAAATTCCTTCTTCTACCCAATTGACGCGCTATTACTATCGCGCTATTACCTTTGACAAATCCTACTACATGCGACACCGAGTACTTCGGTGAAATACTTATACACATGTGAGCGCGATCCAGCATCAAAGGCCTTCCACAGTCGCACTTTCCTTCTGATTTGCTAGATCGTGCAACACTTCCCCTATATGCTTCCCGAGCTTGTCAAATATCAGTTTCTTTCGCCGCTTCGGAATAAATACCACATGATATTTACAATCCCAGCGCATATGGCTCAAACTTTGGTACTCCTTCATCTTTGACTCCTCGTCTCGTGGTTGGGACGAGACCGTTACGACGACTGTCGTAACGGTCAAATCTTTGGGAGTCCCCCGGCTGAGCCGGGGGTTTACCTGTTATTAATTAATTTCATGATTTTACCAGCATCAGACCTGATCCATAGAACCACCATTATCAAAGTCGACACCCATTACTGACCGGCCTACCGCACTTATCGTTGCCATGCTGAATAGTCAGCAGATTACTCTTCTACAGCAACGCCATGCCTTTTGTACCCCTACCTGGAAATCACCTGTACCAGAAAGATTGCGCAATTTCCACATTAAGAAAAACTCAGCCAACAAAAAACAACCCAGCGAAACAACCAGACCCACCCACAGCAGCCGCTCCGAAGTCAAGCCATCAGTAACCAGCAGCATTAGCAAACCTGTTAAACACCCAGGGACATCAATGCATGAGTCAGCTGCGACCAGCACTGCTCCGGAAGGCACTTCAGCATCTCTGCAGCATAACGAAAACCAATGACAGCAATGATGAGTCCCACCGCTAGCGAGGTAGCATTCTTCTGCGACACACTAAAGCCCATCCATGCAGCAATATCTGACCAAAAGATAGCGATTAATACCGCCCACACTACCATAATAGCCAATCGAATTAGAGCATCCAGCGAACAAACCATATTAGATCATCCGACACTCCTCGTGCTGCCAGCTCTGGTAGATAGCGCCGAACCGCGTCTAACATTCCTAATGAGCTCAGTGGCACCATCATTTCTATCATTCCCCACAGAACCATATAAGTTCCATAGTAAGTCGGCATTAATAAGCGTACCAACCACACACAGTGTCAGTATCTGGGAAGCAATTGCTTACGCAGTTCGTCCCAGTAGAAAATGCCGAATAGCTTGGCGAAAACGTTTGCTAGAATAGAGATCAGAATTATTCAAACCGTCTGTCCAAGTAATTCTTGGTATTTTGATTCCACCAAATCGGCTATCACGTCATAGGTACGATTCTCTCGTACCCACTTCGGTCCTCTTGCCGCCATGGCTCGCGCACTCTCTGGATCATCTAATAAGCGACAAACTTCGTCAGAAAAAGCTTGCTCACTCCATGGAATACATCTCCCAACACCACTTGCTTCCATTACTTGGTGCTGCTCAGGGTGCTCGTTAGCAACGATACACTTGGCCATAGCCATATATTCAATAAGTTTAGTGGGAGAAGTAGAAAGCAAAACAGGTATCGGATAGAAAGGTGAGAAACAAATATCTGCTCGTTTCACCAACTCCCACGCCTGCTCCATAGGTAAAAAACCTGTTATGGTTACGGCATCCGATAACCCTAATCGAGATACTTCCTTTTCGACCGCCTGACGATCACTAGATAGCTGACCATCTCCCACATAAAATAGCCGAGCACCAGGATAGTGCGACCGCACTTGCTGAAGCACACGCACCAGCATTTCTGATTGACGTAACTTCATGATAATCCCAAGATGAAGTAATACAGGAGCATTTGTGTTCGGTGCAACAGCATCTTCAGATTTGCCTACTTGGTCAGTTCGAATACCCATAGGAACTGGAGTCATCTTGGCAAAAGAAATACCTTGCTGCGCTACATCCTCCTTCATGCGCTCACTTTGTACGAAGACATGATCAGCTAGTGGCAAAATAATCTTATAAAGCAGAATCCTGATAGTCTGCCCCTTGAACCAAACTAAAC
Organism: Nitrosomonas sp. Nm84; assembly: GCF_003201565.1. Lineage (GTDB taxonomy): Bacteria > Pseudomonadota > Gammaproteobacteria > Burkholderiales > Nitrosomonadaceae > Nitrosomonas. The sequence continues at coordinate 13,489 of NZ_QJJP01000039.1, read as the reverse complement.
GATAATGAGGCACGATCCGATTACGCGCTTGATGTAGCTTGGATTCCGCAAATGGATAGGACATCCAGTAAATAAAACGAGCATTAGTCAGCCAGGCTGCTAACCAAGCAATTAAACTAGCAAAGAACTTATCGCGTACCTGGATCACATCATACTGTCCCTTAATGGCAAGTGGGAGAATCATGAAATCCCCCCACATGCCTAGCAGATTATCATTTATTATTCGACCCAGTAATCCTTTGTATCTACTTCGCGGTGTAAGATACACAGTATTACTCAACCAATTCGTTGGCGAAGAAATACTGTGCGCTTCCGGTCCTCGTTGCATCAGCCAATCGATTTGATGGCCTCGCATTGGCATCTGTTTAGCAAATAATTCCACTACATCTGCACGAAATGGCGGGAAACGATCTTCTACAATATAGAGCATTTTCATGATGATTTCTCCGCCTCCTGTAAGCAAGCATTCGGCATATTCAACTTAACAGAATCAATTTCTGCCAAATATAATCTGGTATAGTTCTTTAAAGATGAGACATAGCATTAACGATAACCTAAACGATGATTCATGTTGCCACCAATGCGTTCAAAGAAATCTAGTTCTTCTCCATTGAGCTCAGTTAGCCAACGTTCATCGAGCTGTATGCCTCTTCCAGGAGAAAATTTTGTATAATTGCCGTTGACAAGATGCCTTGTCGATTGGGCCAGATCAAGCATATTCGATTCGAAAGAAATTCCAGCAAAATCACACAACAGCTGACCAGCCTTTCTCGGATCAGATGCAATGTCTTCATATCGTATTTTGAGTAGACTACTTGGAGTGATATGACTTTCTAGCAAGGGCAGCGCACGACGGTAATAGCTTAACCATCCACGCACACTTTCGGATTGACTACGCCCACTAGAACGGCGTGACAGATAAACTCCTCTTCCGTCACGAACCAGCAGTATTACTTTGACACGATCTGGCCAGCGTTGATGCAACTCAATCGCTTCGCGAAAAACCTTAGATGAGTCTACAATGACAGACTTGTTCCAACAACGAGAAATCTCCCGATACAAATTCATCTTATTATGAAGCGCTTTAAGCAGTATAGGTGGTATAGGAAAGTCCTTGCGCAGACCATGCGGCAAATGATCCCGAATTCCCATCCAAGCCTTACGTAAGTTAATTGCCAACCGATATGCAGGTTTTTGCTGCTGATAGTCGATCTCATTAAAGGCAATAATATCCCATAGCTTGAACTTATAGGGATTCTTTATTAGATCAACACCTTGAACTGCCAAAATAGCATCAAAAATCTTTCGCCACTGTATGCAAGCACGCAATTTATCACCACAGCTGCATGTGGCATCCAAACTAATGGCTTTGCCCAAAAGATCGACTTCTCCTAACGAAGCGACTTTGGAATGCCCCCCTAAAAACATATCAGTCAGAGTAGAACCACTGCGCGCTGCAGAACAAATATACAGAACACAAAAATCGTCCTGAACATTTTTCTTTGCCTGACTATAATTAGAATATATCATTTTAGTATTCCTATCTTTAATTATTTAATAAATCAATTCACTCACAATAAGTACATCATGATCTATTATTTGTTTCAAAACCCCAGCGACGCAAGGTATCTCCCTGCACATCATGCACTGTCTTCAATTCCACTTCGGTCCAACTACGAGTCCATGCTTCCTGTTTTGGCGCGAGATACAAGGATTCTATGACATTCCAGAACGCGGCATCTTTTTGTGTAGCCACTCCCATAAAATCCAAGATACGTTGTAATTGTTTACACGGGTTGCGCAGGAGTTCATCATATCGCACTTCCAATAGCTGATTACTCTGAATCAGCGCAGTTCCTTGCTCCAATGTTTGCATTTCCTCAACCCAATTTCGTGCTGCAAGTTCCAATGGATTAAAACCCGCTGCAACCATTTGCAGGGGTGTCTTGCCGGCCCAATACAAAATATGATCATTCCACCAAGCTACTCGCAACGAAGAATAAGCTACTCCACGACCATCCCTAATTAGATGAATATATTTTGCATCAGGAAAAACTTGCTTAAGAAGTGGTATACGACGATTATTGGCAGTGCGTTTGGTCAACAATACTTCACTGCGAGAAGTCTGGCGAATACATTCAAATTTGTCTTGCAAGCATTCAGCCATTTGAGGGTGCACGCGATAGTCATCTGTAGGTATTAAAGGAATACCGCAACTGGCATATACCGATTCTGCCTCTGAGGGAGTTGGCACAATAGAATGCAGCCATTCACGTCGTTCATTAAAGTAAGCATTGCCTTGCTCTTTAAACCAAGTTTGACGTTTATACTCTGGAAACTGATTGAGTATATATTGCAAATAGGCCAAAAATGGCCAATTAGGATATCGTTTTTGGTAATTACTTAAATATGCCACCCCCCGATGAGTGGATAGTATCTTGTAAAGTAACGTAGTACCAGAACGACCTGCACCAAGAAGGAATACTACGCGCGAGCCCCTTTTGCTCATAATTCCTCTCGATAGATTCGCTCTAGGCTCTTTTCAGTAGTATCTCCCAGCAACACAACTATATAGCGCATTAACATAGCAAACACAGCTACCCCTCACTTTGCTTTATTATGTAATGCCTTCCAACTTGGCCAAGGCAAATCCTCTCGCCCAAGCTGAAGCGACAATTCACGCATGTCATCAGCTAGCACGTTCTGCAAATGTATCTTGGTATCGTCACGCATTGGTGGAATAACCTGACGTAAGTCTATCTGGTTATATTTGCGGCGCAAACGACACACTAAATCATTTTTCTTGGTTGTTTCAACTATTTCACTAGCCCCTATAGATCGTCCGAGCTTCCCTAATCGCTTTAGAAAGTAATCTATTTTGGTATTTTTTATGACTAGACTTTCATTTATCTTCTTTTTCAGAAACCAGGATTGATAGTCTTCCGATATGCCTAGGAAGTGATACAGATTCAATGCTTGACCGAGAGGATCATCACGAATATCTTCCTGAAAAATCACCAAAATCTGATTACGCGGAAATACAGTAAGCCAACGAGCGAGCTGCTGTGCGTAACTTGACTGCAATAAATACATGGGATTATTCATTAACCCATTTTCAAATTCAAGATTCTGACCAGTTACATGACCAAGCCTGACTTCATGCAGATGATTTGAATAAGCGCGCTCTATCGGGTCGCGTAGGGAAAGTACGATTCGCATATTTGGATTATAAAGAAACACACGCTCAGGCGTATCGGTATCATAAAAATATGAAGGAGATACTTCACCTACCATCTTTACAGGATCAATTTCCCCTACATGCCTTTCATACCACTCATACCCGAAGTTATAGTAGTATGAGAAAAAATCAATCTCTTTTCCTGGAAGAACCGCCACCTCTGGATGATCAGAGAGAACACGATGCACCCAAGTAGATGCGCATTTCTGCGCGCCAATGCCTATGAAATTAATTTTCATTTCCATAATATCGATACATGAATTATTTAACCCATCATCTAGAGGATGGAGCTAGAGAACTATTCCAAAAGAGAACAAATCTGCTATTTATCATAGCTATTATTTCTCTCCATAAAAATATGTTGCTATTGAAAAATAGGTTTCATCCCATAAATCGATCCCACACGAAATCTCCTTGAAATCTTCCATCCATATTCTTAACCCGTCTGGGCTAGCACGCCAATAATCTTTTGGAGCTTCGTGGTAGGGATAAAGCCATGGTAATTGAACCCATATTTTTCCACCAGGCTTTAAAACTCTTTTGAGTTCACTTATGGCTTTCAATGGATAAGGAACGTGTTCCAATATTGATATACAGACTACAGCATCAAAACTTTCGTTCTCAAAGGGCAAATCATGGATATCGTAATGATAATCAATGAAATCACGCATATCAAATTTGTCAACACTCACCCAATTAGATCCATATTTTTTACCTACATTATCTTTTACCCCAATTTGCAAGCATGATTTACTTTCACAGCTCTCGATGAATTCTTCAAATATCTTTTTATATTGAACATTCCCACCCGTTCTATCTAACTTGATTGCAGCGCGCTTGTATTGAATGAGGTAATACACGAATGGCGAGAGAATCCTCAATTTCGAATATATATATCTTAATATGCTCTTCATGGCTTTCACTCTCTTCTCCTATCATTGGCTGTATAAAAATCATTCACTTCCACAACAAAAACAAGTTGATCAAAACGATAACACTCTGGAATTTCTTCAATCATTTCGTCCATGCCTAACCTCCAGTAGCAAATTTTCGCACGAATAAACCACTTTATCTCTTATTTGTAGGATAAAATTTTTGTGATATTCATGTAATCTTTGCTTTTCACAATCCGTTCATCTTCTCATAGCTCTTTATGAAACGTGACCAGTATGCTGCCTGACCAAGCATGAACATCATAAGGAATTGAATTGGGTTGGAATAGAAATGAAAACTTTTATATGGCAGTGTTATCGCAAGTAATAGCAAGCCAATTGCGCCTACTCTGAGGAAAATGCGATGAATCTCTGGAACAACTCCATTTTTAGCACCCCAGCTAGAAACTTGAACTCCAGATAGTAATACAAGAAGAAAAACTAAGTGCCCTAAAATGCCTGTCTCCCAAAGTAGAATAGTAGAGGAAGATGTGTTGACCTGATAGGAAAAACGATTTACTAACTCACCAGCACCGACTCTACTGGTATATGTTGCTCCCATACCATAGCCGAATAAGCTGTGCTGTATATCGCCACTCATGACGTTAATATCCCACCAGTTCACTAAGTGATTAATACGCCCCAATTGATGCCCACTAGAAGATTCCGTTTCCGGGCTTAATGCTCTCATTACACGATCATAAGTTGAGGTAGCTTGATTCTTGTTGAATGTGTGCGTTGAAATTTCTCCGTAGTGAAGCTTTTCATAAACCATAAAAATGCCACCGACCAACAAAAGTGCACCAATCATAACAACAACCGATTCTATGGGGCGCCGCAATAGCTCTTTACGATAATACAGACCTATAACAATCGGTAACAGCATAACTGCTGCCTTAACTTCCGCCAAAGCTATCGTCCCAAGACTCGTTACTACGATCAACATCATCCACATGCCATGCAATTTCTTCCCATGCCATAGTGCTATGGCAGTCAGCATCGCAATCAGCAACATTATCGCCATGGCGGCACTATCACCGCCACCTTCAATAGCGCCTTGAAACGTACCAATCACAGCATCCCAAGGAGAGAGTCGTACACTCTTTTGAGCTACAAAGAAATATTGATAAATCGCCATTGGAAGTTGCATAACCGCCACAACCATAAGAGCCTTCCATAACTGTACCAGCATTTCCTGGCGAACTAAACCTAACATAAAGACAAGCATTAATGGCCACATAAATAGGTAATGACGGGATGCATTCACAAATTCCGAGAATTTAGGCTGATCAATTACGGTAGAAAAAGTTATTAGCAAAAGAAAAGTAACAGGCCAGAAAAAATCCTTTGAAATTGGAGCTGCCAGTATGCTGGCTTTGCTACGTAGCAGATGGAGTAACACAGGTAACAATAGTGCCGCACTCACTAAGACAGTAAACCATTGAAGCTGCGAAAATCGTATAAAGTAGGCACTCGGTCCAGTGATCAAAAATGCCGCCAAAAATATAATCCATACTGTCCAGCCAGCAGGAACAGCAAGGACAAAAAAAAGACCATACAGAGCTAGCAAAGCAATCAAAAGAATTACGTTACCGAACGCTGCAAATATACCACTTAATATTGACAAAAATAAAACGCCAATAACCAGAAGGGTAATAGGCAATGCTCTTGAGTTCAGATGACTACTAGGCATTAGTAAAATTGGTACTTTTACGCTCATAATTAGCAATTGGTATTACGAAGTAGTACTGTTAGTCTAAGCAATTAAGGGCAGAAATATTCTCAATAGAAATTTCGGTACTTCAAATCCAACGATAGGGAAACACATAAGATCAATGCACACGTACAAATGCTACATTCCAACTGACTTGGCTTACTTATTTTGTTAACTTATTTATCAATTTCAACACCATATTTGAATTTCTAAAAATTTAGATCATATCTTGGTCAATAGAGGAATAAAAAAGGCTCATCTGAGTTACAATGATGCAAATACAGGTTCTTATTCCCCTTCTATCACTCATCAATTGCGTAAAGGGCTTATATATGAGAAATAATGGTATTTTTATGCTCCCCCAATTTCTAACATGATTCATTAACAAAATAGAGTGAACTGTACAAAAAGCTCGTCTATATTTTGCAGCTTGATCAGCTTTATAACAAAACACAACGTATCCACTCAATAGTTAGATAAAACAGTGATAGCTTCGGCACATTGTAACGATAGGCTTTCTTCATCTATCTTAGAGCATCTACTCATTCTATCTTCCACTTTCCAACCCGCATGAAAGTCCTATATCAGCAATATCAGACCCTTAATTTAAGTAAGACAGAAAATACACAAGATGCTCTTCAAGCTATATTTGTTGTTACTCATTCTCATGTAGTTAAATTTGCTATTTTATGTTTCAAAAGCTCCTATTAATCTAACACGTTCCCTAGTACCAATTGTTGATAGCAAATCCTGTATAAAAGTAGTCTGAAGACGATAGGCTCTATCTTCATCACGTGATATGGAAGATACACGCACCAACATCCCATCAGGCACACTTCCGGTCAAACCATAACGTAGTTGCTGCAACTTCTGATCAAAACCAGGCAAAACTGCTTTATTACCAATCGTAACCCAGTAGATAATTGGTTCATTTCTATTACCTTTAACTGCTAGCAAACGTTTAATCGGTAATTTTCCATACTGTGTAAGTAGCTCATCAGATAGAGTCTTCATTATCTCGAAGCCTTGTACGTAATAGCATACTTCGGGCTTATGTACTGCTAAATTGTCGCTCTGATCTCCCCCATATGCTACCGAAAGCATGATATGTTCACCCAGAGAATTAACGTAGGTTCTTGCCAATGTTTGGTTGTATATCTTGTCAAGATTAGCTTGCGTTTCAGCATCAACTTGGAGTGGTAGAATTGATTTATCAATTTGCCAATCCCCAAACATCTCAGGAATCATGACTTCAAGATTGATCTCTTCCCGCTGATCGGCAATCTTTATGGTTGGAGTCAGAGCCATGGTTAAAGCACCGGATGACACCATCAATACTCCCATAGCAATACTTATAATTAATGATTTTCTCATTGCTTTTCCTCTCTCTGTCATAAAAACAGCACAATTCCCTCTTTATTAATAAGCTAAATCACATCAGACTACAGCCATCAAAGATATTTATACATAGTAGCCATTTAATACAATAAAGTTATATAGTTATCAACAATTATTGCAAAAAGACAATTAGCTATTATTTAGTCGCGAAACATCCATCGATTGTGCCTTAACAAAATATTGCAATAACGTATCCACACCAAGAATTAATATCAGTGCACTGATAAATAGAACCATTCCAGCGAATCCATGTAAAAAACCCTGCCCAGCAGCATCTCCGTAATGATAGGTAACTAGAGTAAGCACAATTACACGGATTACGTTAGCGGTAAAAGAAATGGGTACTACAAGAATAGCCAATGTCACATTACGAAAAACTGAAGCATGATGAACAAGACTCAGATAAAATAATCCGAGCGCTTCTAATGTCAGTAATGTCTGCAACCCAGCACAAGCATCTGCTACAAGAAGCTGATATGGTCCAATTTGTAAAATAACTCCGTTTCGTGCTATCGGGTAATTAGCCCAAAATAAAATATGTTCCGCCGCATATGAAACTGCCATCTTCATTGGCATGGTAAGTAAGCTTACCAACTGACTGGGCAGCGGTATCATAAACAACAAGAAAAAAACTGGGAACCACATAACCTTCAAAGCACTATTGCCTCGTTTAATAAGTAGTATCGCTGCTAGTACTATAATAAAAGACCCCATTTCAAATACTAATATCTGTTGAGAACGACCAATAATATAGAAGAACAGAGCTATAAGAAATAATATCCATCCCGAAACTGAGTTTGACTTACTCTCACTTTTACTTATCATTTCTGGCCATCGACGATAGATAAGCCAAAGCGCAAGAAACAAAATAATCGGCCCATGCGCTTGCTCTTCTGTAGCCCACAATCCATTAAATAAGCCATAAAAGGTTGGAACATATAAAGCAAACAGTCCCAGCAATATGGGACTCCACTCTAGTGCAATTGATTTTGGGCTGTGTAATAATAAAAGCATGATCGAATTGTTTACTAGAAATCAATTAAAACAGAACCCACTACTTCGCTACCACTATATTTAAGCTGTTCACTCATCGTATTGATATCACTTAAGCGGGTATTATTCTTATGCGCCACTATCAATACACCGCTTGTACGTGCAGCGATGGCTAATGCGTCAACTCCACTCGAAAAAGCCAAGGTGTCATAAAGAATAACATCAAACTGATTCGCAAGCTGATCGTTCAACTCATCAAATGAATTGCGATTTAGAAGTTCCAAGGGGTTAGGCGGGGTCGTGCCTGCTGGCAACACAGATAAATCAACGAAAGACTCTATCTTGGAAATTACCTCAAAAATATTCGCGCGATCGGCAAGAACATCAGATAAGCCTTGCTTACTTCTTAGATTGAAAATCTCATGCTGCTGCGGACAGCGTAAATTAGCATCAATCAATAATGTCCTCTCCCCAAGCTGCGAAAATACCACCGCGAGATTAGCAGCGAAAAGACTCACTCCATCACCAGAGTTATAGCTAACAATTGCCAGCGCCTTACGCCCAGAAGTAAACCAGCGTAACATTAATTGACTACGTACCGCACGAAAAACCTCAACTTGGGCACCGAACGGTTGATAAGCAACTACTAGTTCTGGTGGATGATTTCCTTGCCCTGGTAATAAATAAGGATAATCAAATTGTTGTGCCAATACTAGCTGAATATCAGCTTCAGTAATCAAACCCAATTTAAGCGCAGCATCGCCAAAACGTAAACCACTCTCTTTCTGTAAACGCAATACATGTTCAGCTTCGATCGGTGTAATTTTTCCCATATCTAACAGAATGTGACCAATACTAAACTTATGAAGTGAAGACGTATTTGAGCTAACTGAGTTTGAAGCAACAAGTCTCTTTGTTTCTGAAGGATCCGAAGTACTCATTTTCTTTTTCCTATTTTAGACTTAAATTGATTCTTCGCATCAAACGTGGCCACGTCAACTGAAGGCGCTTCTGTTCTGATACACCCCATTTTATTACGCCAAGAACAGGTGTTTGAAGTACATCTACTAAATCTTCTGGTGAGCGCACGCGTTGATCAATCATTTCTGCAAGTAAACCAACTCCTAGCCCAAGCAAAGTACCTAGGAATACTGACAAAACCATATTAAGTAGTAACTTAGGACTATCTGGTTTATCTGGAATTTTTGCCGCATCAAGAATGGAAACATTCGATAAATTAGACTGCCCTTCAAGAGTAGTCTGATTTAAGCGCTGCATAGCACTGTTATATGCCTGTTGAGCTCCTTCAACTTCTCTGGTGAGAAGTTGAAGTTCATCTCTTGCACGATTAAGAGAAAGTACTTTAGTTCTTTGTTCTTCAAGTGCAGCACGAATCTCGGTCACTTGGCTGATAGCGTTATCGGTAGTAGTTTTGATATGCTTATTGAGTTCAGATCGCAATTTCTCCACCTCCGCTTTCGCTCCTATATAGCTAGGATGATTGCGTCCCAATTTCTGTGAAATTTCAGAGAATCTAGATTCTGCCTGGGATAAATCTATCTTAAGGTTATTAATCATTGAATTCTTAACAACACTATTGGCCTCACCACCGCGATAATTACTCCCCTTCTCCGATGCTGTCCCTATCAGCTCCGCTTGCGCAACCACTAATTGACTAGAAAGATCATTTAGTCGTCTTGTCTCAACGTCAAGACGAAAATCTGCATCAATGATCCCACTATCATGCTGATATGCCGTCAGTTTTTTTTGTGCTGTTTCCAATCTGTCACGTAACAAGTTAAGTTGACTGGTGAAATAGGTCGCTGCTTTTTGTGAAGGTTCTACTGTAAGACGAACACTTATCTCTTGATAAGCGTTCGCAAAAGCATTGGCAACGATTGAAGCAAACACGGGATCCACACTCATAAAATTTATTCGAATCACGCTGCTATCACGTGCAGTCTCAACATCCAAGTTCTTAAGAAGAAAATTAGCCAACCAATCACGTAACTCCATAGTGGTACCGCTATCCTCAAACTGTTTTTTTACGACTTCACTCTGATCAAGTTTAAGTTGATCCACCACCATTAGCGCAGTTTTAGAACTTTTAATGACATCTAATTGAGTGGCCATATAACCCGTAATCTGCTGTGCAGACAAAATAACTCCAGTCACAGGATCAGGACCTTTATGAGTTAGCACTAGGGTTGCTGCCGACTTATAGCTTTTTGGCAATAACAAACTAACTACCAAGGTAGTCAATACAGTCACTATAAGTGCCAGCAAAATAATCTTGCGACGAGCCAACACAATGAGAAAAAATCGGGAGTAATTCATAATAGTTGGAATCTCATTTCTGACTTAACCAAACACCACTGGTAAAGTCTTAGCCTTGCGTTGATGAGCATCTCAATACGCGCAAAAACCATCATCCATTCTATGCAACCTATCCTATAACTAGCTTTATTGATCATACCGCCCACCTCCTCTCTCCTCCTAGTTACGAATGCATATACCCACAAAGAATAAATAACTTTTATCTAATCCAGTCATCGGCATATCACAACATAATCAATCATCATGAGCACTTCTACCAATTGCGGCTAATATGATGAATTTATGAAAAACCTCTCAGATACAATTCTCATACACCTAGCACCCTCTTATTTACAACATTACCTTGATATATAACGGGCACTTAATAATCGCATCTTGAATGGTTCAAGCACTAACATTCTTTTATCGTCCACGACAAAAAGCAAAAATATCAAAATAAACTTTCCTTGATATATATTACGTCATCCGGTTGAACCCAATCACTAGAATTGACAGTCAATATCTGCAAATTACCTTCAGCATCACGACGTTGAATTCTTAGACCGCGCTCAGTACCCCGTTGAGTTAGCCCTCCTCCTACTGACAATGCTTGCATAACTGTCATATTGCGTTCAAGCCTGTAAGCCCCAGCACGCTGCACCTCACCATAGATGTAAAACCGTGGAGCTCGTTCAACATAGATCAAATCATCACTTCGCACAATTAAATTCCGAGTTAAATCACTGGAGCGAATCATCTCCAAAACATCAATCACCTCCTTAGTAGATTTGTCTCCATCTGAGCGAATCAAAGTAACTACTTCCCCCCCATCAGGCATTATCCCTCCCGCCATAGCAAGAATATCCGTTAAACTTCGCTTTCCTTCGATTGGATAACGTCCTTGATTACGAACATAACCGAGTACAGATACCATCTGACTCTGCAGTGAAGCAGCAAAAACATTAACTTGAGGCTTGCGTAAGATGTCACGACTTTCCAGTAGATTTACTATCTTTCTCTCAGCAGCAGATGGCGTTAATCCACCAACAAACACCTCGCCCAGCAATGGAAAGGTAATATTTCCTGTTTCGCTTACTTTCGTATCTGTAGCAAGATCTGGATGTCCATAGACAAATATTTTTAGTGTATCCCCTGGCCCTATTACACTTTCCTTCAGCTTTCCAGCAACTGCACTGCCAACGAAAATCATCCACGAGAGCACAAAAATTAGTATTAGCCATAACAGCTTCGTTTTATTCATAACAAATGCCTTAAATATCCATTTATCCATAATTTTTTGAGATACCACATTAATTTTCTAAAAAATAAACTCCTAAGATACAGCAAGAGAGTTATATGTTTTTATTTTACTTTAGCCCCATGATACCACGCTCAATTGCCCCTTCCGAAACAGGTTCAGGCAGACTTAAATTACCTACAGTCTCAGGATAATTTATATCGTCAATTGGTTGAGTAGCTGGCTTTTCCGTGTTCCGTGCTGGCGCCTTAGCATTAAGATATTCTATTTTTGCTGATAAACGCAAACGGGCAATTTCTGCATCAATTGCCTGCTTATATTTATGATTGGTTAAATATCTCTCAATCTGTAATGCAGCATCAGTAGCTGTGATCGGACTATCTTTAATCTCATTGACAGAAATTAGCAAACTATTTTCTTGCTCATTAATGACAAAAACATGGCTCTTGCCTTTCTCTCGCATCATTGTCACCATTTCCAGTGGCAAATCCGCAGTACTGCGCGACGCCAAGTTGCGAAAATACTGCACATTTTTTTTATCAAGCCAAGCTGCAACTTCACTAGTAGACTTAGCAGTATCTATCACTGCTCTTAATTCGCTGCTAAGATCTTTGGTAGCAATGCGCAATATCGTTAAATCAAATTGTTTGCGTTGTGCGAAATACTCTGGATGCTTCCGATAATACTCATTAATCTCGACCTCGGATGGTTTAGTAATTTTACTCACTATACCCTGCAAATATGCCTGCGTAATAATCTGCGCATTAGCTCTCTCACGCGCTTGCATGACATCCGGCGTTCGATCAAGCTTGCTACGTATAGCCTCATCTACAATCAATTGACGAGCGATTAACGACTCTAGCAATTGTTTGCTGGATGCTTCATACTGTTCGGCACGCACACCAGCACGCCTTATTTCATCATTAAGTTGAAGTGTAGTAACCTCTTGACCATTAATACTAACTAATGCTTGTCCTGGCTTCTTTTCCTTAGGTTGATTATCACAAGCAGAAAAAACCAGAATAGAAAACAATGCCAATCCTATCAATTTCATCCGCGCACATGTTACTACCATAGAATTTCACCTTTATGATTTAAAATATAATAAAGCAGCATTTAACCGAACACACCTTCAACTTCACCGCATTAACCACAATATTACGATCAGTAATTATAAATATCTTCTTCAATTCAGTTACGACAATCTGATAAGAAACTTTAATACAAATCATACGCGTATTAATACTCACTATATGAATGCACATCCATTATAAATCCTATCTATCCCCATAGGAAAACCAAATAAGCAAACAAATATACGGCTTCAATTCTCCAAAAAACGGTTAGAGAAATGATTTTTCCAGAAACCGTTAAAATTGTGATAGAAACAACTCCGACGGGCTAGCAAAGTAGCCTTCCACAATTGTACAACCCTAGAGCAGAATTGAACTCTGACACGGATAGACAGCTTTACACGCTCAGAGTCCGTCAGATGCGACTAACCAGAGCTTGTTAAAAAAGTATAAATATCTGATTAAATTATATTGTATCCCGTCAGCGCAAATTGGACAAAATAGCGTGATTGCCTAAGAGAGTGTTTTAGTTCATCGTTACTTTAAAAAGGAGCGATGAATGACAGG
>NZ_QJJP01000038.1 GCF_003201565.1 Nitrosomonas sp. Nm84 | reverse complement strand
TTCCTACTTCCCTCTTCTTCTTATTCTTGCCCGCAAGTCCTTATCCTATCCCCTTGCTCTCACCTAGACTACTTAGTCAATCCCTCACTGTCAAGAATTTAACCATAGAGATTAACAAAGATTAATTTTCTCAAAATATCCTCACCCTTACTTTAATATTTTCGATGTAATTAACTCTCAAATACTATTTTTTAGCCTGATTAGCTAAGCCAACTGCTTGCACTTAGCTATGCTAACTCATTCGCAGATGTTAGCTCAGATTGACAATTCTATATTACTAAAACTCCCCCCGACAAGACCACGGGAAATTGCAAGTTAACTAAGCCATCATCTTAATCGCAGCAGATAATCGGCTTTTATAGCGCGCAGATTTATTTTTATGAATAATATCTTTATCAGCAATCGCATCTACAGTCCCTATAGAACTATTGAATGCACGTTGAGCTGCTACTTTATCACCCGATCCTATTGCTTTCTTTATAAATTTAATAGCAGTACGCAATTTTGACCGCAAACTAACATTATGTTCTCTTCGTTTGACAGCTTGCCTTGCACGCTTCCTTGCTTGTGCGCTGTTAGCCATAAAAGCCCTCCAACCCTCTTCGATAGAAAAAAGGACTTAATGTTACTTTCTTTTATACTATATTGCAACTTAGGTATTCAGATTCTCGTAGAATCCGAAGCTTCATAAAATGAAGATACGAAACTGGAGATGAGGATGAAATTATGGCACCCTTCTAGATTTAAACCTAGAAAACGCATTACTAAAGTGGTATCACAAAACTGGACAGGTTGTTAAGCTCTATTATGGACACTAAAGAGGATCATGATCATGAGCAAGAAACGCGTACACAATTCCGGTGAATTCAAGTCGAAAGTAGCGCTAGCGGCGATAAGAGGAGACGAAACCATCCCGCAGTTGGCGGCACGTTATGAGATACATCCCACACAGATCAATAGTTGGAAACGGCAACTCATTGCACTAGCGGCTGAGTTGTTTTCCAGGAATAGCGATGCTTGCAAAGAAAGCGGACAAACCACAGACGATTTATATCGAGTCATAGGACAACTGACGGTAAAACGCGATTTTCTAGCCAGAAAGCTCGATCATTAAGTGCGGCGAAACGCAAGATGATGACTGAGCTTAACGAGAAGCTTAGCCAAACACGCCAATGTCAATTGCTGAGTTTGGCACGTTCGACCTATTACTATCAGTCGCAGCCAGCTACTAATGCGGAACTGACTTTGCTGCGAAAGATGGACGAGCAATACCTAAAAACACCACGATATAGTTCGCGCAACTACGCCACGTGGTTTTTGCGCTAGGAAATACTGATTGGCCACAAGAAAGCGGCATCCATGATGAAGACTCTGGATATTATCAGCACCGCGCCCAAATCGGGAACCCGTATTCCAGCCAAACAACACAAGATATATCCTTATCTGCTCAAAGGTAAGGTAAGGTAAGATAAGGTAATCAATCAACCCAATCAAGTTTGGGCCGCTGATATTACCTATGTAGAGCTTCCAAAAAAAACATAAGCATCTGATTAAATTTAAAAATAGTATATTTTTTGTAAGATAATGCACGTAAATACGTGAGTTAAACTACCTCCGGCTTTGCCGTAAGTAATTTAACTCACGCTTGTATGAACCCGTAAGCTTCAGACGTAATTCCTCCCATTCAATCAGCGAATCAATCTTCGCAGGAGTCTTTGGCATGCCGATCAATGTCGACAAATCCACCAATGGATGCAAAACAGTTAACTGACCAGAAGCGCCATTAATTCACTGCAAGCTGCCACTCATGAACCACTGGATAACGGCCACTCCGGTTGACGCTTCAATAATCCAATATCCATGAAACTGTCACATAAACGCCAAAAAACCGTCATTTTTTTGTCATCGCAGATCGCTAAACTTTGTTGGTCTCGTTGAATAAGGCCATGATTCAGGCTCGCATTCAACGCCACGCCAATCCGTCGGGAAGTCACACTAACATGAAAATATTTTATGGTATTCAAGGAACCGGTAACGGTCATATCACGCGCGGCCGGATTATGGCCAGGGAATTACATGCTGCGAATTTTGAAGTGACTTATCAATTTAGCGGCAGGCCGCAGGATAAGTTTTTCGATATGCATGCTTTCAACGGCTATCAATGGCGTCAAGGTCTGACTTTCAGTACTCAGAACGGCAAAATCAATCACCTAAAAACAGTATTTCAATCCAAGCCGCTGCATTTCCTGAGAGACATCAAACAGTTGGACTTGAGTAGCTACGATTTGGTTATTTGCGATTACGAACCGGTAACTGCCTGGGCAGCGCGCCGGCAAAACAAGAAAACCATCGGCATCAGCCATCAATATGCGTTTCAATACGACATTCCGCGCGCGGGTAATGATCCGTTGTCTGAAACTGTCATGAGAAATTTTGCGCCAGTGAGTACCGGCATCGGTTTGCATTGGCATCATTTTGATCAACCCATTCTGCCACCGGTGATTGAAACACCCATCGCGCAACAGCAAACACAAAAAAATAAAATCGTCGTCTACCTGCCGTTTGAAGATCAACATCATGTGATGGCAATTTTGGCGCCATTCAAGGCATTCGAATTTTTTAATTATTCCCCTGAGATCATACCATCCGCACATGAACACATTCACTGCAAACCATTATCGCTGGAAGGCTTTCAAAGCGATTTGGCGGATTGTGCAGGCATCATTTGCAACGCCGGTTTTGAATTAGCCAGCGAATCGTTACAGCTGGGCAAGAAAATCCTGGTAAAGCCGGTACATGCACAGATGGAGCAGGTATCCAATGCGCTGGCGCTGCAAACGTTAGGTTACGGGCAAATGATGCACACCATAGATGCTGCGGTGATTGAGCAATGGCTCTATGCAACCCAGGCCGTTCGCGTCACTTATCCGAATACTGCCCGGTATCTGGTGCAATGGATCAAGGATGGCATGCCGCCGATTGATCGATCATGGTACCAGCAGATTTGGTCGGGGGTAACCGTATCGCCCGTTGCATGTGCTTAACTGAATATTAGACTTTGATGAAAGATAATTACTTATTTCAACCTGATCAGCTGATCATCAAAATACCGTCACCGCAAAAAATCCTGATTATCTATAACCCGATATCCAGTGCAGGCAATACCGAGACACTCGCCTGCAGGTTGGAAATGGCATTGGCCTTGCAAGGAAAAACCGTTACCGTGCGCACCTCTGAAAAAAAGATGAAAGGTTATACGCGCATTACAGACGATATTGCAGCCAGTGATCTTGTCGTGGTAGTCGGCGGAGATGGCACCATCAGAAAATTGCTGGATGCCATCAACAAAACAGACACACCGATTTATGCCATCCCGGGTGGCAATGAATCATTATTTGCACGTTCCTATGAAATGAGTACCGGCGCCGATGACTTGCTTCGGGCAATCGATGCAGGAACATGCCTGCAGCAATTCTATGGCTTAATCAGCGGCCAAGGAATTCAAGGGGAAAAACCTTTCTTTCATATGGCATCCATGGGCCTGGATTCACTGACGGTCAAGAATATCGGCAAACGGAAAGGGCCGTTGAATGATTCGATTTATATCTGGCATGGACTTAAAGCGTTGTGCGCCTTGCATCATCCGACGGTATCCGTCAGCGTTGATGGAGAACAAGTCATTGATCATGGGTCCGGATATATCATCGTGGCCAACAACTCAGCGTATGCCAGAAATTTACAACTCGTGCCAAGCGCTGATCCATCAAAGAACGAGCTTGTTTTGGGTTTCCTACCGGGAGCACGGCATCAGCATGAGCTGATCAAAGCCATGAAAATCCTGCAACACAAACCCGCGAATCTGCCCATGCAATATTTTTCAGGGAAACATATTGCATGTACCCTGCATCAGCAATCTTATCCGTTGCAAGTCGATGGCGATTACTTCCGCAATCGCGATATCGAGGCGGAAAGCACCGTTGATTTTTGTATCAGCCCAAGGCCCATCCGGGTATTGATTCCATCTTATCTGCATAGCGATGCACTACAGGCTGCCAATAATTGACCTGTTAACAGGTCGTTAAAACGTATTCGAGGTGATCGCCTGCTTTAATTTATAAATCTCAGGCTGATTCAGGGTCTCATGTTGCAATAATTCTTCCGCAGTCTGATTCAGTAAGGTTCGATTGGTTTGCAGAATATTGATTGCGCGCTCCAGTGCTTGATCAACCAGTTCACGTACAGCAATATCAATCTTGTTGGCGGTTTCTTCGCTGTAATTACGATTCTGTGGCATTGGAATATTGTTTTGTAGAAAAACCGATTGTTCCCGGTCATAGGCCACATTGCCCAGAGTTTCACTCATGCCATAGCGCAGCACCATGGCGCGAGCAATATCGGTGGCACGCACCAGGTCATCCGCTGCCCCTGTGGATACTTCGCTAAACACGATTTGCTCGGCTGCACGCCCACCCAGCAACACCGCCATTTTATTTTGTAACTCCACACGCGTCATCAGGTAGCGATCTTCCGTCGGACGTTGAATGGTATAACCCAATGCGCCGATGCCGCGCGGAATAATCGATACCTTGTGTACCTCGTCAGTACGCGGCAGTGCCAATGCCACCATGGCATGGCCTAGTTCATGGAATGCCACCACGCGCCGCTCATCGGGGTTCAATAGACGATTGCGTTTCTCCAACCCTGCGACAATACGTTCGATGGCATTATTGAAATCTTCCATGGTCACATTGTTAGCACCGCGTCTCGTGGCCAGCAGTGTAGCTTCATTGATAAGGTTTGCCAGATCCGCACCAGTGAATCCGGGCGTCAAAGCGGCAATTTGCTCGATTTTCACATCAGTATGCAACTTCACCTTTTTTGCATGCACCACAAGGATTTGCTCACGCCCGATTTTATCGGGCCGGTCTACCAGCACTTGCCGGTCAAACCGTCCGGCGCGCAATAACGCCGGATCAAGAATTTCCGGTCGATTGGTCGCGGCCAGTAACACAATTCCGCTGCTGGAATCGAAGCCGTCCAATTCTGACAGCAACTGATTCAGTGTTTGCTCTTTCTCATCATGCCCTCCGCCTAATCCATAGGCACCACGCGCACGACCCAGCGCATCCAGCTCATCAATAAAGATAATGGCTGGCGCCATTTGCCGCGCTTGCTCGAACAAATCACGCACCCTGGCTGCCCCCACACCGACAAACATTTCGACAAATTCCGAACCGGAAATAGAAAAGAACGGTACCCCGGCCTCACCCGCCACAGCGCGTGCCAGTAATGTTTTACCTGTACCTGGCGGCCCTACCAGCAAGATCCCTTTAGGTGCGCGACCACCCAAGCGGCCATAATCAACAGGATTTTTCAAGAAGTTGATGATTTCAACCAATTCTTCCTTGGCTTCATCAACGCCCGCCACATCATCAAAAGTTACTTTGGTTTCCTTCTCCACAAACACTTTGGCATGGCTTTTACCGATCGACATCAATCCACTGCTCATATTGCCGCCCATACGCCGCATAATAAAAAACCAAATACCGACTAAAATCGCCGTGGGCACAACCCAGGAAAGTAAATCGCGCAACCAGGTACTTTGTACGACACCGGTATAAACTACATTGTGTTTGTCCAATATCTCAGCCAACCCAGGCTCTACGCGCGTGGTCACAAAATCCTTAAATCCGTCTGCATGCTGTTCTTTGAGCGTACCAAAGATTTGATTTTGCGTAATTGCGATCTCGGCAACACGTCCCTGTTCCAGGAAATGTTGAAACTGACTGTACGGAATAGGTTTAACCTGAGTGTATTGCGAATATAAATTCTGTATCAATAGCAGACTCAGTATTGCCACAATGATAAACCAGAAGTTGATTTGTGCTTTTTTATCCATGGATTGCCTCAATTTTTATTCGTGATAATATTTCTTACCATGCCAGAATCCCTTGGCAGGATAAGATACCCCAATCAACGATAATTTTTCAGTAACCCATGGATTGATCAGAAACGCCAATCCATTTGCAGGCCGCCAATATTGGCTTGTTCGGAATATTGCCCGGCGAGAAGATCTGCGGTTGCTCCGCGCCGATTAATCGCAGCATTATCCATAAACAAGTGTGCATAAGCAGCATGTATATTGACATTTTTTAGCAGCGCATACGTTAAGCCAACCGTTAACCAGTAGCGACTGCTGTCAGGAATCCTCGGTGATCTATGCTGTGCATTCGGAACTGGCGTTTGATCATACGCAAATCCAGTTCTCATCGTCCATTTATTGTTTTCGGAAAGATAGCTAATACCAAAGGCATAGCGCCATGTATCCTGCCATTTTAGATCCGCCACGTCATCGCGCTGTGCCGATAAAAAATCCGTTCTAAGCTCGCGTATCAGACTCCAATGCGTCCACAGTGCATCTGCAGAAATTGTCCAGCGCGGATTGAAGCGATGGGAAAAACCAAATAATACATTATCTGGCAGTGTGACCGAAGTGCGCGCATGGGTGTCGACAAAACTGCCGCCCTGTGTCAAAACTGCCGCACTATCGGGTACAGAAAAGTTTGCATTGCTATGCACGTCATGCGTAACTCTGGAACGATAACTCACACCCAAATGCGTATCTTGATTCAACGCATAGAAAGCGCCAAGGTTATAACCAAACCCAACGCTATCGCCTTTAAGTGAAGCATGTCCATCCGCCGCTTGCGGCAGCAATCCCTGACCGGCACAGGGTGCCGGCCCCAGTGCTTGAAGACAAATGGTTCCAAAATCAATGGCATTGGTTAACCTGGTTCGCAGGTATTGCACATTGAAACCGGCTCCGAATGAAAGCTTTTCTGTTACTTTTAAGGATAAGGATGGATTAAAGTTCAGCACTGAGATTTCCGAGTCAATCGCCTGGTAGCGCCCTTTCCAGTTCGAATCATAGCTGTTTCGCATACCGACAGGCGTATTAAGTCCAAAACCGAATGCCACCCGATTTGTCAGTTCTTGAACATAATAAACATTAGGAATAAATACCAGATTAGCTGCATCGCTTCCACCATCATTACCTTTAAGCGGCGCACCGCCAAGCGCCGGACTCAACTGTGAAGTACTGTTGTGAAAAGTTGTAGATGGCGCAACAACATATCCTGCCATAGAGACTAGCTTACCTCGAACTTGACTCATCGCACCGGGGTTAAAAAATACCATGCTGCCGTCATTAATGTTGGTTGGAGCACCGGAAAACGCCTGCCCTAGTTCTTTAACACTCTGTTCCATCACTGCGATACCGGCACTCATTGCCGGTATCGAAAAGAAAATGATAAAGAAACTTATAAAAGTGATACTGCTATGACCAGAATAAGCGGTAGCATTATTTAATTTGATGATTTTACTCCTAGTGGTTTTTCTATTAGTAATCATTAAATTTAGTCAGCATTTAAGACAGTCAATCCTAATCGGTTCTATTGCTCACCTGAATTCTTGAGTATAATTGTTATATTATCAATAGGATATATCCCACGATCAGAAGTAAAAAACCAACCCATTTCGCGAGAGCGGCTTAGATTGATTATGGTTATACTTCTTGAGAATTCACTCTTCCTAACTTAAATTAAGCCTGTTTTCATTTCAATAATTCCTTATTAATTGCGCGGATTAATAGGAAATTGATCAACAAAATGCGTACAATTTATATCGCTAACCAACAATGAAAAATGATTACAAAGGATCAATGTTGGACGACCATAACGAAGATTCTCAGCTTCAGCAATCCGATTATTCTGCCGCTCTGCTTGCAGAACAAATAAAGTTGCTTTACCAGCAAGCAGTGTCTGCTTTACTTGGTACGCTCTTCATTGCGATGGCTCTCGTTTTGGTCTTTTGGGATTATGCCCCAAAGAGCTGGCTTCTGGGATGGCTAACAGCGGTTTTTCTCCTTACTTTTATCAGGTTTTTACTAGTCAAGGCATATTTTCGAGAAAACCCTTCAGTCGCTGAATCAACCGTTTGGGGCCGTCTCTTTGTACTGGGTGTATTTCTGTCGGGCGTAGCCTGGGGTACAGCAGGGGGCATCTTTTTTGTTGAAAGCAGTGCAGTTCACCAATTATTCCTGGCTTTTCTGCTTGGAGGCATGATCGCGGGGGCAATGTCTACCTTATCATCTTACAAAAATGCTTTTCTAGCCTTCGCCATACCTGTCGTTTTTCCTTATCTCTACCAAGTGGTCACTCATGAAAGTGATACCTATATTGCGATAGCATGCACTTATCTACTATTTGCTATCTTGATAGGCAAGATTTCGCATCAGCTTCACTACACAATTACAGATTCCCTTAAATTTCGATTTGATAATTTTGATCTATTAAATCGTTTACTCCGAGCCAAAGATTATCTGAATGCGATGAATCAGGAATTGCAAACGCAAATCTTAGAAAAAGATCTTACGCAGAAAGCATTGCAAAATGCTAAGGAGCAACTGGAACAACGTGTGGCTGAACGTACTGAAGCACTCGCCCTGTCCAACGAAATCTTACATCAGGAAAAAGAACTCTTCCAGGTTACATTGGCCAGTATTGGTGACGCAGTCATCACTACCGATTCTTTAGGAAAGATCACTTATCTGAATCCAATTGCGGAATTATTTACCGGCTGGCTTAACAATGATGCAAATGGTGCTTCCTTACAGGATATTTTTCGTATTAAGGATGTAGTAACACAAGTGCCGATCGAGAATCCACTCACGGAGTGCCTGAACAAATCCGACAAATCCGGTAGAAACCAAGAGTGCTTATTGGTCCAAAAAAATAAACAGGAATGCATTATCGATTATTCCGTAGCACCGATTTTAAGTCACAAAAAAGACGTGATCGGCGCTGTATTGACTTTTCGGGATGTCACGGAACAACGCAAATTGACGCAAAAACTCGCTTATCAAGCAGCACATGATTCCTTAACCGGCTTGTTGAATCGCGATGAATTTGAAAATCGCCTCAACAAAATTCTAACATCGATTCGTACACACGATATCCACGCACTGTTATATCTCGACCTGGATCAATTTAAAGTCATCAACGACACCTGTGGACACACCGCAGGCGATGAGTTGCTGCGCCAGGTAACGGCGCTGTTACACTCCAAGCTGCGCACGCGCGACACTCTGGCACGACTAGGGGGTGATGAGTTCGGAATCATTTTGGAACATTGCCCGAAAAATGAAGCGATACAAGTTGCCAATGCACTGCGTGAATTAGTACAAAACTTCCGCTTTCAGTGGCAGGATAAAACTTTCACCATTGGCGTCAGTATCGGATTATTCCCAATTACCTATAATAATGAGGGCCTAGTGAGCGCATTGAGCGCAGCAGATAGCGCTTGTTTTGCCGCCAAGGATCGAGGACGAAACCGGGTTCATATTTATCAATCCGATGATAATGTGTTGCAAAAAAGATCCGGCGAAATGCAATGGTTGCCACGCTTGCAAAAAGCTATCGAAAATCAGCGACTATGCTTATATTTTCAACCGATCATCGCTATTTCCAATAAAAATGAGCTTGAAGAACACGGTGAATTTCTGTTGCGTCTACAAGGTGAGCAGAATCAATTGATCTTCCCCGGCTCGTTTCTCCCCTCTGCCGAACGATATGATCAGATGCTGGCAATTGATCGTTGGGTAGTCGAGGAATCATTCAAACTACTCAAAACTCGTTCGCAGCGCCGATCCAAGAATATGTATGCGATCAATCTATCAGCGCATGCATTGGGAAACGAAGATTTTCTTGATTTTGTAGTAGCGAATCTAAAGACCCACATCAGCGATCCATCCAGTATTTGTTTTGAAATTACCGAAAATGTTGCGTTGGCGGATCTACAACATGTCATGAAATTCATTTTGACGCTTAAAGAACTGGGTTGTCATTTTTCGATGGATGATTTCGGTAGCGGCTTATCTTCATTTGGATATTTGAAGAATATTCCGTTGGATTACCTCAAAATTGACGGGCAGTTGGTTAGAGGCATACTCAACGACCCAGTTGATCGAGCAATGGTCGAATCCATTAATCATATCGGGCACGTAATGGGATTGAAGACAATTGCTGAATGGGTTGAGAATACAGGAACATTAAAGTTACTTGAAGAAATAGGCGTCGACTATGTTCAGGGATACGAACTGGCTACGCCTTATCTGTTTCGATCAGAGCCTACAAAGCCTTTAAAGGTAGCCGAAAAATGAACATTTCCTATCACTTCTACAGTACTAATCCTTGGAAATCACTTTTCCGTCCGATCGATAATATCACTGGCGAAACGAAAGTTTTGTGTATCCTTGGAGTTACTGCATTCCACTATCAACTCTTGCCGTGAGCAATAACACTTGATCATGCCGTTTTTGTTTAGCTCATTAATTGACTCATCAGCGCTTTTACGAATGGGTAGAGACAAATTAATCAGCTTCTCCGCGCCTTGTTTAGTAAGAAAATAAGCAGTCAGTCCCCAAAAATCACATGCAAATTTCGATGCATGCAGACTAATATGTTTGATCTTGTTTCTTCTGCGGTTTATAAAGAATAAGTCGGTATCTGCTGGAATATGGCGTACAAATTCTTCCAGTGTCGGCTTATCACAGACCATTAAGGCATCATCCTCGAGAATAAGCGATACTTTATTGGACGATTTGAGCGCTGTTTTCCACAGTTCGTAATGAGAAAGATATGCACCTATCTGCTCTGGAATCAACGGTATACCTGTGACCGGACAAAAATTATCAGGCGCTAATATGCCATCCTTTATCAATTGATCGGTATCAATTTCCAATCCATCGACTGCTGGAAAAATTTTAAAATCAAAACCCGCCTCGCCGAATTGCTTCTCAATAAACTGTCGCTTGTCCGGTCTGCGAAGCAGATTAATGCAAGTAATTTCGAAGCTAATCGAATCGTTATGGGCATATAACAGTTTGATGTCACTACGTTTAAAAGCGAAGCGTAAGCGATCCAGTACTAGTGATCCGGCTGAGGATACAGACTGCAATGCCGCTTGGGTACCAAAAAGCCATCGCCATGGTCCGGTCTTGGAACCGCGATACGGACGAACATACTTTCTATATAAATTGGCATATACATTTTTCATCATGAGGAATTAGACTAGGGTTCATGTAACGAGTGAATTTAAGTGCTTCCTTGAATTCACCTAGATCCATCAGTTGTCCTGGTTTCGTTCTTCGCCGCTGCCGAGGCCTTGTATGTGACTGGATGAGATCCCGCAAGGATACTTGTTCCCAGAAGAGTAGGTCGCCACTCACTAGTGACAACCTCATTGTATCGTGTAATCGATGGCACGAAGTAAACTGAAATATCTAAAAATACTCTGGTTTTATACGCCTAATATCATAGGACTTGAATTCTGTTGTGCAATGGTTTTTTTGGAAAAACAAGTAACTGCATGAAAAACAATCCCTTCTGCAAGGTCAATATACGTAGGGGTAGATATTTAGTCAAGCATGCTTTGTAACCATGTGACTACGCGACTATAAACAACAGCAAATATAACCCAATAAAATTTAAGTAAACATCAGACTATTGGAATATTCTCCACAGGCAATCTTTTCAAGATGTTTTTTGGCTCTCTCGCTTACGCCTGCTCCGTGCTGCAAATAGGACTGTGCCGCAAGTTTCGGTGAATAATCACTGGTCGTATAACCCTGAATCTTAATTTTTTCCGGAGACAGTGGGGTGACTGTCAGTTTCCCCTTACCTAATTTGATGACAAGCAAATTTTTACCTTGCACTGCAACGATTAGTGCCGTATGGCGATGTTGATTGATGATTACGGTGGGTTGCATCTGTGCCATACCCTATAAATTATTTAACAAAACCCAAACACAGTAGCGAATTACACCATACGATACCATTTTGTCTCAAATAATTTGCGTATCGAGCACAATTTCTTCGTCATTTCTCTATAGTGAAGCACATCGAAACAACGCTTATAGTTGACAATCCATAAACCCTTCGATAGTCTCTTTGCACGCATTGAACTTTGTATTTTTACGCACTCGCCATGCTCTGATTACACTGAAGCTAACTTTGGCAAGATGCACACTCATCACTTCATGCCTGCGTTTCTCAGCTAATCAAAATTGTTTTTTGTGTGACTAATAATAAATATAGTTAAGCTCGTACAATTAAAAAGGAGAAAATTATGGAACTCAAAGGATCTAAAACCGAAGGAAATTTGAAAGCCGCTTTTGCCGGTGAATCTCAAGCCAATCGTCGTTATTTGTATTTTGCTGCTAAAGCCGATGTGGAAGGGCAAAATGATGTGGCCGCTGTATTCCGTTCCACTGCTGAAGGCGAAACCGGCCACGCGCACGGTCATCTGGAATATCTCGAAAATTGCGGCGATCCGGCTACCGGCATGCCTTTCGGCCCTTCCCGTGATAACCTGAAAACCGCTATTGCGGGTGAAACGCACGAATATACTGATATGTATCCAGGCATGGCACGAATAGCGCGTGATGAAGGATTTGATGAAATTGCTGATTGGTTTGAAACACTAGCCAAGGCTGAACGTTCTCATGCCAACCGCTTCCAACGCGCATTGGATAGCCTGGCTGATTAATCCACTATACGGCAAGATCGTCGTACTTAGCAGCACTGGGGTTTATCCATGGTATCGTGTTGTTCGGTTAAACCCCAGTATTGGTTCAACAACTTCTGACACACTGATATTCATCTATGGCTACTCGTGAAGGCAGTCTTGAAGCCCCTAAACGTCACCCGATCGACTGGAAGAATCCTGATTTCTATAACGAAACCAGTTTGAATCAGGAAATGGAACGGGTTTTCGATATTTGCCACGGATGCCGGCGTTGCGTCAATTTGTGCACAGCATTCCCGCGCTTGTTTGATCTGATTGATGAAAGCGCCACCGGCGAACTTGACAGCGTCGATAAAAATCAGCTCGGAGAGGTTGTCGATCGTTGCTACCTCTGCGACATGTGCTTCATGACCAAGTGTCCTTATGTACCTCCGCATGAGTGGAATATTGATTTTCCGCATCTGATGTTGCGCGCCAAAGCAGTTAAATATAAAAACAAAGGTGCCGGTTTTCGCGACCAGTTACTCTCTAACACCGACTTGATGGGCAAGCTAGCAACCATCCCAGTGGTGGTTCAAACGGTCAATACCATTAACACAACACCGGCTACCCGCAAGTTAATGGATAGCATGCTGGGAATTCATGCCGATAGAAAGCTGCCCGAGTATGCCGCAAATAAATTTCGTTCCAGCGCGCAACCTAACGATACTTTTGCAGTCATCAATGGCGCACGCACGCCCGGAAAGATTGCCATTTATGCCACTTGCTACATTAACTATAACGAACCTGGCATCGGGCATGATTTACTGAAGATACTGGAACACAACGAAATTCCAACCTGTCTGGTAGAGAAAGAGGCTTGTTGCGGCATGCCAAAGCTGGAACTGGGCGATTTGGAAACAGTGGAAAAACTTAAAAACAAAAATATTCCCCATTTACTGAAATTGGCACAAGAGGGCTATGCCATCCTCTCCCCAGTACCTTCTTGTACATTGATGTACAAACAGGAATTGCCGCTGATGTTTCCTGATGATGAATCGGTTCAGGCTGTCGCTGCCGCCATGTTCGACCCGTTTGAATACTTATCGTTACGAAACCAAGATAATTTACTGAAAACGGATTTCAAGAAATCACTGGGCACTGTGGCTTATCACATTCCCTGTCATCAACGCGTACAAAATATCGGCAAGAAAACTCGCGATATCCTGCAACTTATACCGAACACCAATATCAATGTCGTCGAGCGTTGCTCAGGCCATGATGGTACCTGGGGTGTAAAAAGCGAGCACTTCGCGGACTCCATGAAAATCGGTCGCCCGGTTTTCAAGCAAATGGCTGCTTCAAATCCGGATTACATCAGTTCGGATTGTGCGATTGCCGCACGACATATCGAACAAGGCATCGGTGAAAGTAAAGCGCAAAAACTACACCCGCTCACGTTATTATGGATGGCCTATGGTATCAATACCGACCATATCGATCACCAGCCGGCGGCCGATCCTGATCCGCCCATTATCAATATCTCTCAACCCAATGAAGAACTCATGACTCCAATGACCCGTGACAGCCTGTTGACGCTGGAAGCCTACGCCAAAATACGCAAGGATTTCCGTGCTCAAGTGATGGCGCATAAAAAAAATCGCAAAATCTTTCTGGGAGAAAACATCACGTTGATCTTTGAGGATGCATTGACCATTCGCTACCAAGTTCAGGAGATGTTGCACGTAGAACGTATATTTCAGGAAGAAGAAATTATTCATGAGCTTGAAACTTACACCCCATTAATCCCCAGTGGCAGCAACTGGAAGGCCACCATGATGATCGAATACCCCGATCCAAACATACGTGCAGCCAAACTCACCACCATGGTAGGCATCGAAGATAAGGTTTGGGTTAAAATTGCCGGATTTGCACCAGTTTACGCAATTGCTGATGAAGATTTGGAACGGGAAACCAGCGAAAAAACTTCGTCGGTTCATTTCCTGCGCTTTGAGCTTACCTCCAAAATGATCGAGTCATTGCATCAGGGAGCCGTGCTCAGCATGGGTGTCGATCACCCTGCGTATCATGCATCGACTGATATCGTTGATGCCAGCACTCGTACTTCGCTATTAAATGATTTATCCATCACATGAAACAAATAGTGCTACTTGTCCTGACTTGTATTTTGTTCCTGGCGGCTTGTGCCAAGCCGCCATTTAAGGATGAATTTGAAAGCGATAAACCCTGGATTGAACAACTGACACAACTACCCGCTTACCCAGATGTGAGAAATCTACTGGCATTTGATCCCGGTTATATCACCAGTAATCAATATTTGGTTGATACAACCTCCATCAAGATAGGCGAAGATGGCGTCATCCGCCTTACTTTAGTTATTAAATCCTCTGCAGACGCTATGAATGTTAGCTATGAAGGCATTCGTTGTGCCACCAGCGAAAGAAAGTTATATGCACTGGGACGAGATGACAAAACTTGGGTGCAGCCCCGCGTATCGGAATGGCAAAAACTCGATTTAGTCCGACAATTCTATGCGCAACGAGGGCTTGCAAAAAACATCTTCTGTCCGCACCAACAAATTGTCAGCAACACTGAGGAAGCCATTCAGGCTTTGAAAGCAGGTATGCATCGAAGTATATTTCGTTAACAAAAAAATCCAAAGCAATCTATCCTGGCGTCACAATACCCCCTTAACTCATTGTTTAAAATGCATGTATCCATCGATATGGATAATGATAAATCACCATTCTTTCCCTTGCGCAAACTTTAAAAATAATTAGTTACTTAAACCCCATTGTATTTATGGTAATTAAAGCTCACACTTTGTCGGGGAAATAACCTGCACATGGCAGGCCGCTGGAAAATGTTTTCTAGGCAACCGATACCAGGCAAAAACAGGCGAAAAAGCGCAATTTATGCGTGATGAGAACTTTAAGGCCTACTTTTAACGCCGTATAGCGGCAACGCAGATAGTCTTCCAACGGATTGTAGGTGTGTTTCCTTCCTCAGGGTCTCATTGAGGAATAACCCGAAGAATCACTAAAATAAGGAAGAATCACATGAAGAAAAGCTTTAGCTTGTTATTGCAAGGAGCAATAAGCCTGTTTCTCCTAAGTTTCAGTAGTTGGGTAAATGCCGAAGCTGCGCCAGCTTTAAGCGAGGCACGCATTGTTGCGCAATATAATTACATTATCCATATCCTGGCCATGTTGCTGGTCGGGTTCGGTTTTTTGATGGTATTTGTTCGCCGTTATGGATTTGGTGCGGTAACCGGTACTTATTTGGTCGTTGCAGTCGGACTTCCACTCTATATCCTGTTACGCGCAAACGGTATTTTTGGTCATCAATTATCACCGCATACGCTTGATGCACTGCTGTTTGCCGAGCTATCGGTAGCAACATCATTAATTGCTATGGGCGCTGTATTGGGTCGTCTACGCGTTTTTCAGTATGCCTTGCTAGCACTTTTGGTTGTTCCGCTGTATCTATTGAACGAATGGATTGTGCTTGATGATGCAATAGGCTATACCACCGGATTCAAGGATACTGCCGGCTCAATTGTCATCCATGCATTTGGGGCCTATTTTGGACTGAGTATGTCGATTGTTCTGACCACAGACTATCAACGCAGTAAACCTATCGAATCGGATCACACTTCTGATCGTTTCGCAATGTTAGGTTCAATGGTACTCTGGTTATTCTGGCCAAGCTTTGCCACTGCTCTGGTTCCTTTAGAGAATATGCCGCAGACTGTGGCTAATACATTGCTTGCGTTATCAGGTGCCACCATTGCCACTTATTTTCTTAGCTCCAAGTTGCATCATGGCAAGACATCCATGGTCGATATGGCCAATGCCGCACTGGCCGGAGGGGTAGCCATCGGTTCTTTGTGCGATGTTGTGTCTCCGATCGGCGCATTTGGTATAGGTTTATTGGCAGGTACAGTTTCCGTGCTGGGCTATGTTTTCCTGCAGCCTCTATTAGAATCAAAATTCAAGATCGTTGATACCTGCGGCGTTCATAATTTGCACGGCATGCCCGGATTATTAGGGGGTCTCAGTGCTTTCTTGGTCGTTCCTGACGTTGCAATCGCGCAATTCAACGGCATAGTCATTACCCTCGTCATAGCAATCGTGGGCGGTCTACTTGCAGGTGCGATCATCAAGGCGACCGGTACTACACGTGAACCTTATGAAGACAGTGTGGAATTTACACACTTGGCAGGGCCGGAGTCGGAAGATCTGCCACAGCAATTACAAACACGCGTGGAAGTTTTGGAAACCCGCGCTGATACGATAAAACCACAAGCTCCAGTTGAATCACCTGAAACAAAAGCATTAGTGGCAAGACTGGAAGCCCGCATCATTGTTCTGGAAGGCAAAGTTGCAACCGCACAAACTTCAAGTACTGAAGAAAAACCAGAACCGCAGCATTAATTTTATGAGGATTGAGTTCCTCGTTGTTTGAGACGAGGTCGCTCAGTGAATATCAACCGGGTTAGTGAATCACTGACCCGGTTTGTTTTTTTATGCAAAAATGGCGGTTAATTTTGCCAATAATCCATTGATTATCGGTTGAAATACGCCCAAGAAATTATTCAATTGCAGCACGCCCACAATCAGAATCAATAAGCCACCACCGACTATGCCATATTTCAATCCCGAAACAAAATTCGCTGATGCAGGTGCACGTGTATAGGTTTGATTCGAGAACGCCAGAAATATTCTTAATATGCCGAGTAAAATACCGGCTGCCACACATCCCAAAAACAAGTGTATCGCACAATGAATCCTTTCCGCTAAGCTTTCCGCGGCCAGCTCAAGACTCGAGAAGCGCAGACAAATCACAATCACGACAAACAGAATGAGGGAATTCCAGAAACCCCCAAATCTCGTTTTAATTTCACTTTCCATACTCATATTTCTCTCCCTTTAAAATAAATGATGACAATGCAAATTTGATCAATAAATCATTGATGCGCGAATTCTATAGAGATTTGCCGATTGATAAATTCTGCTTTAAGCGAATACCGGCTATTCCACATTCAAATTACTGATAACTCTTATACTTTAAACAACTTAAAGCCTCATAATTATAGCCAAATTAGAAATGATTGTAGTCACTGTCGATAACAAATTTATGAACATAAATTATTTATACTGCTAGCCCATCTGTGATCATTCATTCGATTCCATGATTTTGCAAACCGATTTGAATATCCTTTAACTCAAGGTAAAATGTTCTGAGAATTTTCTTCTGAATCTAGAGTATTGCAAATTGCCTGTTGAATTGACCGACGCCCATGACAACCTATATTACTCATATTGATAATACTCCTATCGCAAAACCATGATTGAAATCATTGCTACTTTTGCCCGGTGGTCGCAGTTGACTGCCAATCTGATTTTGTTTGGCAGTTGTGTTTTTCTCGTCATCGTCGGACAGCAAAAAGCTGTGTTTGAGGCTTCCTGGACGATTCGCCTGGAAAAGGGATTTCCCTGGCTGGCAAGTGTAATTTTGCTGGGATTAGTGGGAATTCTAGCCACCACAACCGGTGAGGCAACAGGGGAAGTTTCCAACGTTTGGAACCCGCACGCATGGTTTGAGATCGTGCAACAGACACAGATCGGATATATCTGGATAGCTAGAGCGCTACTAGCAGTGCTATTATTGAGCGTCACTCTGGTTATCGGACGTGTAGATCGACAGCGATGGCATTACGGTTTGTGTGCCTCCGCCGCAGCGCTGCCTCTCATAGCTGGTACGCTGATGAGTCACTCCAGTGCAGATGAGATGTCGTTTGGCGCAGTCGCGCCGTATGCACTGCATATTTTATTGGCAGGAATATGGTTCGGTGCACTGCCGGCTTTTTTGTTTATTCTATTGAACGATCATAGCAAATCCGACAAAACATCGAATCCGACAACAGTCGCAGTCTATCTGACGAAATTCTCGGCAATTGCGCTGCCGGTAATGGTATTACTGGCGGCAACCGGTCTGATGGTAACTGATCGCTTGGTTGAAACTTATTATCATACGTTGGTTGCCAGTCCTTACGGCTGGCTGTTGAGTGCCAAGCTCAGTATTTTGGCAATTATTTTGGTGATCGCCTATCAGGCACGCTATCAGTGGCTTCCCATGCTCTCCAAGGAAGATCCTCAGCAGAGCAACGTAAGTGCTGCGCATTTGAGAAAATGGGTCGGCATTGAATTTATTTTGGCACTACTACTGGTACTACTGGCAACCATTCTGGCCAACACACTGCCCGCCAAGCATACGATGATTGATAACTGGCCTTATCCATTCCGTTTCTCGCTGAATGCAACGTGGGATGAGCCGAATGTGCAGGAAATGGTGTGGTCTGGCGTCGCGTTATTTTTTATTGCATTGGGTACGGTTTGGTTAGGTATACGAAGCAACTGGAATAGTACGAAAAAAACCCTGATACCGAGCTTGCTGGGCATCAGCGCAATGGCAATCGCCTTACCGCCCCTGGCGATTGAAGCTTACCCCGAAACCTATCTCAAGCCGACAGTCCCCTTTGATGTCATTTCAATATCCAATGGCTCGCAATTATTTGCCGCACATTGTGCCAGTTGCCATGGCCCGCAAGGCAAGGGTGCCGGGGTGATCACCGATCCGGAAATAAAAGACCCGACGGATTTACTGACCGAGCCGCATACTACGAAATATACCGTCGGCAACATTTTTCACCAGTTATCGCATGGAATTCCGGGAACTACCATGCCTGGTTTTTCCGCCACACTGTCGGAAGAAAATCGCTGGGATCTCATCAATTATCTCCACGCCTTGTCACGCGGCTTTGATGCACGCTTACTCGGTAGTATGATCGTCCCCGAGAATCCGGCGATTGCATCGCCTGTATTCAACTATTCTGCACATAATGGCTCCAGCGGTAATTTAAAGGATTTCCGCCTGCAAAAGAATGTGTTGATGGTGCTGTTCTCCTGGCCGCAATCCAAGGAGCGCTTTTTCCAGCTGGCCGCAGCGTATGACAGAATCCAAGCGCTCAACACCGAGATCCTGGCGATTCCGATTCGTGCGCTCAATGAACAGGAGTTGGAACAAATTGCCGAGATTGTTCCTTTTCCAATCATCACTGAAGGGTGGTCCGAAATCAAAGACAGCTATTGGTTATACCGGCGGGTCAGGACTGTCCCCGATTTATCGGGCAAAGGGATGTTTCCGGGGCATATGGAATTTATAACCGATCGTTTCGGATATTTGCGCGCACGATGGGTGGCTCAATTCGAGGGATACGGCTGGCAAAACGTAAGCGCCATGACCCTGCAGTTAACCCAACTCAATCAGGAAAATGAAATCATGCCACCCCCCGGTGAACATGCGCACTAATTTTTACTAAGGATTTTATTATGAGCCCTATTCAACTACCGAGGTCTTTGTTGCGATGGATGGTTGCAGCATTGTTCGTGTTTGCGTCTTACGGTCATGCTGGCAACATTACAAAACAACCATTACAAGCAATTGAAATCGCGGGTATCTCTATCAGTACACCAGCGGAAATGATTGCAGGGATTCTGCAGTCGCAAGGTTACACACTGGTCAATGAATCCCTGTATACCAAACAAGAACAACTGCAAAACGGGCGTAGCGCCATCTATCGCATAACCACTGAAAACAATGCCATATTCCATCAAATCACTTATTCCAGAAGTCTTGGCGGCGGGCGGGTAAAAAGCCCTGCTGTTCGCGATGCATCGGTTCCCGCTGCTGAGATCGGTATGGCACAGCAACTGTATCAGTCTGTCTGTACCGATGTATCAGAAGAAAAACAAAAAGAAAGATCCTGCGAACCGCCAACACCAAGCAGTATCCGATTTGGTCATGGACAATCTATCCAAGTTGCTGAACGTTTTGCTGTTTTACTCGATGCAACCGATGCAAGTACAACAATCGAAATAAAATACACCAAGTAATAACAAAGCGCCCCGCCGCAAGCAAAGCATTATTAAAAACGCACTTCACCGGTTTTTTATCAACTGACCTTGCCCTGTAAAAATGATGTGTCAACACTTTAGTGGACACAAAGTTAAGCAGCATTTTGCAGCAACTCGAAATCAACGAGTGATATATATCCATTAGCTGAATGTAATCGCTCCCGGTTGTAAAACACTTCGATATATTCAAACACAGCCAGTTTAGCTTCTTTCCGAGAATGAAACGCTTGCTGATGGATCAATTCAGTTTTTAAGGGTTGGAAGAAGCTTTCCGACACGGCATTATCTCAGTAATTACCCTTTCGACTCATGCTTTTCTGGATGCCATGCTGCTTTAGTAATTGCCGGTGACTTTCCGCGGCGTATTGGCTACCCTGATGGGTATGCCATAACAGGCCTTTGTCGGGTTTACGTTTCCAAATAGCCATCTGGAGCGCATCGTTGACAACTGGGTTTTCATATACGCGGCCATTGACCAACCCACGACCTGACGGGAGAACAGGTCGATCACGACCGCCAGGTACAACCAGCCTTCCAGGGTATGGATATAAGTGATATCGCCCACATACACCTGATTTATCTGATCGATGGAAAACTGACGTTCCAAATAATTAGGCGCAATCGGCAGGTTATGTTTTGAATTGGCGGTAACTTTAAATCGACGTTTGGTTTTACAGACCAATCCGGCTTCCTTCATTAGGCGACCTATTCGCCACCGACCTACAGATTTGCCTTGGTGGGACATGGCTATTTTGAGGCGGCGCGTGCCATATGTATTCCGGTTTTTTTCAAATGCATTTTTTACAATACCGCTGAGTTGCCCATCTTCTCGTTCCCTGAATGAAGGAACTCGATGCAGCCAGCCATAGTAGGCGCTCTGTGAGGCCTGTAAAAACCGGCACATCGATAACACAGCGAATTCATCCCGATGCTGTTTGATCCAGGCGTACTTCACCGCTGCCCCTTGGCAAAGTACGCCGCCTTTTTTAATAGGTCACGCTCCTCGGTCAGTTGGGCAACTTCTTTCTTTAGCCGCTTTAACTCTTCATAGCAATGTGCGTCAGTGCGCACTGTCTTTATGTTATCTACCGGTCGATTGTATTTATTAATCCATGTATGCAAGGTGTTTTCATTGACACCAATATCCCGGGCGGTTTGAGCCACCAATTTATCCGATTCAATGGCTAAGATTTCCTAAATTCAGCTGTATAAACTTTGGGTTTTTCTTGGTTCATTTGGATACACTCCTTCTTTCAGTTATTTTAAGGAATGTGTCCAGTTTAGTGAAGATCAAAAGCAGCGAGCTGCTTGATTCTCCATACACCAGATTTGACAATAGCTCATAAGAAAGACTTCTGCACAACCTCGAAAATTTTGCTGTATCCACAGAGAAAAATTTCTAAAAGGCATTTGTCACGCATGCCACTGGCAAAAAGTGAAGTT
>NZ_QJJP01000037.1 GCF_003201565.1 Nitrosomonas sp. Nm84 | reverse complement strand
GGTTATCTGTCACCAGCACAATTTACACAGCGATACTATGCAAATCTAGCCGCTGCTTAAAACACATGGACTCCATTTTTGACAGCACACATCATCGTGTCTGTTGTAGCCGTTTCAATCCTCGCCCGGCTTTAGGGCCGGGCGCTACATGCAAGTAGGCCACCTCAGCCGCGACGATGCCAGTTTCAATCCTCGCCCGGCTTTAGGGCCGGGCGCTACCGTGATCAGTTTGACAAAAAGGAGAATGAATAATGGTTTCAATCCTCGCCCGGCTTTAGGGCCGGGCGCTACAAAATGACAGTTAACAATTGGACTAAGCTCACTGGTTTCAATCCTCGCCCGGCTTTAGGGCCGGGCGCTACGATTCAAGAGGCATTTAGTCTACCTACTCTTGATGTTTCAATCCTCGCCCGGCTTTAGGGCCGGGCGCTACTTGCCAATGAAATTGATGAGCTAATAACAAGAGAGTTTCAATCCTCGCCCGGCTTTAGGGCCGGGCGCTACGGAGAAACTAACATGAAAACACTAACACGATACGAGTTTCAATCCTCGCCCGGCTTTAGGGCCGGGCGCTACTGACATCGTGCAGCACCTGCGAGCATTGCGCGTCGTTTCAATCCTCGCCCGGCTTTAGGGCCGGGCGCTACCCAATCGCCGTTATCCACGGGCACATCAGTCAACTCGTTTCAATCCTCGCCCGGCTTTAGGGCCGGGCGCTACTTATTTAATTTAACGGAATACAAGGAAAACATATGTTTCAATCCTCGCCCGGCTTTAGGGCCGGGCGCTACCCCGGCCATCGTGTTCGAGATCGACAGCACGCCGGTTTCAATCCTCGCCCGGCTTTAGGGCCGGGCGCTACTCAAAGCTCTATTGGGATAAAAGCAAATGAGCGGGTTTCAATCCTCGCCCGGCTTTAGGGCCGGGCGCTACGACATACCGATGCTCGGCTTGTTGCGATACCAGTTGTTTCAATCCTCGCCCGGCTTTAGGGCCGGGCGCTACGGTTGTTTTAGCAGCATGGAAGCCTTGAAATCTGAGTTTCAATCCTCGTCCGGCTTTAGGGCCGGGCGCTACATCCATTTGGCTGACCGGTATTGTTGCCAATTGTGTTTCAATCCTCGCCCGGCTTTAGGGCCGGGCGCTACCGGCCGGAGACCCGGTTATCCCTGCGGCATTACTGTTTCAATCCTCGCCCGGCTTTAGGGCCGGGCGCTACCGGGTGATACGATCCACTGCGTGCCCACCGCCAGGTTTCAATCCTCGCCCGGCTTTAGGGCCGGGCGCTACAAAAAGTATCTGTTTGCTGGTCGAGTTGTTGTGGGTTTCAATCCTCGCCCGGCTTTAGGGCCGGGCGCTACTGGACATCTGCTGACTCACGATGAGATCACGTCAGGTTTCAATCCTCGCCCGGCTTTAGGGCCGGGCGCTACCACATACACTTCCACCAGATCCCAATCATGATCTGTGTTTCAATCCTCGCCCGGCTTTAGGGCCGGGCGCTACCCCAATCCTCAGTGCAACCCGTTTCTCGCGCTATGTTTCAATCCTCGCCCGGCTTTAGGGCCGGGCGCTACAATGCCAGTGCCAATTGCGGTTTAAACTTCTCCATGTTTCAATCCTCGCCCGGCTTTAGGGCCGGGCGCTACTCGCATGAGTAAGGTATTGAAACGGGTATTACATGTTTCAATCCTCGCCCGGCTTTAGGGCCGGGCGCTACCTAATTTACAATCTATTCCTTTATGCTTTAGTCTTTTGTTTCAATCCTCGCCCGGCTTTAGGGCCGGGCGCTACTTCATCCAACCAATTATCAAACTCACCCTCGGTTTTGTTTCAATCCTCGCCCGGCTTTAGGGCCGGGCGCTACATCAATCAGTGGTGCATCCCAATTGCCTGCGGGGTAGTTTCAATCCTCGCCCGGCTTTAGGGCCGGGCGCTACGTGCAAGTCTGGTGTTGTGGAAGACGACCATTTCAGTTTCAATCCTCGCCCGGCTTTAGGGCCGGGCGCTACATTACCAACTGCTCATACTTGCCATGTGCTGCCAGTTTCAATCCTCGCCCGGCTTTAGGGCCGGGCGCTACGCATCCCATAGTGATGGAGAGGGAACGTCTTGTAAGTTTCAATCCTCGCCCGGCTTTAGGGCCGGGCGCTACGGGAGATTGAAAGTCGATATCACTCTGTCGAAAAGTTTCAATCCTCGCCCGGCTTTAGGGCCGGGCGCTACCGTATCGACCACCGGCAAAACGTTCTGGGCGAGCGTTTCAATCCTCGCCCGGCTTTAGGGCCGGGCGCTACTGCTCCAAAAGCTACTAAACAAGCAGTACCAGAGGTTTCAATCCTCGCCCGGCTTTAGGGCCGGGCGCTACATATATTTAACTATTCTACTCTTGGTAATGTGGATATTGGTTTCAATCCTCGCCCGGCTTTAGGGCCGGGCGCTACAGGTTTCTTACCGTGATTGTTGATGTAATGCTTGTTTCAATCCTCGCCCGGCTTTAGGGCCGGGCGCTACAGTACAACTACAACTCCATCATACAACAAGGAATATTGCTGTGAATGCGCGAACTGCCTATTTCTACGGTTAGTCAGCAGCATATCAAACAACATTCTCTTAATAGTATTCATAATATTCATCAAGTTATATGCATCGCGAACAGACTGGGTTTTTGTCATTGCTTGTGGTTCGCGCATTTTAAACAACCAATGGTCCATCAAAATCAACCGCTTTAAATTTTCCATATTCCTTGACATGCAATTCAACTGGTTCCGTTAAACGATACAAACGGAGGTTATCTTCTTTCTCATCGATTTCGGCTAGCAACCTGCGTTCCAGCTCTTCGTATTGCATTAGCGTGACCTTACATTCAAATACCGATTTCTGCACACGCTGCCCGATTCCTTCGCATATTTTGGCTACGCGCCGCAATCTTTTGCGCCCCTCTCTGGTTTCAGTAGAAACATCATACGTTACGATGATCAGCATGATTATTTCACCAAAAAAGGGATGTAGCCATCCATTTCGCCACGGATGGCGCGCGCCATGAAGCGCGCCTGAAGTTGCGGTAGAAGGCCGATCGGCATTTTTGTTTCAAGTAACGGGTGTGTTATTTCCTCTTGTTTACGCTCCTGATATGCCGTCACGACAACCTTTCTTGCATCCCCTTCCAAATACACCGCACCACCCTCATGTTCCGTGAGATCACGCACCGTGATCTGACCGCGATTGATCAAAGTTAGCGCAAGCCGATCCGCCAGAATGGCACGAAATTCCTCCATCAGATCCAGCGCCAACGCCGCCCGACCAGGACGCACAGCGTGTAAAAAACCCAACTGTGGATCCAGCCCCACACTTTCAAGCGCTGAGCGGCAATCGTTCATTACCATAGAGTAAAGAAATGACAACAACGCATTGAAACGATCACGCGGCGGACGACGCGAGCGGCCATCCATGGTGAAATGTTCTCGTACATTCAGACGCACCAGATACGGCAGCGCAGAAAAATATACTTTTGCGGCATCACCTTCGATACCGCGCACCACATCTAAATCTCCGGCAACGGGTAGATTGCGGATGGAATTAGCCAATGACACTGCTGCATCACTCAACACTTTCTGATCTTGCGCGTCATTTGTTTCGCGTGCGCCGCGCATCAATACTTGCCTGGCATTGCGCAGCTTTCCGGCAATAACCGCCTGCGCCGTCGCCAAAGCAAATTGTTCATCAGCAGCCACGCGATGCTGCGCCTGCCGCAACAGAATATTACCGCTGATCGCACCTTCCAGACGTGCCTTGAAACGTCCACTACCATTGAGCAGCACCAGACTGATGCCATCATCGGCACAGCGATGCATCAGGGCGGGAGAAATCATGACATTGCCAAAACAAACCACTGAACCGAGATGGTGCAAC
Source organism: Nitrosomonas sp. Nm84 (assembly GCF_003201565.1). GTDB lineage: Bacteria > Pseudomonadota > Gammaproteobacteria > Burkholderiales > Nitrosomonadaceae > Nitrosomonas. The sequence goes on along the minus strand of NZ_QJJP01000037.1, from coordinate 18,529 downwards.
GGCACTTGCAGCTTCTTTTGACGTTCCACGTCAATGCGTAGCGTATCGTTCTCCAAATGCGCGTAAGCATTGGGTGTCATGATGTACAAGGTATTCAGCAATTGGTACATGGTTCAGTTACTTAATCGAATCATTGTTATTCAAGTGCTCTTCCCTGAGAAGTTATCACCTGCTCGACATGTGTCAGTAGTGCACGCACGCTTTGGATTTCCATAACACAATCAATAGGCTCATCCAGATCGACAATACCTTCTTCATAACGCGCTTGCACCGCAAAATGGTGTATTGAACCAATGGTCAATATGCTTCCACTTCCACACCCTGACTCTCCAGCAAAGCAGGCAACCGCGCCAATTCATGTGTCATTGGATAGGTACCCGTACAAACACACAGCCAAGCTTTTAACACTTTTTCCACCGCCTGCTAAACATGAAAACCGAAAATTTCATCCGCAAACAATGGATTTTCCAACATACCAACGAGCGCACTAAAATCCTTATGCGCCATCCGCAGCATTGCATGCGCTTGTTCAAGGTCGGCCATGCAATATTTTTCCTTCGCGAAATGCTCTGCCAACAACATGATTCATGGAATTCTTCCAATACTCGAATTCATCCCGGCTGTACAGCAGGATATCCTTGGAGATTGCCAATCCTCTTAACACCATATACAAGCGCGCTGCTTCCTTCCTGCGGCTGCGTTGCGGCGAAAACGGTTCAGTTTCAACAATGAGCAAATCAACATCGGAGTCAGCCCGTGCATCACCCCGCGCACGCGAACCAAAGAGAATAATCGCTCCCGGGGAAACCTCACGAACGATAGTCTCCACCATTTGATGCAGCAGAGCTTCTTCATTAGCGGAATGGATTTGGGTCATTTCGTTCCTTTCGTATTTTTGCACTTGCTAGTCGTTCAATCGCTCAACATCAATGGATATTGTATCGTTTTTCAAATACATAACTTCTCTATTGATCCAACTCAAATAATTCCTTTCGCGCTTTGCGCTGCCCGGCTTTATCGGCCATCACTTGCGGCTGGCAAATATCCTGCAACGAACACTCCTTGCAACGCGCATCGTTGACTGGCGGCGGCAATTGACCGCTGGCAAGCAAAACTCGTATCGCTGCTACGGTTTCTTCCACCTGACGACGCAATGTATCGGTAATCGCGACCTCGCGGCGGCGACGAGAAGTGTGATGATAAATCGCCCCATGCGTCACCGGTTTGCCGGTCATTTCTTCCAGGCAGATTGCCTGGGCTGCGAGTTGGATGTCGTCATGCGCTTTGGCACGTTTTTTACCATGCTTGTATTCCACCGGATAAATACGCCCATCCGGATAAAACTCGACAATGTCGCATTTTCCGATCAAACCCAGCCGTTCCGACCAAACCGGCAAAGCATGTTCGCTCCGCACACCCTCAAATGATTCAAAACCGGGCTCATCAACACGCTGATGCACCGCATTGCCACGCATGGTATGCACATTCTCGTCAAAGGCCTGCTCGACATGAATCAATGCACACTGGCGCGGACAATAACTCCAGTGCTGGAGGGCGGACAACATGATCGGCTCTTCAGGCTCACTGACTCGCATTAATATTTACACAATAATCGGAGTATCAATTCATCTCTCGATAATGCGCTGTACATATTCCGTCGCAGTTTCATACCATCATTACTTCTTCTCGAACAAAATGCCAACGAATGATTTCGGGTGCCTTGCCTTCGTAGAAATGGCAATGCACGACATCGCGCACTTGTTGATGCAAGTCATCCAGATCATCCGCTTCGGTAAAAATCGACTCGCCCAGTGCCCGAGCGGTGTAGCCACCTTCCGGCGCTTCTTTGACGAAAAATAAGATTTCATTCATAGTATTCATCCCTTTTAACCTATTCCTTTCCCGTAATTCCTTGCCATTTACCACGAGCTTATAACTTCCGCAAGCGTATCCCTTCACGACTGATTACGGCGAAATATCCTGGTTGAATTTCGTTTAAGGCACACAAAGTTATTGCCAATAATTCTTCCGCTATGATGGGATGCAGGCGGAAATACAAAATAGCTGTAGGCGGTTCCACTCCATGAGAAAAAACCAAATCGCCAAAATCCACATCAAAAGTAAGCAGACTGCGCCCCGTTTCGCGAGCAAAGGAAAGTACAGCACGATCATTAATCCCCGGAGAAACTTTCGCAATTGAAAGGACATCGTAACCCGCGTCGATGAGACTCCGGATAACCGGCAGAGGAAAATTCTCATCAGCCAGCAACCTCAAAGTCATCGAGTGGCAGCCCCGGATTCTACCGCCGCCCGCATAATAAAGGTCTCATCTTTCATGCAATCACGAACGAATGCGAATACCGCCTGTAAGTCTTCTGGAGTCAGATGCGGATAATTTTCCAGAATTTGTGCTTCATCCCAGCCGGAAGCCAATAGATCAAGAATAAACTCGACTCCAATGCGGGTTCCCTTAATACGCGGTTTGCCGAACAATGTGTCCGGGTCGGAAACAATGCGTTCTTGCCAGTTCATATCAGCACCTCCCGATAAAATGCAGAAAAATATTTCAACCAACCTGCCGCAGCAATTGTACGCCGGACGGCATATTGGCTTCGTTTACTGTGACGGCGTAATCGTCAAAGCTACGAGGAACAGTTCATCATGTTTGAGTTCTGATTGAATACACATAACATTAACCATCAGAAACCCTCAATGATTTCAGGTTTAAGGCCTTCTAATTCATCAAGCTCAAAACCTCCGTCAGGCTGAATCGATTCTCGAAGAGTTTGATGTACCTTGGCAGAGGAATATTGTCCAGACTTGCAATTGTGCTTCCACCAAATTACTTTCAGAATTTCCATGCTTCCTGCTGGCCTTGCGGATGACTCGTCATTCTCAAATAACTTTGGAAGCAATTGTTTCAAAGTTTCCGCATCGGCATCGCTGAATCCCGTTCGTTCAGCCAATTGTGGATTCATACTGCCATAGAAAACATAAATCCCACTGTCAACTCGATGTTTCATACCCATTGTGTCAGAACCACGCTTGCTGCCATCTCCCTCACCACTAACACTTTTGGTAATCTGTGTACTGCTGACATCAACCGGTTCCACACTGAACGCGGACTGAATTGTGACAGGACCGCGAATGCCAATAGATACGCCGCTGTCACCTTCGCTGTCGGTTTCTTTTTTGCCTTTTTTGTCAGATTTGAACGCAAAAAGCTGACCAAATGCACGAACGTCAAACCATTGTTCACAAGCCAATTTTACTGTTTCACTTGAGCCAAGCTTTTTTCCAAGAGCAGCATCTGCTCTCGCTTTGAGGCTCTTAAAATCGTCTACTTTTTGATCATCGGACTGTACAAAAATACTTTTACCACTCTCCAGCAATCGATTTCTAAGCTTACGTTTAATGCAAACATCAGTAATTTCTCCATGCCCGTCATAGTCCGCACGCGGACGATTTCCGTTAAGCGGATCACCGTTAGGATTAGCGTGTGTAACGCGCAGGACAACGGCAAAGTCGATTTTGTTTTGCAATGTGCTCATGATGTTTTCCTCAATTTGTTTCGGTAGTGGCTATTTCCACATTATCGGTTTGCTCAGTTTCATGCTTGGTTCGGAGTGTTTGTCGCTGACAGTGATAACCCAGCAGAAACTCCCCGGATAACTTTTTATCTTCCATGAAATCATTTGTCTCAAACAAATTGATAATCTCGTCAAACTGACTTTCCATTGTGGCAAGAAATGCTGGACGCTTAGTTCGTAAGCGGGTTTTGTATGGACTTAATGAAAGTTCAATAGTTTTCCATGTTGAAAACGGGTGATCGGCAAAACGCTGCATCAACTTTGCAGCGCTGGTATCACGCTTCTCGCCGCTAACATACAGCGCGCGATCTTCGATGTTTTCTGCGATCGCTAAAAGACGACCATACAAGTAATCGCGACTGGTTCGATTCAATTCTAATGCCATTTGATAACCCCTTTCTTTTTGATAACCACTAAATAGCGCACAGGCAATGCCAAGATATTTTTCCCACTCCCAATATTCGAGTCCAACTCGGTTGCTTACCCTATGAACTGTTGATTCCACAAGATCAAGAGGAATATTTTGACCATCAATGATACAAGGCAGCAAACGCTCTACTGTTGCTTTGCGTAATTTTTCATCCAATCGGCGGCCAAACGCAGCTTCAGCAATATCCTTGGGAGCTGGTGCGCCAACAAACTTTATATCCTTGCTATAGTTCTGATGCCAAGCATATTCTTTATGCCATGCTTCAATTCGGTTCAGAAACTCAGAGCCATCAAGCTCCCGGTAATAGGTAATCGCCATACGACCTGGTGTAGCTGAATCCAGCCCCATTACCACAATTTCTTTAGCAGAACCGATTTCAACCCGATACCCGGCAAGTTTCTTCGCTAGACGCTGACTAAAAGCTTGTCCCACATCACTTGGACCCACATGATCCTGCTTGGCTTCCTGCTCTTCCGATACAATTCCAAATAGATCAAAAGAATTCGCAAATGGGTCTGGTATTTTTTTTCCAGATACAGCCCACGCAACAATTGCTTGATCGCCATTTCGGTAGGCCTGTCGCGCAATCAACCAACGCAATGCGTTGTGCGCTTTCTGCGTGACCTCGAAGCCCACACCACAAGCTTGGTTGGCATCAATAAATCTCCCGCGAAATGTAAAACCACTGGTGTCATTGGATGAAATAAATTTTGCTTTATCCGCGCCATGCCTGAGCTTGGCAGGATGTTGCTCTGCCAAGCTCAAAATTTCACCTGTGACCAAGCAAAGGCCTTGGCTATCTTTTTGGCTGCTGTAAAAAGCAATCCAAGCATCCATCAAGCCCCGATCTTTCCAAGTTTCTGATAAAGGTTCACCAGGAATTTCCACCCGCCAGCGAATAACTGCACCATCGGGGGAATTGCCATTAGGCATTACGCCAAAAACAGAAGGCGCTTCTTTTTTATCACCGCCCCACTCCGTCAACAACTGATTCTTCTCATCGGTAAGTAAAATTCTTTCTCGCACAAGGTCACTAACCAAATGCCCCTTCTGCACATAAGCTTGAATCGCAATTATTTTTGGATGTGTGAAAGAGGAATTTGCCCAATCGGATAAGAGGGACAGATAACTCTTATGAGGCTCAGTTGGTTCGTTTGCGAATCCTGATGTCACTACACCACCAAACTTGAGGAAATCACCCGCAAGGTATTGCAGCTTGTCGCATAATGGGTGATTGGTAGGTTTGCTTCCAGCTCGTCCAGCAGATGCTTCGGTGCATGGCACAAGCGTCACGCCTTGTCCTTTGGAGATTACATTGGCACGCAGGAAATTTCCCTTCCCATCAATGGTTACCTCAATGTGAGCTTGTTGGGAGGTATGACATATTGGTTCCAGCGAAGATTCGGCATTGGACAAATCAGCCTGACCAGCACACTGCTCATACGTGTCATAAAGTTTCTGAATCCAACTCATGTGAGATTCTCCAATGACAATGGCTCTTCTTTTTCAACATCGAGAAGATTCTGCCCACGCTCAAATTTCTTGACAGCCATTTCTCTGACGAACTTACGATCTTTACAATCTTCTGGGCGAACAAATCGAATTACGCCATTCATCATAGTGGGTTGCCAAAAACGAGCATGGAGATTGTTATTACCAGTTTCGTCGGGGTAATCAAATCCATGAAACATGAGCCCATACGTGAGTTCCTCATCAGTATCATAAGCTCCTTCACCAGAACCGAACTTGCAAGGTTCAACATAGCCTTGACAATCACGAGTGCCAAGAAAAATGTCTTGCCGTCCACCACGCTCTAGCATTCGCTTAGCGACGATGTGATGCTTGGACTCATTGCGATCTTCTACGAGTTCAGGTCGGTGCGTATTCCATTCAAAGTGTGCTTTCACCTGATACTCAACATCCGACAAAAAGGTGTAGATCGCCAAGGTATTGCCGCCGCCATATTCCAGTGGTTTAGTGCCTTTAGTCTGAGTGCGAATGCGCTTTATCACTCGAACTTCGTCAATTACCCAAACAAGAGTAGGCTTCCAGTAAATCGACTTAACAATTCCCTTAAGCGCCTCATAAGTTGGAATATGGTAGGAACACTTTTCGCCGCCTATCTTAGTCAGTGGATCAGTAAAGAGCGCGAACCGCCCCCATACCTTGAATTCAATGCTATTTCTTCTAAAATCAGACACAATGAACCTCCATTTTTCCTTCGGGCATTAAACTCAACCCAAAATCCTCGTTGTAGTAGCGAGCATCTGCAAGATAGAGAATGTCCACACCCTTCTGTATTTCATGCAATATGTTTTCTTTTTGAAGCTTTTCCAACTGATGAGGGAATACGTTGACGGTAAACTGCTGCGCACGACGCAAAAGCCTAAATTGTTTTTCAACCTCGAATGCGCCGCAAAGCTCACCAATCAATTTTCTGCCTTCACTCCCGTAAGGCACGATGATACCCCGTGTCGGCGCATCGATCACCTTGAATGCTTTGGCAGCAGTCATGAAGGATTGGCGCAGATAAATGTTTGGCGCTGAACCGTGCTCACGGCCATAATCCACAACGGCTTGCTGATTGATGGAAAGCATGTTTAACAGACTGTCATCGCGCCCGGCTACCTCCCTTGAAACCGGGTAACCCATTTCATCCTTGCGCGCAAAGAAGTAATACTCGAAATACCGTTTCATGGCTTGCGGCGCGATCATGCCGCCATCGAAATTCTCGGCACCAGATTTCAGATCATCCAACAAGCGCTCCGTTACTTCTTTACCTATCCGAATATCCATGAGCATATCCAAATTTTCGTCAGCGGGGTTGACGACATGAACACGCCCCACTTCCCGACGCTTATTTCGATTACATCGCCCCGCCGCTTGAGCGATAGAATCCAATCCCGCCGTGTAGCGGATAACTGCGCCAAAATCCACATCCACGCCAGCTTCAATCAATTGTGTACTCACACAAAGCACGGGGAATCCATCCTCCAGCAACCTCCGAATCTCAGCCAAAATCTTTTTACGGTGCGCTGGACACATATTAGTGCTGAGATGAAACACGCGCATCCCTTGCGTTTGTCTGAGTAACGAGAACAATGCTTGCGCAGATTTCTTGGTATTCACGATTGCTAGGCAGCTACCACTCTCACTCACTTCACGCAATGCCAATTCTGCAACTTCCTCATTCTTCCAGCCCCCCGGTTTGCGTTGATTAAGTACCTTGACTCGTTCCAAGTCGTCAAACAACTTTTTCACGTCGGGCATAATCTCATTGCTTCTGGAAAATTTCAGTACACCCTTCGACGGATCCACGCCATTTAACAACGGCTGGGTGGCTGTGCATAAAACCACGGTGCTACCACAATGCTCCACAAGAAAATTGATAGCATTGCAAAACATGTGGACGGTATTAACTGGCAAAGTCTGGATTTCATCAAAAACCAATACGGAGTTTGCCAATTGGTGCATCCTCCTTGCACCACGAGTACCTCCCCCAAAAAGTGTTTCAAGCAATTGCACCATAGTTGTATAAATCACCGGTGCATCCCAATTTTCTGCTAGTATTTTTTCGCGCGAGCCCTGCTGTTCTGGTGTGAGATTGGAATGGTGTTCCAATACAATACTGCCTCGTAGCTCGTCCTCTGGCTCAAGAACCTTACGCACCACATCTGCATTCTGGTCGATGATGGAAGTGTAGGGAATAATGTAAATTATTCGCTCCATTTTGTGCTGGCACGTATGGTGGAGCGCAAAGCGAAGACTGGCAAGTGTCTTCCCGCCGCCTGTTGGAACTGATAATGTAAAAATTCCCTTATCTCTTTGCGCTGCATCCCGGCAATGATCAGCAATATTGCGCCTGATTTTATCTATAGGCTCGGCATCACCAAATTCAGTTAACCTTTTCTCCAATCTCTCGATCAATATTGCCCATTCGATATAATCTCCATGCTGTCGCTTCTTTGCTGCTTGCGGCTTCTCCGCGTCTGCTGTATCGATTCGATCTGCGTCAATCAAGCAGCTGAAAAGAAAACGAACCAGTAAGCCAATTTTGAATTGCGTCAGGATGTTCTGCCTTGGGTCTAGACCTTTAGTCAAATCGGCTTGCATGACTTGACGCATAATCTCCTTAATTCCACTAAGCAATTCAGGAGCAGCTAATAAGACCTGAAGTCGCACTTTGATGGCATCGTCAATTTTTTCTTTTACCTCACGAAGGTGAGTCTTTGCATCAGATTTAAGCATTCGCTTTGAAAAACCATTTCCAACAGGCGCATTAATTCCTCCAGACAAACAGTCGATCAACCCCGAGTGATGTGAAGCAATGCAGAGTGCAAGGATTTGTCCAACAATTTTTCCCAAGTCTCCTTGCTTAGATAATTCTTCCCAAATTAACTGCGCGCCTGCTGATGAATGATCAATCTTTCCTTTTAAACCATGTGCATCAACATAATCGTCTTCATCCTCATTAATCAGGCCGATAGCCGATTGAATATAAGCTTGGAATTCAGCGCTATATTTCCCCAAATCGTGCAACAACCCAATTAATTCCCCCTGTTCATCCAAACTTATCTTGGCAGCAAACCCTCTGGCTTTATCAGCCACGCCCATTAAATGCTGTTCCAGTGTATGATTTTTATGCGCTATATATACCATTGCACCTCCATCATGCCCCAATTCCACGCATTATTACTCTTTTTCAACCCCATAATCAAAGATGACATTATTGAGCACGATCAATTAGTTGCAAGAGGCAACATTGTCGGCCAGCGCATCGCTTTCCAGATAATTCTGGATTGCACCCGACATATATCAGTTGTCAGCCTCTCGCACGAACACGACAAATTCAATGATGTTCAGTCAGCGATCAGAGCATCTCGCTTTGGTATCACTGGAACTGAGATTTGAGCAAAAGGCAATCCTGCGAGATCAGGTATGTCGACGAATCTGCATGCTGATTACCAGCAGGCCAGCAATCAGTAGTGCATAGGTAGCCGGCTCGGGAATCGCTTGTATCATTTGCTGCGCCAGCAGCGCGTGACCGGCGGAAGTGGGGTGAATGCCATCCCAAAATAGATAAGTAGAAGGATCGCAAGCGAGTACGGCACCGCAGGCGTCGGTCACATTGGTCAAACCATAGTCCGCAGGATTCATCGCTGCTGCGGTCACCAAACTGAAATCATCAAAAATGGTGACGCCGTTTTCGTTTGCCAAGCGGTCCGCTAGTGCATTGTTCATCGCTACTGCGACTTGCGTTCCTAAAACAGAGGCTTGCAATCCCTGGCTGACTATTGCCGGGGTCAGTCCAAGATTGGGCACGTTCCACACTACGATGCGTTCGGCGCCTGCAATCTGTAACTGATCGACAAGTGTATTGATGGATTGCGCATAAGCGACTGCTGCGGTATCAATGACAGCGGTTGCATCAGCGCCGGATGCAATCGCCGTCAGCGCATCGCGCGCATCGTTACCGCCACCTTGCACCACATACAGCGCATCATGCGGCGCGGCGCCACCAGTATTTTGCAAAAACAGCCCGCTTTGGGTGATCAGGCTAGGCGGTAGATCTAGACCATCGGTACTAACGCGCGCGCCACCGAATGCAAAATTGCCACCCCCGGCAAGCGCAGGTTGTACGAAGGGAGCCAATCCGATGGCATTGGCAAAGGCTGTTGCCCACACATCGCCATCGGTGAACTGGCCGGACGCATACGGTTTGCTGGGGATGTAGCTATTGTCGGTAATTATCTGACCTGGATCGGTGCCAATAGCCAAAGCAATATTTCCGGAGTCGGAAAGACTGTCGCCGAAGATATACAGACCGGAATAATTACGCGCGGATGCACTCGCCGTCAATCCAATTAAAATCGCTGCAACAACAAATTTGCCAAAATAATTCATAAAAAACCTCCGAAGTGAATGCTGTTTGTAAATAAATTGATACTGAATCGCGCTTTATCGTATCATAAGCCCCCTGGAAACTTATACGGCCTGTCAAAATCAAGTTTCTGATTCGTAAACTTTTCTTGTCGACGCTCGAAAAAATTATGAACAAAATATCGATGATATCGTTGCTACTGATCAGTGTATTCATTCTGTTGTCGCAACCAGCGTTGAGCCAGCAAGTCAGGAACTTTCCGGTCGACAGCAAACTGGGCGATCTAACGTCGGCTTCTTTTCCGGTGTTTAAAATCAACGGTCAACAGTTTCAAATGGGCCCCGGCGGGCAGATTCGTGGCACCGATAACATGATCATTCTACCCAGCACGGCAAACTATAAAGGACTGATTCGCTATCAACTGGATATCGCGGGGAACCTGCAACGCATATGGTTTCTGACCCCGGATGAAGTGAAGGCCGCGGAGCGGGAGGGGCAACGGATACCGTCACTGCTAAAACGTTTATTCTCTTTTTAACATAGCGCTAGATAACTAATTCGTGAGTAATAAGCTTTATATTAAAACCTTTGGCTGCCAGATGAACGAGTACGACTCGGAAAAAATGGCCGATGTTCTGCACGCCGCCTACGGCATGGAACCCACCGACGATCCGGCGCAAGCCGACATCATTTTGTTCAATACCTGTTCGGTGCGCGAAAAAGCGCAGGAAAAAGTATTCCATGACTTGGGACGTGTGCGTCACCTGAAAGAAAATAATCCTAATTTATTGATTGGCGTGGGCGGTTGCGTCGCCAGCCAGGAAGGCAAAACGATTGTCAGTCGCGCGCCGTATGTGGATGTGGTGTTTGGTCCGCAGACACTACACCGGTTGCCGCAGTTGATCGAAACACGCAAGGCGACCGGGCGTTCGCAGGTGGATATTTCGTTTCCTGAAATCGAAAAATTTGATCACTTACCGCTTGCCCGCACCGAAGGCGTCACGGCGTTTGTTTCGATCATGGAAGGTTGCAGTAAATATTGCAGCTTCTGCGTGGTGCCATATACGCGCGGCGAAGAAGTCTCGCGCCCGCTGGATGATGTGCTGACAGAGATTGCTATTCTGGCCGATCAAGGCATCAAGGAAATCACCTTGTTGGGGCAGAACGTCAACGCCTATCTGGGCGCAATGAACGACGGTGAAATTGCTGATTTTGCGCTGTTGCTGGAATATCTCCACGAAATACCGGGAATTGAGCGCATTCGTTATACCACTTCACACCCGAAAGAATTCACCCCACGGTTGATTCAAACTTACAGCCACTTACCCAAATTGGTTAACCACTTGCACCTGCCAGTGCAATCGGGTTCCGATCGGATATTGGCGGCGATGAAACGCGGTTACAGCGTATTGGAATACAAGTCCATCATCCGCAGAGTACGCGCGATTCGCCCTGACATTTCAGTGACATCTGATTTCATCATCGGTTTTCCCGGAGAAACCGAGGCTGATTTTGAGGCAACTCTCAAACTGGTTGAAGACATGAACTTTGACGATTCCTACAGTTTTATTTACAGTGCACGCCCCGGCACCCCTGCCGCCGATCTGCCCGATGACACGCCGCAGGAAGTCAAACTGGAGAGATTGCATCGACTGCAGGCACAGATTAATCGACAATGCGGGGAAATCAGTCAGAAAATGATTGGTTCGACACAGCGCGTGCTACTGGAAGGCGTGTCCAAAAAGAATGCCGATGAATTTTATGGCCGCACGGATAATAATCGGGTCGTCAATTTATCCAGCAGTCCCGAGCTGGTCGGCCATTTTGTCAATGTACATATTACTGAAGCGCGGTCTCACACCTTGCGTGGTGAAATACTGCCTGAATAAAATGCAGCGTTTTACTTGCAAAGTATCCCAACCACTGAGAGAATCATAGCATCGTAACCGTATTTCCCAACATTGAAACCTAAACCCGTCGAAATTTCCTTTACACCCGCCGACAATCAGCGCTTGGCAAATTTGTGCGGCGCCCTGGATGAAAACCTTAAGCAAGTTGAAACAGCGCTGGATGTAGTTATTTCAAGACACGGCGAACATTTCAGTTTATCGGGAAAATCCAGTCAGACAAAACTAGCCGCGCAGGTTTTACGTCATTACTATCACCAATCGCAACATCATTTGAGCCTGGAACAAGTCCAACTCGGCTTGATCGAAGTCATGAATCCGCAGAATGCGTCCGCCTCGATTGCTGAGGGTGATGAGGCCACAATCATCAAGCAGCCCGCATCGCCTGCGTTGTTGACGCGCCGCAGTAATCTCTATGGCCGCACCCCACGTCAGGCGCAGTATCTACAACAAATCCAGGAACACGATATCACGTTTGCCATCGGCCCCGCCGGCACCGGCAAAACATACCTTGCGGTAGCCAGTGCAGTGGATGCGCTGGAGCGGGACTTGGCTGCACGCCTGATTCTGGTTCGTCCGGCGGTTGAGGCGGGCGAGCGCCTGGGTTTTCTGCCCGGCGATATGACACAGAAAGTGGACCCTTATTTACGCCCTCTGTATGACGCGTTGTATGATTTAATGGGACTTGATAAAACCAGCAAACAATTTGAGCGCAATACCATTGAAATCGCACCCCTGGCTTTTATGCGCGGACGCACATTGAATCAATCATTCATCATTTTGGACGAAGCGCAAAACACGACGCCGGAACAGATGAAAATGTTCCTGACGCGCATTGGTCTGGGCTCGAAAGTAGTGATTACCGGCGACGTGACACAAATCGATTTGCCCAAACACCAGAAAAGCGGGTTGGTGGAAGCCCGGCAGGTGCTCAAGGACATACGCGGCATTGCTTTTACCCATTTCCAATCGGAAGACGTGGTAAGACATCCCTTAGTGCAGCGTATTGTCAATGCTTATGAAAAACACGACAAACAAAAGCAGGAATCCTGACGTCACTTTTGCATGGAGAAATCATTCAAGTTAGCAGTGCAATATGCGACAAACAACACAGCCATACCTACACGTCCGCAGTTTCGTCGTTGGGTTAAAGCAGCATTGATGCAGGATGCCGAAATTGTTTTACGACTGGTGGATGAAGTGGAAGGACGCGAACTCAACCAGCAATTCCGCCATAAAGATTATGCAACTAACGTGTTAACCTTTGTTTATAGCGATACCCAACCATTAACAGGCGATATTGTGCTATGCGCACCGGTTGTCGGCAAGGAAGCGCAGCAACAACATAAGAACCTGCTGGCGCATTATGCGCACCTCACTGTTCATGGCATTTTGCATCTGCAAGGGTATGATCATATCGAAGACGCTGAAGCGATAGCGATGGAACGACTGGAAACGCAAATACTTGCGCGGCTTGGTTATGCTGATCCTTATCAAGAACACAACAATGTAATTACTCCGCAATAGCCCCGCGCATGACTTGGACCAGTGGTTGACTGGAGGAATTTTAACCTATTTTTTGGACTCGTAAAATAACCTGAATATGGATGACCCATCACCTAAAAACGGCTGGTTGGAACGATTAAGCGCCTTGCTGATCCGCGAACCGGAAGATCGCGAACAACTCATAACCTTGCTACACTCTGCCTTTGAGCGCAATTTACTCGACTCGGATGCACTCAGCATGATCGAAGGTGTCATGCAAGTCTCGGAAATGCAGGCACGCGATATCATGGTGCCACGCTCACAAATGGATGTCGTCGACATCAACGAAAAACCCGAAAAATTCATTCCATTTGCCATAGAAGCCGCACATTCCCGGTTCCCGGTCATTGCAGGCTCTGAGGACGACATTATCGGAATTCTGTTGGCAAAGGATTTGCTGCGTTATTACGCCGATCCGGAAGAATTCAATATCCGCAGCATGTTGCGCCCAGCCGTGTTCATTCCGGAATCCAAACGATTGAATGTTTTATTGAAGGATTTCCGTAGCAACCGCAATCACATGGCCATCGTCGTCAACGAATACGGCGGCGTGGCAGGATTGGTAACGATCGAGGATGTATTGGAGCTGATTGTCGGCGAAATCGAGGACGAATACGATTTCGATGAAGACGAAGACAACATTGTCATGGAATCGGATGGCATCTATCGCGTTAAAGCCATCACCGAAATCAGCAGTTTCAATGAAGAACTCGATGCAAACTTTGCTAATGATGATTACGACACCATCGGCGGCCTGGTACTCAATAAATTCGGCCGCTTACCGCATCGCGGTGAATCGGTCACCATCGATCACTTCAAATTTACCGTACAGCGCGTCGATAGCCGCCGCTTGCATATGCTCAAAGTCGAAAAAATTACAGTAACACCCGAAACTATCGCAGAATAAAGCCTTTGCTCGCTGCACACAATCAATCGCTATCGACTCGGCACATGCCTAAAATCACCATCCGCTCATATGATGCGCACACTTTCCAAACACTCAGCAAGTGTGGGTTACCGCCTGTGCTCGCCCGTATTTATGCCGCCCGCGGTATCGAAAATGCCGATCAACTCGAAACAGAATTGGCGCATCTGATTCCATACCAGCAATTTAAAAATATTTCGCTGATGGCAGCATTGCTTGCCGATGCCATCGCGGCAAAGAAACGGTTGTTGATTGTGGCTGATTATGACTCCGATGGCGCAACCGCATGCGCGGTCGGCATACGCATTTTGCGTAAACTGGGCGCAACGGTTGATTATCTGGTACCTAACCGTTTTGAATTCGGCTATGGCTTGACCCCGGAAATTGTGCAACTGGCGCATGCCACCAAACAACCCGATTTATTGATTACCGTTGATAACGGTATTGCCAGCGTGGATGGCGTGGCCGAAGCCAACCGCTTGGGCATGCAAGTACTGGTTACTGACCATCATCTGCCCGGCGACACACTGCCCGCTGCCACCGCCATCATTAATCCCAATCAACCCGGTTGCCCTTTTCCCAGTAAAAATATTGCCGGTGTGGGCGTTATTTTTTATCTGATGCTGGCGCTGCGTGCTGAATTACGCCAACGTGGCGCCTTCACAACCACAATCCCGGAACCCAATCTCGCGAGTTTTCTCGACCTGGTGGCATTGGGAACAGTCGCTGATGTGGTCAAACTGGATAACAACAATCGTATCCTGGTACAACAAGGCTTGCTGCGCATCCGTAAAGGGCGCTGTTGCGCAGGTATCCATGCGCTACTGCAAGTAGCGCGGCGGGATTATCAGCAAATTTCCACCTATGAACTCGGTTTTATTTTGGGGCCACGATTGAATGCAGCCGGACGTCTCGACGATATGTCACTGGGCATTGAATGTCTGACTACCGATGATGAAGTGTATGCGACGCAATGTGCTCAACAACTCGATGAATTGAATCGGCAGCGGCGCGAAATCGAATCCACCATGCAGGAAAGTGCATTCCTCAAACTGGAAGATGCGCTTCAAAACCAACAATCAAAAATCCAGACTGCATATAGCATCTGCCTGTTTGATCCCGATTGGCATCAGGGCGTTATTGGCATCCTGGCCTCGCGTATCAAGGACAAATACCACCGTCCGGTTATCATCTTTGCATCCGGCAACGAACATGAAATGAAAGGTTCCGGACGATCCATCAACGGCTTTCACTTACGCGATGCCTTGGATCTGGTCGTCAAGCAACACCCTGAGCTGATACTCAAATTCGGCGGTCATGCAGCAGCAGCCGGATTAACCATTCAAGCCTGTCATTTTGAAAAATTCTGCGAGGCTTTTGAGCAAGTTGCACAAACCCTGCTGACGCCTACCGATCTGACGCGCGTCATTGAAACCGATGGTGATCTGGATCTGTCCGACATTAACATGGAGCTGGCAGAGTATCTCGACCGGCAAGTGTGGGGACAAGGCTTTCCTCAACCCACATTCAATGCCCGATTTTATGTTGAAAGCCAGCGTATCGTCGGCGAAAAGCATTTAAAGCTGAAACTAAGAAAGCTCGATTCCAATATGCAAGGCCAGGCAATGCAAAAATCCATTGTGTCATATGATGGTATTTTGTTTTTTCACAGTGATCCCTTACCCGATCTGATCGATGCAGTTTATCGATTACAAATCAATGAATATAATGGCAAATCGACGCTGCAATTCCTGCTCGAACACTGGTCTGATACTGATAATCCGGTAATCGATCATGGTCACTGAATTCACACTGAATGGAGAATTGGCTGCCCTGCCGCATTTCTTGACCAGTCTCGCCATTGGTCTACTCATTGGACTGGAACGAGAACGCAGTCCCGGCTCACGCGCTGGATTAAGAACATTTGCATTAGTTGGGCTATTCGGCACGCTGACCGCCATGCTATCTGAAGAGGCCAATACGCCATGGTTGCTATTGGGCGGCCTGCTCATCGTTGGTTTGATGACCATCGCCGCTTATTTCCACATCAAGGATGACAGTGGAGATCCGGGCACTACCACGGTCGCCGCTATTCTGATTTGCTACGGTTTGGGCGTTGCGGTCTGGTATGGCCATGACACGCTGGCCATCATGCTGGCGATTATTACGACGGTTTTGCTGTACTTCAAGACGGAATTGCACGGCATCACTGAAAAATTAAGTCGACGGGATCTAATTTCCATCCTGCAGTTTGCCGTGCTGACTTTTATTATTCTGCCGGTATTGCCGGATAAAAATTTCGGGCCTTATGAAGCAATCAATCCGTATCAGATCTGGCTAATGGTAGTACTCATTTCGGGCATCAGTCTGGCGGGTTATGTAGCGCTACAGTTCATTGGTCCGCGCCACAGCGCTGTACTGGGTTTATTGGGCGGCTTGGTTTCCAGCACCGCCACAACACTGGTATATGCGCGCCGCAGCGTCGAGAACCAGCACTTTACACAACTTGCGGTGGTCGTCATCCTGATTGCCAATTTAACCGTGCTGATTCGTCTGGCTATCGTCAGTGCAGTCGCTTCTCCTTCCTTATTGCCGCATCTACTACCCATTTTAGGCAGTGGTTTTCTACTGGGATCAGGCGTCACTGCCTATTGGTGGTATCAGTTAAATCAACACAATCAATTGCCGGTACCAGAAACCAAAAACCCAACCGAGATCGGCACAGCAGCGACTTTTGGGATCATCTACGGCATCGTGCTGTTTTTTGCAGCTTGGTTATCGGATATTGCCGGCAGCAAGGGACTGTATATCGTGGCTTTGATCTCCGGTCTGACAGATGTCGATGCCATCACATTATCGAGCTTGCGTTTATACGAACTGGGCAAATTGGAAGCGACTGAAACAATAACGGCTATCTCGCTTGGGATTCTATCCAATATCGGCTTCAAACTGGGACTCACCTTCTTTTTTGGCAGCACTTTACTGGCAAAACAATGTATCTCTGGCATGTTTGCAACAGCCGGCGGCATTGGTCTGGCGCTCCTGCTGTTTATCTGACATGCATACAGAATTAGTGATTAATCAGCAATCGGTGCAACCCGGCTGTCAAGTTGTCATCAACTTGCCGCTACCGCGGTTAACCACCCAAGCGGAAGTCGCCATGCCCGTCCATGTCATACGCGGCACGAAACCGGGGCCGAGATTGTTTGTCTGCGCGGCCATCCACGGCGATGAACTCAATGGCATTGAAATTATCCGGCGATTATTAAAGCAATCCATCCTGAACCAGCTATGCGGTGATCTAATCGCCGTACCGATGGTCAATGTGTACGGCATCATCCACAACACGCGCTATCTACCTGATCGGCGCGATTTGAATCGTTCCTTCCCCGGATCAAAACATGGCGCATTAGCCGAACGGCTGGCTGAGTTATTCATGTCCGAAGTCGTGGCAAAATGCACCCACGGCATCGATCTGCACACCGGCGCGGTCCACCGCAGCAACTTGCCGCAAATACGCGCCGATCTGGATCATCCTGAAACTCTGGCATTGGCAAAATCCTTCCATGCACCTGTATTGCTCAATGCCGGCCTGCGCGATGGCTCGCTGCGGCAAGCGGCTACGCAAACAGGCATTCCACTATTGCTCTATGAAGGCGGCGAAGCGCTAAGATTTGATGAAACCGCCATTCTCGCCGGGCTTCGGGGAATTCTCGATGTCATGCAACACCTCAATATGCTACCCGCCCAAAAAATCCGCGAATCACTTTCCACAGAACCATTCATCGCACATAGCAGCCGTTGGATCCGTGCATCCGGCAGTGGCATTTTCAGTGCCACAAGACTTCTAGGGGAACCCGTGCAGCGCGATGATGTTCTCGGCACCATCAGCGATGCATTTTCAAACCAGGAAATTTCTGTGCTGGCATCTTGCAGTGGTCTGATCATTGGCCGGTCTGAATTACCGTTGGTACATGAGGGAGATGCGATTTTTCATGTTGCGCAATGAAAATAACAAAGTCACAAAAGAGCGATTGCCATTTTGTGACTTGTTGTCGATTAAATTCTGTTTAAGAAATTTTGCGGCGGCATGTCACATAGAATATCTGTAAAGAACTTTGTGCTTTCTTAATTCAAAAGACTCCTGCACAACCTTCCCTGTCAGTGCAATAACCGACTAAAATAAAGGTAATAGACTAGACGGTTGGGGCAAAAGATGCAGATGAGTTTTGGAACACTGGAACTGGCACA
>NZ_QJJP01000036.1 GCF_003201565.1 Nitrosomonas sp. Nm84 | reverse complement strand
TCCACTTATCCACAGTAGCGTAGTATCCTGCGCTCTGTTTCCCCCTGGTCATTTTTCAACCGTAATGGGTGGTCAATTTTAAACCGGTATCAACAAATGTTGATAATTTAGGTAAAAACGCTCCCATTGAGAGCCTGTGGGGATCGTTGAAGGTAGGCAGATTGTATGGAATGCGATTTGAAATACGCCGTCAGGCAATGGATGAAGTAATTGATTGGCTTAACTACTACAACCACAGGAGATTGCATTCGACACTGAATTACATCAGTCCAATGAAGTTTGAGCAAAATTGGCTTGTGGCACAGTTGGGAAAAATCGCATAATACGCGCGTTAAGATGTACGAATTGTCGGGGCAAGGTCAGACTAATATTGCCCCGTTGGCGCGGCATGCAATGTTCGATTTGTTGATATTGGCTTTTGGTGATTTCCATCACCATATTATATCAAATAGTGTTAACAAGCCATCATCAGACTATTTTACAGCTGCGTCGCGCATATGCTTTAGGGCTTCTGCGACGTGTTGGGTTGCTATGTCGGCATGGTCTTGTTTGGCATGCGCGATGGCTTCATCCAAATGCTTGATTGACTCAGCCATATGTTGTCGGTGCGCGCCAGCAAGTTCCTGTTCCGCGGCTTTTGCATGCGTAAGACTTTCTTGCGAATGTTCCAGCAACGCCTTGGCATGGCCGGCTTTACCATGAATTTGGGCTGTCTCTGCATGTTTTATCGCTTCAGCGGCGTGCTGATTTACGTCAGAGGCGATAGCCTTAGCATTGAGGAAAAGTGCTAATAAACTGATTGCCATAATAATTCTGATGATTTTCATGATGCCACTCCTTTTCAATATGGATTTAAAAAAGATTTTATACTGTGATATCGAGTTTAACAGTTAATGAATCAGACTATTGAGCATTCTATAATCAACCCATCCGTTATCAGGAATCTCGCCTTTAATTGGCGTGCATGGTTGAGATGGTTCGCCGAGATCCGACAAAACTGCGATGGCACCGCTAAAATCCTGTGAACGCGTATAGCCACTGACTGTAATGAGCGTCGGGAGGTTTGCCGCCAGTGCAGACTTCAGGCCGTTTTCCGAATCTTCTATCGCAATGCAGTGTTGTGCAGTTAAGTTGAGTTGATTCAGTACCCAATGATAAATATCGGGTGCCGGTTTTTTCATGGGTACAATATCACCGGCGCCAATGACATCGAACCAGTCAATCGATTCTTCGCCTAACGTTGATTTGAGAAGAGCAGTGACATTTTCCATCGTCGTTGTGGTGGCAATCGCCAGTTTTATTTTTTCCTGACGTAGCTCGTGAATTAACCGTGCGACACCGGGGCGTAACGGAATGCTGCCGGTTTCCATCAGTGATTCAAAGTATTTGGTTTTGGTTTTGTGCAAGCTGGCAATCCATTCCGTCAAATTGCTTTGGTTAAGCATGGCGGGAACATGTTTTTCCATGTAATAGCGAATTCGCTCTTTTCCACCGGTAACCTGCAATAGCTCGCCATATAGATCAATACCCCAATGCCAGTCGAGATTAAATTGTTTGAATGCAGCATTGAAGGCAAGACGATGACCGTCTTGCTCTGTGTCGGCAAGTGTGCCGTCAACATCAAACAGTACAGCTTGTAATTTATTTTTCGTATTCATTGTGTTAGATAATTTTGTGGTTGTCGGATAAGTGATGCCCCGCACGCTGTAGACGATCCGCGATGGCTAACCACTCGGGATGATCAGGTGGCGCTTCGACCAGCAGATAGTCAAATGCAGCCTGATCGTACTGGCGTAATTTCGCATACAGTTGCTGGCCATATGCGATTGGATCTGCAGGCATGACGCATTGTTCGATAGATTGACCTGAAAGTTGTGATGTATCGATATTCGACCAAGTCATGATCAGTATTCGCAGATTTTTTGCAGCTAATAGTAACGCATGCTGTCTTATTTGCTCTGCCGGATATACGCGTAATGGTGTTACGGGTGCATAATGTGCCGGTAATGATCCGGGCGTGCGTATTGTTGGGTTGATCGTGTTGTGTGCTAGCATGACCGGACCGCTCAGCACAGTCTCAAGTGCAGATAATGCAATTCCGCCCGGGCGCAGTATCCTGGGTGATTCATCATAAAAACTGATGATCGTGCTTTCCAGGCCTACTTCACAGGCGCCGCCATCCAAGATCATGTCGACACTGGAACCTAGCTCCTGTTGCACATGCGTTGCTGTAGTCGGACTGATGCGTCCAAAACGATTCGCGGATGGCGCAGCTAACGCTTTTGTCTGTCCCAAAGCGTGCAGTAAGGCTAACGCAATGGGATGCGCTGGTATGCGTATTCCTACGGTATTCTGACCGCCGGTAACGCTGTCAGGTATGTGATGACTGCGCTGCAGAATCAATGTGAGCGGTCCAGGCCAAAAATGGTTGGCTAATTTCCAGGCGGATACCGGTATTGCCTGTGCCCAATAATCCAAATGGGAAATGGCACCAATATGGACTATCAGCGGATGATCAATAGGCCGCTGTTTTATTTTATAGATCCTGCTGATTGCATCGGGGTTTGTGACATCAGCACCGAGACCATAAACAGTTTCAGTAGGGAAGGCCACCACACCGCCTTCGCATAATATCCGTGCGGCCGCGGTAATTTGCTCTTGTTGTTGCAGTGGCAGATTTGGTTTACTGGGAGCGTACTGTGTTTGTTCCATTCACGTGGTTTTTGCTTTTCAATTCAAACAAAAAAGAGGTCTCAATGATCCTTTGTAAGCGATTACGGTATATTGTCATGCCAGTCGTAACCTAACATGCCATGCATCATACGCACGATGCAAAAACTTAGCCAATTGACAATATATTTGCGCCACGAGAAAAGGTTCTTGTTAGCCGGTGTAATGCATACGGATTCTTGTGTAATGGCAGTTCTCAGGCTTGTTCTCAGTTCATTGGAAAATTGATAGTCCTCAATGACAATATTCGCTTCTCGCGCCATAAGCAAACTGAAGGGATCAATATTGGATGAACCTACCGTTGCCCAATGCTGATCAATAACAGCTACTTTGGCGTGTAGATAACTGCGATTATATTCATAAATTTTTATTCCGGATTTCAATAGATTTTCATAGAGTGCCTGAGTCGCATGATATTGCAAACGGTATTCAATTTTACCTTGTAGCAAAAGCTCAACATTAACGCCACGTTGAACAGCATCTTTTAACGCGTTAATAAATTTTCTTCCCGGCAGAAAATAGGCATTGGCAATAATGATTTCAGTCTGTGCCTGATTAATAGCTTCCAAATAAGCGTGTTCGATGTCATGACGATGACGCCAATTATCGCGTATCACAAATGCAGCTTTCTGATTGCCGCAAGGCTTGTCCACTGGTTTGATAGTGATAGGGATAATCCAACGTTTCTTTAGGCGTACCCATGCGACCACCATCCATAAATGCTTTACAGCCTGGTGTATCTGAACCAGTAGTGGACCCTTGACAGCAACCGCATAATCAAAGCGCGGTGTCAGTTTTTCCGGATTATGCTGATCGTCGATGATATTGATGCCGCCGATAAAAGCGATTTGTGCGTCAATAATCACTAATTTGCGATGCATTCGCCGTAGCCGATAGCGACGTGGCCTTGAGAAAATAAATTCCGGCCGAAATATCAATACCTTCATGCCGGTTTGCAGCATAGCGTTAATTTCAGCTTGGGAGAGATTCTGTGAACCAAAGCCATCCAGCAGCAGATGCACCGATACGCCACGTTGTGCTGCACGCTTCAAAGCTTGTGAGATTTTGCTGCCGATTGCATCATATTCAAAAATATATGTTTCAATGTGTATTTCAAATTGTGCTTTTTCTATTGCAGCTTCTAATTCGGGAAAATATTCCGCCCCATTATGCAACAGGGTAATTTGGTTGTTCTCAACAAAATGAAAATTTTTCATCGATGGATAATCTGCTGATAATGCAGCATCCGAATGCCCTCATTCATGTTTCCGGGCACTGGTTAACATAACTACGAAATCTTCAACATTCTATCCAGCGCCAATTTGGCCAGTCTGGCTTCGTCTTGGGGGACTTTGATTTGATTCACGACATTGCCGTTGACCAGATTTTCCAACGCCCAGACCAGATGCTGTGGATCAATTCGTGCCATGGTAGAACACATGCATACCATGGGTGACATGAACTGGACAATTTTACCTTCTGGTTTGAATTCTTCCGTAATGCGGCTGACCAGATTCAATTCAGTGCCGACCAACCAGCGTGTGCCACTTTTTGCTGCTGCAATGGTTTTGATGATGTATTCAGTCGAACCGACATAATCGGATGCCTTACAAACCTCATAGCTGCATTCGGGATGCGAAATGACGATGCCGTCGGGGTATTGATTGCGAAAACGGATAATGTGCTGCGGCTGAAACATTTGATGGACGGAACAATGGCCTTTCCATAATAAAATCTTGGCTTTCTTGATTTGCTCTGGCGTTAATCCACCCATGGGCTCATCAAAATTCCATACCGGCATTTCTTCCAATGGAATGCCTAATTGATGTCCGCTCCAGCGACCGAGATGTTGATCAGGGAAAAACAAAACTTTCTCACGCTGATTGAATGACCACTGCAGAACTTTACTGGCATTACTGGATGTACAGACAATACCTTCATGTTCGCCGCAGAAAGCCTTGAGATCGGCAGCGGAATTGATATATGTGACCGGCGTGAACATTTCATCGGGATTCAATATTTCCGCAAGCTCGCGCCAAGCACGTTCTACATTGGAAAGATTAGCCATATCGGCCATCGAGCAGCCGGCGGCCATATCGGGAAGAATGGCGATTTGTTGCGGACTGGAGAGCATGTCCGCAACTTCAGCCATAAAGTGAACGCCGCAGAAAACCAGATAATCCGCATCAGTCTGAGCCGCAAGATGAGAGAGTTTTAACGAATCACCGGTCAGATCGGCGTGCCGGTATACATCCGCCCGTTGATAGTGGTGAGCCAAAATGACGGCGCGTTTCCCCAGAATATTTTTGGCAGCGATGATACGCTGTGCACACGTCTCATCTTGTAGTTGATCATATTGTTCGAACTGAAAGGCTTTTGCATGCATTGCGATATTTTCTTATAAAATGTTTGTCGAATAATACACGTTATCGTAATTAGATATCGATTCAAGTTGGAAGTTTAAACGTATAGAGAAGTCCTACAAAAATCTATTCGTTAAGTGGGAATTTTAGTTCTGGTATAATTCATAAGGCATGTGTTTTAATCAGCGAGATTAGATTGATATTGAATATTCTGGAATAATCTTAACCAATAATCGTTTAAATGTTCAGTCGCCTCCATATCAGTTTTCCTTTAGTTCTTTTTATTCTTCTGATTCTATTGACATTCTGGTTGGATCGGATAACCCGACCGTCTGAGCAAACTAAGGATGATGATTTGTATCGTAATCCCGATTATATCGTTGAAGATTTATCGGGTATCCAAGTGGAGTACGGCAGAGCGATTCAGCGAGAATTTACTGCTCAGAAGTTGTTTCATTATCTCAATGAGAATGTTACGCAGATGGAACACATTAGTTTTATGAATACCGAGCCTGATAAACCGCTCATTCGTTTGCAAGCGGATCGTGCACAAGTAAGAAATAAAGGCGAGAATATTTTCTTGATGAACAACGTGACTGCAATCAGAGGTGCTGATGATGAAAAAGGCAAAATTACCTTGATGACTAATTTTTTGCATCTTATCCCGGATGAAGGCTTGGTGAAAACAGACCAAGCGGTAACTATTTTAAGATTGCAGACTACGATCAACGCGATCGGGATGGAACTGGATAATCAGTCTGGGATGATACAGCTCCTGACACGAGTGAAAGCAGTCAATACAAAGTGATAGAAGAAACAATGAAATTTATTCTTGTTGTGTGCTTATGTGGTTTTTTCTTTTCTCAGTCCGCGGCGGCTGAGCGAGCTGATCGTAAAAAACCGCTTCATCTGGAGGCTGATCGCGCGACTGTTGAGGATGTTAATCGTAAAGAAGCTAGCCGAGTCAGTGTATTCACAGGGAATGTAATACTTACTCAAGGCACCATGCGGATTAACGCTGATAAGGTGATCATGAAAGAAGATCTGAATGGATTCAAACAGGCGACAGCAACCGGAGATCTGGTTAGTTTTCGCCAGAAACGCGATGGCTTGGATGAGTATGTTGAAGGTTGGAGTCAGAGAGTTGAATATGATAGTAAGACAGATAAAATTGAATTATTCCGACAAGCGCGATTAAAACGTGGCTCTGATGAGGTGCAAGGAGATTATATTTCCTATGATATGAGTAGTGAATTTTTTAAAGTGATTGGCAGCAAGGAACGTGGTGTTGAAACGGGGCCTGATAAACGAGTACGCATCACTATTCAACCTAAAGACAAATCTGAGTAGAACATTTCGGTACTAGATTAGAAACCAATGTAATTCCAGCCAATGAGCGAGCTAAAAGCCAGTAATTTAAAAAAGCGTTATAAATCACGCATTGTAGTGCAGGATGTTTCTTTTTCACTGAATAGCGGTGAAGTGGTT
Organism: Nitrosomonas sp. Nm84; assembly: GCF_003201565.1. Taxonomy (GTDB): domain Bacteria; phylum Pseudomonadota; class Gammaproteobacteria; order Burkholderiales; family Nitrosomonadaceae; genus Nitrosomonas. The sequence continues at coordinate 20,716 of NZ_QJJP01000036.1, read as the reverse complement.
GGTTTACTGGGTCCGAATGGCGCAGGGAAAACCACCTGTTTCTATATGATTGTCGGTCTGATGCCTCTCGATGGTGGGAGAGTATATCTGGATGATCAGGATTTAAGTCAATTGCCGATCCATCAAAGGGCAAATCTCGGATTGAGCTATTTGCCGCAAGAGGCATCGATTTTCCGGCGCCTGACCGTCGAAGAAAATATTCTTGCTGTATTAGAATTGCAGAATTTGGATGATGCGACAAAACAGCGGTATTTAGATGGCTTATTACACGATTTGCATATCAGTCATTTGCGTAATAATTCTGCCATCAGTTTGTCGGGAGGCGAGCGCCGCCGCGTTGAGATAGCCCGTGCTTTGGCATCGCAGCCGCGTTTTATCCTACTCGATGAACCTTTTGCTGGCGTTGATCCGATTGCTGTTGTGGATATACAGAAAGTGATCGCGTTTCTTAGAGAACGAAAAATTGGTGTATTGATTACTGATCATAATGTTCGCGAGACATTAGGAATTTGTGACCGAGCGTATATCATTAGTGAAGGTCAGGTGCTAGCTAAAGGTGAACCGGAAGAGATCATTCATAATGAACAAGTCAGGGAAGTTTATTTAGGAGAACATTTCCGATTGTAACGTTACGAATGGATTGAGTCATTTAGTAATCGATAGTTGCTCCTAAATCATGAAACCAACACTTCAATTAAAGCTGACTCAGCAGCTTAAACTGACACCTCAACTACAGCAGTCTATTCGATTGTTGCAGCTATCAACGCTTGAACTCAATCAGGAAATTGAACGTATCGTGCAGGAGAATCCATTATTGGAATTGCGTGAGGATTGGAATACGCCGATAACAGATTATCCTTCTGTGAATTCAGAAGCTTCTGATTCACCAGATTTTGAAAATAGGCCAACTGAGATGGCAAGTTCTTCTGAAGACAAAGCATTACTTGAAGAAACGCATAAAGAGGATTTTGAATGGCCTCAGGAGAGTCTTTTTTCTTATGGTGCTTATGAGGATGACGATCATGAAGCGCCACAGATTCCTGCCAAACCAATCAGCCTGCGTGAATATTTAAATGTACAAGCATCGTGCTTGAATCAGATTTCCGAGCGTGAACGAAGGATTATTGGTTTATTAATCGATAGCTTGGACGACGACGGTTATCTGCTCCAGCCTCTAAGCGAACTCATGGAAATACTGCCTGAAGAGCTAGGCATCAGTCTCAATGATTTACAGAGTGCGCTAAAATATTTGCAGCGCCTTGATCCACCGGGTGTGGGCGCACATGATCTGCAAGAATGCTTGGCGCTGCAACTGCAAACGCTGCCTGATAGCATGGCGCATCGCGATCAGGCGTTACAAGTGGTGCAAGAGTATCTAAAAATATTGGCATCGCATGATTTTATTCAAATCAAGAAATTATTAGGATGCGATGATCAGAGTTTGCGTGCTATTCAGAAGTTGATTACCAACTTGAATCCTAAGCCGGGCGCTGAATTCAGTTCTCAAAGTGCACGCTATATTGTGCCGGATGTCATAGTGACAAAAAAGAATGGCGTTTGGGTGGCGAATCTTAATATAGACGCGCTTCCGAAACTCAGTATTAATCATCTGTATGCTAACATATTGAAACAAGCGCAGCATAGCTCGGCAAGTATGTTAGCAAGCCAGTTGGGTGAAGCGAAGTGGCTGATTAAAAATATTCAGCAGCGCTCAAGTACCATTCTGAATGTAGCTAACGCTATTGTAGCGCGGCAGCAGCAATTTTTTGAACATGGTGAAGTTGCGATGCGCCCGCTGGTATTACGAGAGATTGCAGAGACTTTGAATTTACATGAATCTACGGTATCACGTGTGACTACACAAAAATTTATGCATACGCCTCGCGGAATTCTTGAATTGAAATATTTTTTTGGTAGTCATGTATCCACAGATTCCGGGGGAGCCTGTTCAGCTACATCGATTCGTGCATTGATTAAGCAATTGGTACAAGAAGAAAACTCCAAGAAGCCCTTGAGTGATAACAAAATTGCAAATATTCTTGAACAGCAAGGTATTGTCGTTGCTCGTAGAACTATCGCGAAATATCGGGAATTGTTGTTAATCCCTGCAGCAAATCTTCGCAAATCATTTTAATTAGAATAAAGGAAGGATAATGAATCTTAAACTTACCGGCAACCATGTAGAAATTACCGATGCCATGCGTGATTACGTCACTTCAAAAATCGGTAAAATTACACGTCATTTTGATCATGTGATTGATGTGAGTGTCATTTTATCGGTAGAGAAGCTGAAACAAAAGGCGGAAGCGAACGTCCATGTGCGCGGCAAAGATATTTTCGTGGAAACTGATAGTGAAGATATGTATGCATCAATTGATAGTCTTGTAGATAAGTTGGACCGACAGATACTCAAGCACAAGGAAAAGAACCTTGAGCGTCGCAACCACGGTGCATTGAAAGATCAGGATTTTGAACAATAAAGAATTACTACGCATGCCTTTGTCTCCAAGCAATAGCCTTAGATATTTCTTGGAGCACCACATTAGCATTTGACTGAACTAACCTTTTTTCCATGAATTTAATTTCACAATTATTACCGCCGTCCAATGTTATTGTTGATTTAGATGTTGCCAGTAAGAAGCGCGTGTTTGAGCAAGCCGGGCTATTATTTGAGAATACCAGTCAGATCGCACGCAGCCAGGTTTTTGATAGCTTGTTTGCGCGTGAGAAGCTGGGTTCAACAGGTTTGGGGCAAGGCGTTGCTATTCCGCATGGTCGAATCAAAGGGCTGCGTGAAGCGGTTGCCGCTTTGGTAACGATGAAGGAGGCCATTCCGTTTGACGCGCCGGATGGTCAGCCAGTCAATATTGCTTGTATTTTGTTGGTGCCGGAAAAAGCTACCGATAAGCACTTGCAAATTTTAAGTGAATTAGCGCAAATGTTCAGCGATAAACAGTTTCGTGAAAATATCCTGCGCAGTAAGGATGCGACGGAGATTCATAGACTCATCGCCGATTGGGAATCGAATGTCACAAATTAGCATTGCACAGTTATTTGAAGATAAGAAGGAAAAGCTTGGGCTAACCTGGATAGCCGGCCAGAGCGGCGGCACGATCGAGCTCAGCGATGAGGTGATTGGAAAATCCGCTCAAGGTTTGATCGGTCACCTGAATTTTATTCATCCGGATTGGATTCAAGTCATCAGCAGTGATGAAATTCATTATTTAAACAAACTCGAGCCTGCTTCGCTTGAAAAGAAGCTGAATCAGCTGACGCACAGTAATCTGGCCTGTATTATTGTTGCAGATAGTTCTGAAGTTCCCGTGTCCATTTTTAACATGGCCAGTAACTGTAATATTCCATTATTGTGCTCGCCATATCCTAGTCTGGAAATTATCTGGGTAATACGCACCTATCTAGGGGGTGTTTTGGCCCCTTCCTGTAGTCTGCACGGTGTACTGCTGGATGTTCTGGGTATGGGCGTCATGATCACAGGCGAAAGCGGTGTGGGCAAAAGTGAGTTGGCCTTGGAATTGATCAGTCGAGGCCATGGTCTGGTCGCTGATGATGTCGTGGAATTACGTCGCATTGCGCCTGAAACATTGGAAGGCCGCTGTCCCCCGATGCTAAGGGATTACCTGGAAGTGCGAGGACTGGGTATGCTGAATATCCGTACAATTTTTGGTGAAACAGCGGTGCGACGTCATAAGAATATGAAGTTGATCGTTCATCTGCAAAATAGTGGTGGACCCGATACCAGCGTGTTGGAACGATTGCCTTTGAGCAATCTGAATGAAAATATTATGAGCGTTGATATTCGTAAAGTCATTATTCCTGTGGCAGCTGGGCGGAATCTGGCGGTTCTGGTTGAGGCTGCGGTGCGAAATTATGTCTTGCAATTACGCGGTATCGATAGCATGAAGAATTTTATTGAGCGCCATGAACAAGTCATGAATGGCGAATCAGCAGACAAAAATCAAGAATAACGCAATATTTGCAAAATATCTCCAAATCGTTCTTAATGAGAGCGATTTCTTAGATTAACTCCAATTGAAATGAAGAATCCCCAAACAATTACGCTGGCACTGACCGGTGCATCCGGAATGCCGTATGGTATTCGCTTGTTGGAGAGATTGTTGGCTGAGAATAAACAGGTCTATTTACTGTACTCACAAGTAGCACAGATTGTCGCGCAGCAGGAAATGAAGCTAGCCTTACCTTCTCGTGCTAAGGAAACCGAAATATTCTTTAATCAGCTATATCATTTACCCGCAGGACAGCTACGTGTGTTTGGACGCGAAGAATGGTTTGCGCCGGTAGCCTCGGGTTCGAATCCTGCTGATGCCATGGTGATTTGTCCTTGCACGATGGGAACCCTGGCGGCGATTGCTGCAGGCATGAGCCAGAATTTGATCGAACGTGCGGCGGACGTGACATTAAAAGAAAACCGCCCGCTTATTATCGTGCCAAGAGAAGCGCCGTTTTCTGTAATTCATCTGGAAAACATGCTCAAATTGGCACGTAGCGGCGCAGTCGTTCTACCGGCGAACCCCGGTTTTTATCATCACCCGCAGACGATACAGGATATGGTGGATTTTGTTGTTGCCCGTATTCTGGATCATTTGGGTATCCAACATACACTGATGCCTCGTTGGGGAGCGGAAAGTCAGCAATAAACTAGCAATGAGCTGGCAATGCCAATAGGTTGAACATCTACTCGGCAGAATTGTGAAGTGTGGCGGCGGGTATGATCTCATGGTTTCGAGTATGAAAAATGCCTGCTTCCGTTACCACATAATGCATCGCGATATCATGTGGTTGGGGGTGAATATTTTCTAATCGTTGGATCTCAAAAGCGATTCCGATGGTTAATGGCTGTGGTTGATAAGTAACTAGGGTACGATCAAAATATCCGCTGCCGTAGCCCAAGCGATAGCCATGCCGATCAAACCCCACCATTGGGATAAAAGCCGCATCAATCCTGACAGTTCTTGCCTCTGCAGGAACCGGGATGTTATAAGCGCCATTTTTCATGGGTGCGTCGGACAGCCACTCACGAAAACAAAGCGGCTCATTTTTGTTAATGATTTCTGGTAATGCGAGCGTTGCTCCCTGTTGTCTAAAGTACTCAGCAATTAGCCGTGGATCGTATTCGCCGCGGAATGGCCAATAAATTCCAATCGTCATTTTCTGAAGTTTGGAGAAACCTTGCTTGAGAAAATCAGAGATTGCTTGACTCCATTGCTGGTGAACTTCATCCGATATGGCCTCGCGCGCTGCGATCAATTGCTTGCGTTGATGTTTCCTCCATTCCGATAAATTTTCCATTGTTTTTATTTGAACTCAGGTAGTAAGGGTACGGTTATCAGATAAAAAATTTTGTTTTAACAGTTTCCTGACAGGTGTTGGAATAGCTTGTTCAAGTGCATCAGTTGGTTTAATCCAAATAAATTTATTTTGTGGTACGAACGTGTCGGAGATAACTTGCAGCAGTTGCGGATAAATGCGTAACTTGAAATGTGTAAACTGATGATCTAGCGTTGGCAATTCAATGGGTGACTGGACCTTGATGCCCCAATGGTGTTGACAATAAAGCGCCGCATCTGTCCTGGTTTCGATTTCGGGTAGACACCATAATTCGCCCCAGACACCTGAAGCGGGTCTTTTCTCCAAAAGTAATTTTTGATGTTGTACCAGCAGTAAAAAAACGGTTTCTTTTTGAGGTAAAGGTTTGCGCAATTTTTTTGTTGGTAATTGATCCACCCGGTTTTCTATGTGTGCAACACAGTGCTGCTGCAACGGGCAAGCCTGACAAAGCGGGGTGTGACGTGTACAAACAGTAGCGCCCAGATCCATCAATGCTTGCGTGTAAATTTCAATCTGGCCGTCACGATAATGAACGGGTAACAATTCTTCGGCTTTGTTCCACAATAGGGCTTGTATCTTACTGTCGCCCGGATAGCCTGCAATCCCAAAGCAGCGTGTGAAAATTCTCTTCACATTGCCGTCCAGAATAGCTTCGCGTTTGCCGAAAGCAAAAGCTGCTATGGCAGCAGCAGTTGAACGTCCGATTCCCGGTAGTTGTTGGAGCGATGTTAAGGTATCCGGGAATTGTCCTTGATAATCTTGCATCAGGATGCGCGCAGCTTGGTGCAAGTTGCGGGCACGTGAATAATAGCCAAGACCGCTCCAAAGTGTCAGCACCGCATCGAGAGGCGCCTGCGCCAGACTGCTGATTGTCGGGAACGCTTGCATAAAGCGCAGATAATAAGGAATGACCGTATTGACCTGCGTCTGCTGCAGCATAATCTCGGATAACCAGATAGCATACGGATCTCGACTCCTTTGCCAAGGCAGATGATGGCGACCGTGTTGCTTATGCCAATGCACTAACTGAGTTGCGATCAATGACATCTTTGCACGAGTAAATAAGCTGTTTTCAAAGAATGCGGTGACGCATGAGTTTTTATCATTGTGGAGTAAAACCTGATCAGCTGAGTCTACAATGTCAAGATGGGAACAATGTTGATAGTTTTTGTAAAAGAATTACTCAAAAACAACTTCATTAAATTTGGCATTGGGTGTCAGCACTTGCATTTTGGCAAGCTGGGTTAATTCAATGTGCTGTCTCGAACCGCAATCAATAACTAAACATTCGCGTCGTTCAGGAGAATTAACGATATCAATGGCCTTACCCTCAATGATTTGGTTATTTTTTAACATGAGTTTAAGCTGATAACCATACATACAAGCTACCTCGACAAAATCATGAAGCTCGCACGAGATTGCATCCTGAGTCATAGCGATAGGTTCCTTTAAGTGGTATTAAGTAAGCATACTATATACGATACCGGGAGCAAGATAGCAAGGCGGTATTAAACTGGGTTGCACTGACCGTAAAACAATTTTGTTACAGCTGTTCAATACCATTTCAAAACTAAGTAATGGAAATTTTAAAAACATTAAGTTTATTTATTGCGACTGCGTTTGCCGAAATAATTGGCTGTTACTTGCCTTATCTTTGGTTAAAGGAAGGGAAATCTATCTGGTTGCTGCTGCCGGCAGCAATTAGCCTAGGCATATTTGTCTGGTTACTGACACTTCATCCTCAGGCTGCGGGTCGTGTTTATGCCGCATATGGCGGTGTTTACATTTGCGTGGCGCTGATGTGGTTGTGGGTGATTGACGCGGTTCGGCCAGCTGTCACAGACTGGGTTGGCGTACTGATTTGTTTAGCGGGCGCGATGGTAATTATGTACGGCAGGCAATTGGCCAGGTAAGTAGAGAGGCGTAATAAATTGTGCTAAATCTCAGTCTCAATTTAACCTTCATGTCGCTTATTAGCGCCTACGATGGTCATAACTTCCCCAGCTTGCAAGTGCAAAAGTTTGGCTATGTCTTCATAATCATCGGGTAAAGCAGCATCATCCCAACCATTGGCAGAATGTCTGGCTAAATTGACAGCGAGAGTCACATTACGAACGCGTTGTAGGGCTGAACAGCTGTCGTCCATTAGCGTAATTAATAGTTGTGGTAATTTCCATCTCACAACGAGTTCATGCTGCAATTGATTCAATGTGAATCCAAAAATGCTTTCTTGCGCCGTTGCGCTGCGTATGGTTTTGTCTTGTTTTTGTAGGCTTTTGATCTGTAGCATTTCGTTGGGTGCGAAACACCACATCAATATTTCAGTAATATCATGCAATAATGCAGCGACACGGATTTCTTCAAAATGTAAGTTGTGCAGGCGAACTGCCCAGTCAAACGCATAGGAAGAGGCAATATTTGCGCGATGAGCAGTTTTTAACAGGTAAACGAGTGCATTCATGTTATTGCGCCCCAGAATTTCTTCCACCAGCGGCTTTGCAGGGACTTTGTTTAATGTGGTTTCGAGTCCAAGCATCATGATGATCTGTTCGACCTCCACAACGTCGTGTTCTTGATTACGATGTTTGTGCTGTTGCAAATAACGTAATAGCTTAACTGTCATGAGCGGATCATGTTTCACAGCGTGGGCAATGCTGCGAGCATTTAGATGCTGCTCATCTTGCTCCAAGACTGCAAGATTACGCACAGTTTGTTTTAAAACAGGAATTTCTGCGGTGGTAAGAAAACCTACCCATTCTGATAATTTTCGCTGTTTTTGCGGTAGCATGCTTAGCTCCTGAATTAAGGTGTCATGCAGTTTCCTACGACATTTCTTGATAAATTTTTAGGAAACAATAAGCTATCTACTTGTGATTGTTTAATCAAGAACGTGTTTTTACGGCAATTCGTGCTAAAACCGTGCAGTAATGAATCACGAAAATAACCGTTCTAGTTCAATGCCCGGATCTTCAGCACGCATGAAAGCTTCGCCGACAAGAAAGGCATTCACTTGGTTGTTGCGCATCAATGCAACATCTGTAGGATGATGTATGCCACTTTCCGTGACTACAATTCTATGGGGTGGGATTTTATGCAATAATTCCAACGTCGTATTTAATGATGTTTCAAAAGTTCTTAAATTACGGTTGTTTATACCAATTAATGGTGTGGTGAGTTGCAGTGCCAGATCCAGTTCAGTTGCATCATGTACTTCCACCAGAACCGCCATACCCAGTGAATGGGCTAATTTTTCAAGCTCCTGCATCTGTATCAAAGGGGTGCTGTTAGATTCGCTACCATCGTATTCCAACAAGAAAGCACTGACTATCAATAAGATACAATCCGCATTCATGGCACGCGCTTCAGCAATCTGATATGCGTCAAGAATGAAATCCTTACGTAAAACCGGCAGCAGGCATGCCGCACGGGCTGCTTGCAAATACTCGGGGCTACCCATAAAAAATTGTTTATCCGTCAATACCGATAGGCAGGCTGCACCGTGTTGCGCGTAAGTTTTGGCGATTTCTGCCGGTAAAAATTCAAACGATTGTGCGTTTGCCCCGGATGAATGTCCACGCAAGATACCTTTGCTGGGACTGGCTTGTTTGATCTCGGCAATGACAGCCGATTGCCCTACATTGATTTTGTTACGAATTGCTGCGATAAAATCACGTGCAGGAAGCGCTGATTGGGCTTCCTGGAGTAATAGCGAATAGCATTTTAATGCTTTGGCAGCAGCAATTTCTTGTTTCTTGACGGTAAGAATTTTTCTTAGAATGTCGGGCATGTTATTTCTCAGCAGCAGTTTTTTGAGTGAATTCCACGAGCTCATGAAGTTTTTTTAATGCCGCACCGCTTTCAATAGCTTGCTGCGCTGTTTTTATGCCCTGTTCAAGAGTATCCGCGATACCGGCTGCATAGATAGCGGCACCGGCGTTTAATAAGACGATATCACGAGCAGGGCCGGCGACATTTTTCAGTACGGAAAGCAGCATCGTTTTGGCATGCGCGCTATCCGTAACTTGAATCGCTTCGATTGAAGATGTCTTAAGATTAAAATCTTCCGGTCGGATGGTATACGTTTCTACCTTACCGTTTTTCAATTCACTGACATGTGTTTCACCGGTTATTGTAATTTCATCCAATCCATCGTGTCCGTTGACTATCAATACATGATTGCTGCCTAGTCGCTGCAGCACATGTGCCAGCGTTTTAACCAAGTCACGATTAAATACGCCGAGTACTTGCTGTTTGGCGCCAGCAGGATTGGTGAGCGGTCCGAGGATGTTGAATAATGTTTTGACACCGAGTTCACGTCGTACTGGCGCGGCGTGTTTCATGGCAGCGTGGTAATTCGGGGCAAACATAAAACCGACACCGATTTCACTGATGCTTTGCGCAACTTGTTGTGGCGTTTGGTTTAAATTGACACCGAGCGCTTCAAGGACGTCAGCGCTACCTGATTTGCTTGAGACTGATCTGCCGCCATGTTTGGCGACACGGGTTCCCGTAGCTGCGGCAACGAATGCCGATGCTGTTGAAATATTGAATGTGTGTAACGAATCTCCGCCTGTGCCGCAGGTATCGACCAGATGAGTGCTATCGGGAATCTCAACTTTGGTTGCCAATTCACGCATGACTTCGGCAGCTGCGGCTATTTCTCCGATGGTTTCTGTTTTTACCCGCAAACCGGTGATAATTGCGGCGATAAGAACGGGCGAGAGTTCTCCCTGCATGATTTGCCGCATCAAGGATACCATTTCATCGTGCGGTATTTCTTGATGCGCAATAATACGGTGCAGTGCTTCTTGTGGAGTCATTACGTGACCTTATTCAGACTAATTTACGGATCGGTTAAGAAAATTTTCGAGCATTTGATGTCCATGCTCGCTCAAAATGGATTCAGGATGAAATTGGATGCCTTCGATGGCCAGTGTTTTATGGCGTATCCCCATAATTTCATCATCTTCGGTCCATGCTGTAATTTCAAGACAATCGGGCAATGTCGAGCGTTCGACAACCAGTGAGTGGTAGCGGGTTGCGATAAAAGGGTTTGGCAAATCTCGAAAAACGCCCTGATTATGATGAAAAATTGGTGAAGTTTTGCCGTGCATCAGTTGTTTTGCATGAATGATTCGACCACCGAATGCTTGCCCGATACTCTGATGTCCCAGGCAAACCCCTAAAACTGGAATATTCCGGCTGAACTGATTAATCACTGACAGTGATACTCCCGCTTCATTGGGCGTGCAGGGGCCAGGAGAAATGACTATTCGTTCGGGGTTAAGCTGCGAAATTTTATCCAGGGTGATTTCATCATTCCGGTATACAACAACGTGTTCACCCAATTCAGAGAAATATTGCACCAAGTTATAAGTAAAAGAATCGTAGTTATCAATCATTAGCAGCATATTTTTTTAACACTTTGTTTGTACATACTATTGTTTAAATTTTTGTGAGAAAGATTATATCAAATGATGGGTGGTCAAATTAAGCGAATAAATTTTACCAGTTCAATGATAATGCTAATAACATAATCGCAAATATTTGAACATTATTTGATATTGCCTTATTAATTCAGTAAAATTACACGGTTTTAAACCTTGTCTCACCATGATTAATCTCAATTGATGGGAGACTTTACCCAAAAGGAATTTATGCGACATTACGAAATAGTTTTTATTGTTCACCCTGATCAAAGTGAGCAAGTACCAGCAATGATCGAACGTTATCGTGGTATTGTCACTGCAAAGAACGGCAAAATTCATCGTATGGAAGATTGGGGGCGCCGCCAGCTTGCCTATCTGATTCAGAAAGTTCATAAAGCGCATTATGTGTTAATGAATATTGAGTGTGATCAAGAAACGTTGGATGACTTGGATCATGCGTTCAAATTCAATGATGCTATTCTGCGACATTTAACCATTAAAACAAAAGGTCCTGTCACAGAACCATCGCCCATGATGCGCCAAGAGGAAAGATCGAGTGCCGCGGGCTTGCACACTGCAGATGCAAGCGCTGAGGAGTCTGATGATACGCCGGAAGAATCCAGCGCCTCTGCGTAGACTGTATAGCAATTGGAATGTAACCAAACAATCATTTGTGGAAAAATTGTTAAGCTAGGCATCCTGCGTTACACGCCTGCCGGTATTGCCGTTATCGAGTTTACAATCAAGCATGTATCTCGACAAAAGGAAGCTGGTGTAGCCCGACAAATAATATTGGATATTCTTGCAGTAGCATTGGGACAACTGGCTTTGACTGTTGCCGGATTTAAGCTTGATAGTACGGTTAAGCTCATCGGGTTTCTCAATAGAAAAAGTCATATGAATCAACAACTGGTGCTGCATACAGATCATATCGAACTTATTTAATCAGATAATAGGGAATTAAAATGACACGTTTTACAAGACGTAAAGACAGTAAAGATAAAGAAAGAGAGAAAAAAGCCAATCGCCCTTTATTTAAGCGCAAGAAGTTCTGTCGTTTTACTGCGGAAGGCATAAAGAATGTTGATTATAAAGACATTGAAATCTTAAAAGACTTTATTAGTGAGAATGGTAAGATCATTCCAGCGCGCATAACCGGAACAAGCGCTTTCTATCAGCGCCAGCTCAGTACAGCAGTGGAATATGCTCGTTTCCTGGCATTATTGCCTTATACTGATCAGCACTGAGGAGTCATAATATGCAAATCATTTTGATGGAAAAAGTTGTTAATTTAGGGCAATTGGGCGACATTGTGAATGTCAAAAGCGGCTTCGCGCGTAATTATCTAATCCCCCAAGGAAAAGCAAAACGTGCAACCGAGCAGGCGATCGCAGAGTTTCAATCTAAGCGTGCCGAGCTTGAGAAGATTCAAGCTGCATCGTTAGCAGCTGCTCAGGCTATCGCTGATAAATTAGATGGATTGCTAGTACAGATTACCCAAAAAACCGGCAATGACGGCAAGTTATTTGGTTCAGTTACCAATGCAAATATCGGTGAAGCGCTTGCTGCACAAGGTTTTGCTATTGAAAGATCAATGATTCGCATGCCGAATGGACCGCTGAAACAAGTTGGGGATTACCCGCTTACCATTGCGTTGTACAGTGATGTTTCAGCAAATATCACGGTTTCTGTGTTGGGCGAAGCAATGGTTTGATAGTTATAAAAAACGCTCAGAGAAAATGCTGAAAAAGGACTATGTGAATAGTCCTTTTTTATTTGGAATTCAGCAGATGATAGAATCAAACATTAACCACTTGTGTTCCTAAATGGATATCCATGGCGCAATCACCCATCAGTATCAGTCAAGATCAATTTTTAGATTCCTATAAAACGCCACCGCACTCCATTGAAAGTGAACAATCTGTGCTGGGTGGGCTCATGCTGGATAATAATGCCTGGGAAAAAGTTGCCGACATCATTACCGATAGTGATTTTTATCGACAGGATCATCGTCTGATCTATCACCATATCTGTAAATTGATCGAGCAAAATAAGCCTGCCGATGTGGTCACAATCGCCGAATCGATGGAAATATCCGCAGAGCTTCAAACTGTCGGCGGACTCGCTTACATAGGCACGATCGTGCAAAATACCCCGTCAGCCGCTAATATCAAGCGCTATGCCGAGATTGTGCGTGAACGTTCAATTATGCGTAATCTGGCACAAATCGGCGTGCAGATAACAGATTCCGCCTATAATCCCGCTGGGCGTTCTGCAGCCAATTTGTTGGATGAAGCGGAAGCAAAAGTTTTTGAAATTGCTGAAGAAGGTGCCAGAGGCAAAGAAGGATTCATGGATATTCAACCGCTCTTGAAGCAAGTGGTTGAGAGAATAGAATTACTTTACAGCCAGGATAATCCGAGCAATGTAACCGGCATTGCTTCCGGTTTTCACGATCTCGATCAGAAGACATCCGGATTTCAACCCGGAGACCTGATTATTGTAGCGGGCCGACCATCCATGGGTAAAACTGCCTTCTCGCTCAATATCGCAGAACATGTTGCCCTGGAATTGCATAAACCGGTTGCTGTATTCAGTATGGAAATGGGTGGCGCACAGCTGGCAATGCGTATGTTGGGATCTGTCGGCAAGCTGGATCAGCATAAGGTTCGTACCGGTCGTCTGGACGATCAGGATTGGCCTAGACTGACTCATGCATTGGGCAAACTCAACGAAGCGCCGATTTTTATCGATGAGAGCGCGGCGCTGAATGCGTTGGAACTAAGAGCACGATCCAGGCGGCTGTATCGTCAGCATGGTGAGTTGGGCTTGATTGTGGTGGATTATTTGCAGCTGATGTCTTCCAGCAGTCAAGGCGAGAATCGCGCCACTGAGATTTCGGAAATATCGCGCGCTTTAAAAGGACTGGCCAAAGAACTTAAAGTGCCTGTGATCGCATTGTCCCAGCTGAACCGCAGCCTTGAACAGCGCCCCAATAAGCGCCCGGTCATGTCGGATTTGCGGGAGTCAGGCGCAATAGAACAGGATGCCGATGTGATTCTATTTATTTACCGGGACGAAGTGTATAACCCGGATTCACCCGATAAAGGCATTGCAGAAATTATCATTGGCAAACAAAGAAACGGGCCGATTGGAAAAGTTGATTTGACTTTTCTGGGCGAATATACGCGCTTTGAAAGTTATGCCAAGTCAGAATATTATTAGTAGGATGTTTTTCAGTAATTCCATGTAATCGATATTTTTCGTCGGCTCCCGGTGTCGATGGAAGCTAATCCACTTTATTTCTTGGTGGTGGCAAAGCAGCTCGTCATCAGATGCGGTAATTCGGAAGATAATTGGAGCGTAGGGCACCCAGACCTTCGACACCGTTGGGTGTCATTTGAAAGCCTGACTTATTGCCGCGCTCTTTACATCATATACGCGGGTGACAGTATCCACCAATACATGCTGCATATGTTTAAACTGTCACGCGCGTATCACACAGTTGCAGCGGCAATAGCCACATTCGCTGTTGTGGGAGGCTATCGCTACAGAGCGTCAAACCGGAAAGATAAAATCTGTGGCATCCAGATCAGTTTGAGGAACGCCGGTCAGGGTAACCTGATTATTATTATCAAGATTGACAGTAGCATAAACGACGCCATGGGAATCAGTGCCGCCTGTTATCGTTAGTTGACCAAAACTTGTTTTACCCGTGTCCGCTGCAATCTGGATTTTGTCGAAACCATTGGCAAAGTCGGTGATGGTATCGTTGTCACCCAACTTGGCAAACGAAAACACGTCGTTGCCCGAGCCACCGGTCAGAGTGTCACTACCTTTCTCACCCGCCAGCCAATCGTTGCCATTACCCCCATTCAATATGTCGTTGCTACTACCGCCAAACAGATTGTCAATGCTGTTGCCACCGTTGAGCGTGTCATTGCCATTTTCACCAAAAAGATTGTCCTCGCCTTCACCACCGTTGAGGATATCGTTACCGTTGCCCCCCTTGATGCGGTCTTCTCCTGGCGTGCCGTGCGAGATAATATCAATCGCGTCCAATTCAAATCGGCTGTGCAAAGCGGCAAGATCTGCATCACGCCATCTTTATCCCTATCCAGTACAACAATTTCTGAATCGGAAGATATTTGTGGAATCAAACTTTGATAGTCGACAATAAGGGAATCAATGAAAACAATACGATTGGACGTGATAGTTTTCTCCATAACGAAAGTTATGGTGGTTAGCTTGCTTCAGATAAGCAATTTTTTTTGAACGTGAAACAAAAACAAGTACAGGAGCAGGTGATGCTTGTAAGAAAGATACATCCCAATAGACAATGGACAATGCATTCGCGATTAGCTATTTGAAAGATGGGTTGCGGAGACCGTCAATAACAAGCGCGATGAAAACTTTCCAAATATCATTTAGCAAATTAATCACAACAAAAAGACTCATGCGCAACTACCTCGGTCAGTTTCCAAGAAAGCAAAAGACCCAGAGCGCAATTATGCGCCGCGCGTACAGGCACAAACCACTCTCGGCACGATAAAAGTCAACGCTTCAGTGGTGATGAAAAGCATCTGCACGAATCTGAAAAAAGCGACCAACAAAATTTTTGTGGACAAGAGGAGAATTCCCCTAAAAAAGGAAAGAATTTCACTCTCTGCCAGAAAACGCACAATCCGTGTCATTCGGAAACTTTCCCCGCTCACTACAGTAAATTTTCGGGGTTATACAGAGGTCTTTATGACGGGAAATTTTTTAAACAGTTTGAAACAAAGTTGGGAATCAATGTACAAAGAACTGGCAAGAAATTGACAAGACTAAAAAATACAAGCAAATTGTAAAAAATAAACAACCAACTATTTCAGGTGTAAATATGGATGCCCAAAATGTAATCGATTATCCGAATAACAATACCGTTTTTATGGTATGGAATTTCAAAAACAATACGGCTATAAAGCCCGTCTTTCAACGAGTATGTGCTTTGATGAACAATCTTAATAATTCTGCCCAGGTACGTACTATTACTTCAAGAGCAAGTGTAGTTATGGGCATTAGTTCTCAAGCCTGGAAAAAACTGAACCTGCCCGAACCACTACCAAAAGAACTGGTTGATTTTAGTCCAATAGTTGGGAAAAAGCATGTGGCTGTTGCCACACAAGGTGATTTACACTTTCATATCCGAGCCGACGAGAAAAGTTATTGCATTGATATGGCTGCAGAAATTTCGGTGATCTTGTCGCAAATAGCAGAGTGCGTAGAAGAGGTTCACGGATTTAGATATTGGGACGGGAGAAGTATTTTAGGATTTGTAGATGGCACAGAAAACCCTTCCGGTGCCGACAGGACATTTTTTGGGATTATTAGTGATGAGGATGAAAAGTATAAAGGAGGGAGCTATCTTTTCGTTCAAAAATATATTCACGATTTAGTGGCGTGGAGAGCTTTGCCAGTTACCGAACAGGAAAAGGTTCTCGGCAGAAGTAAAGCAAATGATATTGAAATGACTGATGATGTAAAGCCTTCAAATTCACATGCCGCATTGGCAAATGTAGGCGATGACTTGAAAATTATTCGGGACAATATGCCCTTTGGCAGTATGGCGAACAATGAAATGGGAACCTACTTTATAGCTTATGCAAGTACCTTTAGTACGGTAACAAAAATGCTAACCCGAATGTTCAAAGGTGAGCCAGAAGGTAATTACGATAGAATTTTAGATTTTAGTAAGGCTACAACAGGAACGTTGTTCTTTTGCCCTTCTATGAATATGTTAAAAGAGTTTGCGGGATAGGAAATAAATGAAATCTTTATGTCAAAAACCATTGCAGATAAAGTAATCGCCTTCAACCGTGAGTTACACTACGCCGGTATACTGCCCAATGGCTTTCAGGTAATGAACCCTTATTTGGACAATCCTGAAACACTGAAGGTGATGCAACAATTTTATCGCAAATATTATAATGACTCGGCACAACGAAAGTTTATTGTCGGAATTAATCCGAGCCGTCATGGAGCCGGAATAACAGGTGTTCCATTTACTGATACCAAACGATTGGAAAGTGTTTGCGGCATTAAAATGCTATCGGCACACACCCACGAAGTTTCTTCTGTTTTTATGTACGATATGATTGCGGTGTATGGTGGAGCATGCGATTTTTATAACCATTTTTACATCAACTCACCATTTCCTTTGGCCATTACTCGCCAAACTATAAACGGGAAATGGCTCAATGCCAATTATTATGACAATCCGGCTCTTTTTGAAATGATGAAAGGCTTTATGATCCAATCTCTAAAAAAGCATATCAGTCTGGGGTTGGATACTTCCGAAGTGTTTGTATTGGGAAAGAAAAATGCAGGCTTCATTCAAAAGTTGAACAAAGAAGCAAAGTTGTTTGAACGCTTGACAGTTCTGGAACATCCACGATATATCCAGCAATACAAATTCAAAGAAAAACAATTGTATATTGACAAATACATTTTGACATTAAAGAATTTTAAATGAGCAATTGGGCAAAGCGTATTACTTATACCATGAGTCATTCTACCCACAGCTTAGCTGAGTTTTTAGATTGATATGCGTTGTCAAAAATGGCACCCGGACCTTCGAAAGGGTTTGATTGTGAAGTTACCGCGTTCAATACAGCGCATAGAAGCGGTCGTTGATGATCTTGCCGTCCTGCCAATGCTGTACTGCTACCTGATCGAATTTTTTATGTCCAAGGTCTTTGTGATTGTATTCGTAATGCCATTCGGTCATTGTCACATTGTCACCCACGGCGGTCGATATGATCTCCGATTTGAGCCATGCCTCAACACCTTTGAATAACTCGGATTCCCGGTCTTTAGCTTGTTTTAAACCTTGTGCCACCACATCGTTTTTTTCGATCACGATACAATCG
Source organism: Nitrosomonas sp. Nm84 (assembly GCF_003201565.1). GTDB lineage: Bacteria > Pseudomonadota > Gammaproteobacteria > Burkholderiales > Nitrosomonadaceae > Nitrosomonas. The sequence continues at coordinate 3,009 of NZ_QJJP01000036.1, read as the reverse complement.
GGATGATAATATTTGTCCATTGATTCCAATATTTCGCCTTTGAGAATCATTTGATTTAAGTCGTTGAGCTTCTCTTCCAAAGTCATTTTTTATTCCTCCTAAATTGAATGGTGATTGATTCAGCAGACTGCAATCTGTCAATGTTCATGATATTTTTCCCATTTTCCCGCTCTGGTAATCTACCATGGCCTGGCGAATTTCCTCCGCAGTGTTCATCACAAACGGGCCACTGCCTGCGATGGGTTCATCGATCGGTTCTCCGCACAATAGCAACGCTGTGGTATTGGGTGCACTATCGATATGAATACAATTGCCTGCTCGATCAAACAGACCGACTTCTGCTGCGCCAATGGTTTCAGAGCTATTGACGCGGGCTGATCCCTTGAGCACTGCCAGTAGTGTGTTGTAGCCATCCGGCACAACTAGGTCGATAGGTTGCTCATTGGTTAAACGCAAATCCCATACGTTAATCGGCGAAAAGGTATGTGTCGGCCCAACAGTTCCATCGAATTCACCGGCAATGACGCGCACACTTCCTTGACCGTTCGGAAGTTGGACGACAGGAATCTGACTATTCAAGATACTTTGATAACGCGGGGGCGACATTTTATCTTTGGTGGGTAGATTGACCCATAATTGCACCATCTCAAGTACACCGCCGCGCCGCGCAAAATCCCGACCGTGAAATTCTTCGTGAACCAGACCGGAAGCTGCCGTCATCCATTGCACATCGCCTGGGCCAATTTTGCCGCCGCTACCGGAACTATCACGGTGCTCCACTTCACCGCTATACACAATAGTGACGGTTTCAAAACCGCGATGTGGATGCTCGCCCACGCCGCGGCGTTGTTCGGTCGGTGGAAATTCCATCGGTCCGGCATAATCGAAGAGTAGGAAGGGGCTGATCATGGGCCCCAGCGCTGAATACGAGAACAGTGTGCGTACCGGAAAACCATCACCGACCCAATGCTGATTTGTATTTCGCTGGATGCGCAATAATTTTTTGAATGATGCTTCAGGTTTTATAGTCATCATGAATTGTCTCCTGTTATTGAGGAATCACGTCCATTCATCATACTACGCTAATGTTCACGTGAGCAATTCGGAAGGTTTCTAGGAAGCAACTCAATTGATGAGAATTCTCAACCAGAACTGTTTCTTCATGAAAAAGTGAGTTTTGTCACATGCTTGTGATTACTGATGCAGCTATATTTTGCATCAGGGGATGTTTCTTCACACTTCCCTGCGCTAGAAGATTGACACTGAATTTCTAACGTTGAGTGGTTTATCGACTAGATGGCATCGGATAAATCAGATGCCTTGAGTGAAATTCGAATTTAATAAAATAATAGGAGCGTTGCGATGAAGAAGATCAAGTTTTTCCGACTAGCTGCAGTTTTTATGTCGTTATCTTTTCTTGGTGCCACGAGTTATGCAGCAGTTTCTGGTGGTGAAGTAAAACAAAGCGGCAATGTAACTATTTTAACAGCGCCATCAAGTAATCTGCAGTCTCAAATGGCTAGTATTAATTTTTCTGGTGCGCGTGCGATGCAAATGTCCGAACCGCCACAAATGGTACCGGAAGCTTTGGAAATTTCTGTAGGAGCAAAGAAGGCTTTTAAAGGTACGCCTGGTTTCTCATCCGGGCAGTCAGGAAGCGGACAGGAAAATCCTATGTCGATTCCTAAGATGAGTTCAATCGATGTCAGTGATGGAATCTCAACACAAGAATTTGGAACATTTCAACACCCCTTCACGACATCGCGTGCCGATGCTAAAGCGGGTCGAGTGTCTAAAGAGTATCCTTTTAGAGCATCCGGTAAGCTATTTTTCAATATCGGCACGAGCACATTCGTTTGTTCTGCTTCTTTAATCAAAAAAGGCATCATAGTAACTGCTGCCCACTGTGTAGCGGGATACGGTACAGGCTCGTTTTATAGCAATTGGGTCTATGTGCCTGCCCAGAATGATAGATTTACTCCTAGCGCGCCTTATGGCATATATGGCGTTACAGGTGCTGTAGTCATGACGTCATGGATCAACGGAACTGATGGATGTAATGTTGTTTGTCCAAATGATGTCGCTGTGCTGGTGGCAGCTCCCGTTGCAGGCGTATACCCTGGTACTCGCACAGGTTTCTTAGGTTATGGTTGGGATAACTATGGTTTTACTTCTTTTGCAGGACTTAATGCAACCGAAATTACCCAATTAGGTTATCCGGTAGGACTGGGGAATGGTGGTGCGATGCAGCGTACAGACTCGCTTGGTTACACGATAACCGATGCCGGATGGTTTAACAATATCCAGATTGGTTCAAGAATGGGGGGTGGTTCCAGTGGTGGACCCTGGATTATCAATTTTGGTATTGATCCTTCTGCAACGCCTGATCTTCCAGGCTTAAGCGCTAAAAAGAATACCATTGTTGCCGTGACAAGTTGGGGTTACATCAGCACTGATCCTAAAGTGCAAGGCGCCAGCCCGTTTACGAGTGGTAATATTGTGCCACTGGTCAATTCGGTTTGCCCTAGTGCGGCATGCTAATGAATATGAACGTATAGCAGTAGACCCCCCGTTATGTCGGGGGGGCATCAAAGTTTATTGTTTCCTCGTTATGGCGATTTCTTCAAAAATACCTCACGTTCCAGTTCCATCAAACTTTTAGATACCTGACAGCTACCATTTGCACACCCAGTCTTTAGTTTCTACGCAAATTTTCGAGAAGGAAATAGTCAGAGGCCAGAAAGCTAGGGCTTATAAGAAATAAGACGATATCTGCATTACCTAAGGTTTTGTCAATCTTTCCCTTCTATTCATCTCCTGCGAGGATTTTTCTATCATACCAAACAAAAAATCACTCCCGATCTTTTGATCTGTCAAATGTCAAGGAAGCGCTGGCAAAAGCTAGTCGGTAGCCGAATGTCACTTACTTAAGTCTTAAGCCCATTTTTTTGAGAAATATAGCCCCAAGCCACTGAAAACCATATAAACATGGCTGGCAGGATGATAGGC
>NZ_QJJP01000035.1 GCF_003201565.1 Nitrosomonas sp. Nm84 | reverse complement strand
GCCTATCATCCTGCCAGCCATGTTTATATGGTTTTCAGTGGCTTGGGGCTATATTTCTCAAAAAAATGGGCTTAAGACTTAAGTAAGTGACATTCGGGTTACACCTGATCATGTGTCAGCTGGTGGTTGTTATGCTTATGATTTGGCTGTTTGGTGTATACGACTACTTATCAAGAATGATCAAGGCGATATCTGGACTAGAGCAGCAAATTATCATTTACGTACTCCAAAATATAATGCGAAGTATCGTGCGGATTTGATGATCAAGGCTGTTAAGTAGACAGAGCGACTTAATAAAAGAACCATTTTTCGTCAAATTTCCCAAATAAATAAAGTATACACTCTTTAATAAGTAAAATTTATGGCAAGGTTTTAGCCTTAGTTTTGGATTTATGTCAATATTGGACATAAATCGATATGTTAAAGGGGTTATCTGTGCCAAGACCGCCGTATCTTTGCATACATAACCATGGTAATCACCTCTTAAATTCTACCACCTAAAATTTAAGCAAGATACGTGAATTACCTGGTAATTTTCAATCGGCATAACTAACCTTTTAGGGTCAATTTTCGATCGGTGTCAACACCTTGACTATTGGCACCCCAGAGAACGGTAACAGTTGGTGGCAACTCAAATGATTGCTGAATTGTGCCAAAGCTGCGAAAACCCTGAATTTCAATTTTCTGTAACTGTGGCCTGTTCATTTTTTGCCTGCTTCTTTTCGTGGAAATTACTGATGGCGTCAATCATTCGCTTCTGCGCATCCGCTTTAGGGTCTGCAAGCCAGGCATCTAGCAGAGCGTTCGCAAGCCCATCTTTAGATAGATGAAGCCTCAGACGGTCTGTATTCGATAAGCTCTGCGGATTTTCTTGCGGTTTTTCTAATTTTGAAATTTCCATTTATCAGCCTTCCCTAAAACGCAAACGTCGCCTGCACCCGTTCGTAAACGGGGCGCAGCTTGGCATAATCCAACATGTCGCGCACGGATGCGCCCTTGTCACGCCACTCATAGAAAATGTCCTCGCCCAAGAGGACATAGTGCCATTCGGCATTGCTGCGCTGCTCGGGGGCCAAGGTGTTGATCTTGTCACACCAGGCCACGGCGGCGCGCTTCTTGCGCTTGACGTTCGGGGTGTTTATCTGGTCCTGGGCCTTGGTTTCCACCAGATAGATACTGTCGCTGCATTTCACCAGAAAGTCGGGGTGATAGAAGGCCGGTAAGCCGTCTTCCTTGATATAACGCAAACGGGTGTAAATGTGCTTCTGTTCATTCAATTTACAGAAAGCGTCAACCGACCCATCGTGGTCGGCCGTTTCGATGAATGCCTGCTCAAGCCCGCCGCTGCGGGAAGGATATGGCAGCCGCAAATAGATGCTCTTTTCCACGGCCAGGGAAGAGCTTTCGCGCATGGTAAGCTTCGGTACTTCTGATAAGAGCCGGTGCGTAACTTCTGCATCGGCTGCCGTGGCCGTTTCTTCGGCCTCAAGAAGCTGCCGCGCCCATACGCGCATGACGTGTTCGGTCACGTGGTCAATCAATAGAATTCGCCAATTCTCATCGGCGAAGGGGTCTATCTTCTGGCCGAAAAGGCGAGTGCGAATATATTGGTCAATGCCGTTCGCCAATTGGGCGCGGTTGATTTGCACATGCGGAAATTCCGTCACCTTCTTGAACTTGGTCGAACTATCTGTGAGCGGCTGGCTCAAGGCTTCTGTGATGCGCCGGACTATCCGGCCTAGATAATCATTATAGCCAGTCGCGGTCATCACGCCGCCATTGACGCGATAATCGCCAAAGCGGGTGCGTTCCTGCACGTCAAGTGAATGGAATTTTTCACCCTTTCCGATCATAGCTTTGAGCTGTTCAAAGCCGAAGGTTTCTAACGATTCCAGCTTCTCGGTATCGATGGCACGTGTTTGTATCTCTTCTTCTTTCTCGCGAAGGATGAAAGGAATAGCAAAGTTATATTCTTCAAAGCCAGGTCTGAGCGGCACGGCGATAAGGTCGCCAGTCGAAGATGTATTGGCGTCGTCTTCGTCGTCCATTTCACCAACAAGGCCTTCGCTCATCAGCTCTTCATAGAAGTCGATGAAGGCAGGGTGCTCCACAATCGACAGAATATCGATCATGCTGGCCGGCGTCTTGCCGGTTCGTATCAGGCGACGGTTATCGCTTTTAATGTCGTCATAATCGGCTCCTCGCCACATAAGGCGAAGGCCTCGGCCAATAGTCTGCTCTAGTAGAATGCCAGCACTCGATGCGCGCAACGGCACAATAACGCAAATGTTGTTTACGTCGAAACCCTCGCGCAATACCCTCCATTCATCAGGACGCAACTCACCCTTGCGGTTGGAATCCACACGCAAAATCTCATCTTCGCTGAGGCCTTCTAAATGAAGGAAGTCAGCAATCAGCGGGGTGACGGTCGTGTCTTCGCACACAACAAGCATTTTGGGGTGGCGAGTGTGGTCAATATTGGCAAAGTCTCGCTCTAGCTTGAGTAGCTTGGTGAGTCCGGCGCGCAACATAGCGCGCTGCCCTTCGGCAAGTTGCGGGTTGCCGTTCTCGTCACGATAGGCTTTGAATTCCAGCTCTTCATCGGACAATGTCCCTATTTCGCTGCGTCGATCCAAGACAAGGGATTTCACAAGCCCTTGCTTCATTGCTGCCTTCAGGTCGAAATCCACCACGATATGTGGAAAGTAGGTTTTCTTGGCCTTCTTTCCGCTGCCGACTTCGTTGTAGGGGGTAGCGGAAAAATCTACCTGAAAAAATCGCTCGGCCTTCGGCTCGGCGATTGTGGTCAGGCTCTTTTGCCATTCTACTTCTGAAACTTCACCTTCACGCTTGAATTCGTGAATGTGGTGGGCCTCATCATTGAACACCATAAGACTTGGTAATTCGCGAAGATAATTGAGGATGCCGCCGCGTTCATAGCGACGATTCAAGACATTCAAGTCATTGCCCTGACTGGTGCCAGGTGTTAACGGCAAGAGGCTTTGCACCACGGCTGCGGGATCAGCCCGATCACCTGGCGCGGCAATTTCTTCTTCAGCCTCGTCCTCGGCTTCTTCGCTCAAGATATGCCAATTACTGATGGCTATCATGCCGCCGGACGTTACTTTCCGGCCAATCTCTTCTTTTGGACAAACGGTGCCTTGCACGAAACGGAAAATTTCGTCGCGATAGGTCGGTGGAATGAATAGCTCCTGATAGCTTGCCAGGTCTGATGTGGCAAAATCGCGTTTACCGTCACGCTCCTTACCTTCAAAGGCGTCGCGCAAGCGGTCATAGACGATAAGGCCAGGTGCCACGATAAGGAAATTTCTGGTATAGCGGCTATTTTCCGGGGTACGGTTGGCGTTTAAAATCTGCCACACCATAAGTGTCTGCAATACCCATGTCTTGCCGGTGCCGGTCGCCATTTTCAGGCAGTATTTCGGATAATCGTTTTTCCCCACACCGATAATCTGCGCAGCCTGATCACTTACAATCAGCACTTCGGGGGCGATTTCCTGATAAAGGCCTTTCAGTGTTGTCATGCCTAAAACTTCATGGGCATAGATGACATTCAAGATGCCAGAGCGCTGTCCGTCATGGAAATTGAAATTGCGGGTGTCTTTGAAGTCTTCCTGAAACCACCATTTCAGCAGCTCGGCTGTGGTCGGGCTAACTTGATCAAGAATATGGGCACTGCCGGATTCCAGACCGATACAAGCCTCGGCAACACGGTCGGTCAGCTTACAGGCTAGAGTAAGGTCATTGATGCTCGCCATTATGCCACCTCCGCAATCGCTTCGGCTTCAAAGCCGAATACGTCCACCACGCGAATACAGACACGGCGCGGGCCGTCTTTGACCGGCAAATCGGTCAGGCTAGCGATGGTGACAACGCGATAGGGGTCATCGTCGTTCTCGGTATTGCCGCGATAATCCTGCCAGATAGAGCGGAACACATGACCGTCATAATCAGGGTCAACACTCCAATACTCAATCAACGCCATAGGATCAGAGTTTACTATTTTTTGCAGTTTTTGGCGGTTGGTGTCGTCCATATTTAAAGCATCTGGTGATAGCAGAACATAGTTATCTATGCTCACGGTCAGGGCTTCTTTATCACCTTCCCGTTTTTCTCAATCGGCTTTATTTTGACGTATTGCAGCGACGAGAAGCGCACTTCTTCAGCCTTCAGCTTGCCACCTTTTTTCTTCAGCCGGTCGAGAGGGTCGGGCGGGATGACAAGCACTTCCAGCTTATCTCCCTGGTTCAAGGCCTGAATGTCATGGCCAATATTGGAATCAAAATTCCAGCCAAGCACGATCACCTTATCCCATCCGCCCATGAGATTGTCGCGGATTTCAATAGCTCGCCTCAACGTCGTCAGGCCGGTGAGCTTGTTCGGACTATCTGCCAATACTAGGATGCGCGTGTGCGGGATGCGCGCCATGTTGCGATTGGGGTTTTCTTCAATCGGCAAGGGCAATGCACCAAAGAGACCAAGCACAATTTCAGACAGGTCGCCAATGCGGAATTTTCGACCCATAGTACTGCGAGCCATTTCTACCTGATAGTCACCCACATGCTGATACAAGAAAGGCTTGGCATCTTGATCAATCAATCGCTTGCGTGTAACCATGCAAGCAGGTTTTCCTAAATCCGTGGTAATCCACCTTCGCCCCAATTTCTCTGCAACAGCGGCGGTTGTGCCAGAACCACAGAAGAAATCAGCAACGATAGAGCCTTCATTTGAGGATATTTTGATAATTCTTTCCAAAAGCCTTTGTGGTTTTTGGGTTGCATAATCTAACCATTCGCTGTTCTTATGATGTCTTGTCATCCCACGAACCATTTGAATATCCGTCCATAGGCTTTGTGGTGGAACACCATCAGACTCATCAAGATACCGTTTCTCATACGGACGACCTGTTTTTGAGAAAACAATCCGGTTTTCTTTCTCAAGTTGCTGTCTATATTCTAACTTATAAGCCCACATACGTCCGGTAGGCGGTTTCACATTATGCCAAACATCTTGGTTTGCACCAGAGCCATGCGCAGGTGCTGATATGTCCGCCTTGTTATAATATCGGATTGTGTCTGCTGGAATAACAACGCCTTTCTTATTGGTTATAATTTCTGTTGTGACTTCTTCGTTGCTATACCAACTTTTTTTAGTGCTTTCTGGAAGGTCAGCATTTTCAACTTTATCGTTCCAAATATATGCGTCAGATTTTTTATAGAAGAAAATAACATCATGGATTGCCCCATACCGCTTTGGGTCATTATGCGCATATGTCCGTTTCCACACGATTTCATTTATAAAATTATCTTTGCCAAAAATCTCATCAGCAACGGCCTTAACATAATGAGATACATGATAATCCAAATGAATATAGATTGATGATTTTTCAGACATTAGCTCGCGTATTAGGCATAAGCGCGGAACAATCATCCCCAAGTATGATGCCGTTCCGTCCGTCCAAGTATCTGAGTAAGCGAATTGTTCTAGAACCGTAGATCGCTGCTCGATGTCGCTGCCTGGCAAATTGATCTTAGTGCGGTAATCCGCCTTACTGTCGAATGGCGGATCGATATAGATCAAGTCCACCTTACCGCGCATGGAAGGCGTCTCGTCATTGCCAGCCAGAAGCGCCGCCAAGGCGAGAAGATTATCCCCATAAATCAGGCGATTCATCACGGACGGATTCAGGTCATGGTCAACTCGATTAGCTTTACTAAACATGTCCTGCCAATTGGTGTCACGCGACGGAATCACCAGTTTGCGGGTCTGCAAGCCAATCTTATAACTGCTTTCCAGTCGCTCCATGATGCGCTCAGCTTCGCGTTTGCCGTCCGCGACGATTTTAGGCAGTTGTTCCAGAAGGCTTGTCATTGGTCGTTTCTTCCTTTCGTTCTATCTACCGGCGATGTGAGCACAGGCGGCTGTTCTGTTACTCGCGTCATGGCTGGCTGTACCATGTGGATCGCCCGCCGCCATGCCGGACAAGCAGGCCTTTCTCCACCAGTGATCCAAAAGTTGCCTTTAATGTGTTCGGACTTGCGCCTGTCTCACGCACCATGTCGCGGGTCGTGACGCGGCCATGACCCTGAACATAATCCAGGATTTTGACGGCTAATTCTGGCAGGGCGGCCAGGGCATTCTTTTCGCGCTCCACTTTCGTGGCCAGGCGGCGCTTTTGCTGCTGCAAAGCGCGCATGAAAAACATAAGCCAGGGTTGCCAATTCGGGGCTTCACTGAGAATTGTGCCTTGGGTCTGACGCAAGGCGAGATAATACCCTTCCTTGCTGTTCTCAATCACGCTTTCGAGCGACGAATATGGCACATAAGCATATCCGGCCTGCAACAAGAGCAAGGTCGTGAGAACGCGGCTCAGGCGGCCATTTCCGTCCTGGAAGGGGTGGATTTCCAGGAACACCACAACGAACACGGCAATCATCAGCAAGGGGTGAATGCGCTTTAGCTCGCGGGCATCGCGCAGCCAGGTGACAAGTTCTGTCATCCGGCGCGGCGTATCAAACGGCGTAGCCGTCTCGAACACGATACCAATCATTTTTCCGTCTGCGTCAAAAGCGCCCACATCATTGCGCAGGGTTTTATATTCGCCCCTGTGCCGCTCATCCTTCTCACTGTAGCGCAGAAGATCGCGGTGAAGCTGTCTGATATGGTTCTCGGTGATGGGAATATCCTGCCAAGCCTGGAAAATCGTTTCCATGGCCTCGGCATAGCCCGCAACTTCCTGCTCGTCGCGTGTCTCGAATTTCTTGATTTCCAGCTTGCCAAGCAGGTGCTCAACCTCGCGGTCACTGAGCTTATTACCCTCAATGCGCGTTGAAGAGCCGATGCTTTCAATCGTGGCAATGCGGCGCAGGGCTTTCAACCGATCCGGCGCCAAAGTACCAAGGGCACGCCAGGCACCCTTAAATTCGTCTATTTCAGACAGTAAGGCCAGCAATTCAGGCGTGATTTGGATAGTATCGGTTTTGATCATACCTGAATATATACCCGATTATGCCGGAATGTCCACCGGAATAATTGCCGGATTATGCCGGAAAAGATAATTTTGTATCCACGACCATAAGGGCTTTGCCGCCCTGGATTTTTCCTTTTGTTCCGGAAGCGCAACGCGCAACGGGAGGGGACGGGGGGCAGGGGGGAATCCCCCCTGGAAATGGCCTAAACCGTTCGCCGCCTGCATAGGCAGGCGGCGAACGGTTATCAATGAATTTATATGGCGCGACGCGAAGCGTCTCGGCTTGTTCAAGGGCGCTGCCGCTGGCAGCTAATATCTATAAAATGTTTCTATTAGAGACGTTCTGAAATCCAGTTATCTAGGGCGCTTCATGCATTTTTCATTAATTCTTCAAATATGGCCTGTTCCGGCACTCCGTTCTTCCACTCAAAATCGAAAATCAAAAGTCTGTCATCTCCGTTTCCGGTATCTTCGTTATACCAGAACAGGCCTTTTATATTTTTAAGCTCTGGTGTGTTGATATCGATTTAAAATTGCCTCGCCATTACAGTCGAGAATTGACCAGGGAGAAACAGATCTCAGAATACTCCGCATCTGTGGATAAGTCGACTCAGACTGAGTTGGTATTTTTCCTCCTGTTGATGTTTTTAGTTCGGTTGTGATTTGCTACTGATGGATATACCTCTTTCATCGGTTTTCTTGTGAAAAAGAAAATAGGCGTCGCGCTACTTTCAAATTCATACACCGATGCTGGTGTTACTGACATTGGGCTGCACTTACTTAATCCTGCGACACCTCTGGCTTTACCCAGTATTCCCGCACGTTGAAGTACAAATTCTGATGGCGATGTTCTGGCGTGGGGAGTATTTCCTGGATTATCAGCAACTTTACAGGCTGATGATCAATCATTTTTGAGCGCGCGCCCAACGCTTTCTTTGCCAGATGATGACACCCGTCACCGATAGCATTGCGACCAATAATCCGAGTATGGAGATCATAATGCGTCCGGGCAGACCGAGAATACGTCCGGAATGTAGTGGAAACTGGGCGTCCAGAAAGATGTCGCCGGCGCTGCCGCTGCCCGGGACTCTGTCGCCTAAATAGCTGCCATCCTGTCCGTCAAAATAAAGCCATGGATTACCGAGACCAAACTCAGCGTGATCGTGTCCCGGTTCGTGAAATGTGATGCCATAAATCCCATATTCCGGTTCGTAGAACATGCCGCCGAGCGGCGTCTGCCAATTTCTTCTTTGGGCTTCCGCGCTAGCGAGCCGTATGATCTCGTGCCGCCCGATACCGGGTTCAATCGGTTCATCATGCGGATTCGGTGTGCGCATTGCAAAGGGATCAGGCGTCAGTTCGGAAAAAATCGATACAACGGGGCGTGTGATTTCAAATTTGAGATTCATTGATACCGCAGTGACGGCAAGTATCAATAATAAGCCCCATAGCCATACCCCGCCTGAGCGGTGCAGATCAAAATTTAACTTGTAGCTGCCTTGCTGCCAGCGGAAAGCAAACGACTTGCGCCAGGTTTGTAAGTTCGGGAACGATATCCATAGTGCGATGAAGCAATCGATGCACCATACGACCGCCAGAATGCCCATGAACATGATGCCTAGCTCGATATCGAATGCATCCGGAATATGCATGCTGAAGTGCAATTTGTACAGAAAAGATAGGAGATCTTCCCGGTTGAGCGAAATTTTACCCCACATGCGCGAACCACGTATTTCTCCGTTAACCGGGTCCAGTGCAATTTGATTGAAGCCCAAATCAAACGCTTTGCCGGTTGTGGGGTCAATGCGGCCAATTACGCTTAATCCTAGATTTTGATCGGGCTCTATGGATAGCGGCAGCCACGTGATAAGTATCTTTGGATTGGATGCTTCAAATTGATCAGAGAGTACTAAAGGAGAAAGCGGTTCTCCTTGGCTTTGTCTTTCGAATAATTGCGGATTTAGCCACTCGTCGAGTTCATGGTCCCAGGAGATGATCGCGCCGGTCAGGCCCGAAATGAACAGAAAGACGGCCAGAAAAAGGCCGGCCCAGCGGTGTAGCAGTGTAAGAATTTGACGGCTTGTTCTGGATTTTGCGGATTGTTTTTCCTGTTGCTGAATTTCAGTGGGTATTGCAGATTCAATAAATTTCTTCATAACATTAAGCTACGCTCTTTGCTGTTATCAATGTCGAGATGGTTGTGTCAACTTCGGTTTTTGATGGCTTGTTGAGGTTGGCATAAGTCAAACGACCGTTTTCCATGCGTACGAGGCGATCGGCTAAATGAAAATAACGATCGTCGTGCGAAATGACTAATATTGTTTTACCCATCGCACGTAACTCGGGAAGCAGTTCATGATAGAAGATTTCTTTAAAAACGGGATCCTGATCAGCCGCCCACTCATCAAATACCAGAAAGGGGCGATTTTCGAGATAGGCGACGACCAAAGCTAATCGTTTACGTTGCCCTTGCGATAGCGTTAGCGTAGTAAAAGCGCCATCCTGGACTTTTACTTTGTTTTGTAGGTGAAGCTTGGCTAAAAGTGCATTTCCCCTTTGATCCAGATCCTTGCCATGGTTCGTTTCAAGCAATTGATCGAAAAGATGGAAGTCAGAAAAAATTGTCGTGAAGAATTGTCGGTAGTAATCACGATTAGTGTCGTTTATGACTACGCCATTGAGAGTAATCTTTCCTTCCTCCGGAGGATAGAGTCCTACCAGCAATTTTGCTAGGGTTGTTTTGCCGCTGCCATTACCGCCGACCAGAAAGGTAATTTCTCCAGGAGAAAATTGCAAATCAACCGGACCTAACGTAAACATCTCATCTTTCTGTTCATGATAATAACGATGTAATACGCCCTGCAATGTGATGGATCGCAGCGGCGGCAAATCGATTTTGTTGTTTTGCGATTCTGAAGAGAACATGGCGCGCGTAACTTCATCGATTCGATCAGCCGATACTTGCGCCAGATTGGCGCGAGGAATATTCAATAGCAGTGCTTCGAGTGGTCCCAGCATATAAACAAATACCAAAGCATATCCCGTCATGATCAATGTTCGATCAGGCACATCGCCGACCAGCATGAATAGCACCATGCCGATGAATGCATAAATCAGAAAATTTCCCCAGCTTGCTGAAGCTACGAAGATGGACATGCCAAGTGTCCGCTCTTTACGCACTTTTTCGATCGACTGTCCGAGTACTTCATCGTAGAAGGCGGTGCGCTTATCTCGATTAAGGCGTAATTCCTTTGCGCCGTCTGTGAGTGAACGAAAATAAGCAAATAAATTATCCTGCTCCTGAGCGGCGATATCGAGGTGCCGTATGGCACGAAGGTGGGCGAGGTGATATCCAAGTGAGCCGAATCCAATGACAAGGATTGCGAGTAAAAAAACTTGCCATGACAGAAAAGCCATGTAGACCAGGCAGCCAGCAACCACGACGGCATTTGTCAGAATTACCGGAAAGCTAACAAAAAATTCGGCCACACGTGTGCAATGTTCGGAAAGCGCAGATTGTATGCGCGCAGCACCCAATAATTCGAGTTGCCGGTAATCGGCAGCAATCACGCGCTTTGCGATAAAGCTGCGTAGTTCGGCGTGTGCGCGTTGTCCTAATCGTTCAAATAAAATGGCTGCCGCCATATAGCTCAACATGACACAAAGCGCGGTTGCTGCGAATACCTGCGCCATTTCTCCGTTATCCGATTCGGTGGTTGTCAGCGCAGCGCTGATTTGTGCAAGCAGAAGGACGCTGCAAATCCCATGCACTATGCTGGCAATGGACGCGCTTAAAAGCAGGGGTTTGGATTGTTTAATAAGATACTTCAGCATGGTTTATCCATTTGAGAGAGATATATCTAGTGACGAATGGTGAAGGTAAATATTTACTCTGCCGTGGCAGTATCCAAGGTGTTCTTCAGTAGATAAACAATCGATATCCCAAGATTTTATAACCGGTTGTTCGGCACGATTTCCCAATAGCACGGCCATTTTTCACTCTAATTTAGCGTTCTGCAGCTAGCCAAAATTCTTCGATAAAAGAAAATAATAAATAATAATACTTCTCATTCGTCTTCAATAAATAGATAAAGTAGTTACTAAAATTAATTCCGCCTGGAAAAGAATGGAGTCATATCAATTAAATGATCACTCTTGTGAGTTGCTGATGGAGCAATCGATGCTTCCAACACGTTTGTTATCCTGCCCGGATCAAGTTTGCTATGACGTTACGTATGAAGCTAAAGCGTTGCGTGTCAGAAATAATGAAAATGGGAAAGAAACAATCTGGCATTTGTCTATGCAATCCACTCAATTGAAATTGCAATGGGTCGATTCTTCTTCAGCTCAGCCTGAAGTGCCTGAATTACTGGCGGCGGTGGAAGCTGCGTTTGTTAATTATCCGCATCAGAAGAAGTTATATCTATCAGTTTCAAGTAGGCAGTTTACCGAGTTATTTGATTCGGGTGTTTTGGTTCGGACTGAAGATAATCAGTGCATTGTTTATGCAGAGCTGTTCTGGCAGCAAGCCAGAATATGGCATTCTTCAATTCGTCATCAGATATTCCCAATTCATTATATTTTTAGTCATGGCCGCCGCCACCCGCTGCGACCGCCAAAACCTCAAGGGACTGTTTATCGCCGGTACATCACGTGGCTGGGCGGTACCTTAACATTTCGAGCAATTGATCCGGTTGCCGATCTTGAATGCTTCAATCGCTGGATGAATGATCCAGTCGTAACAGAGTTCTGGCAGGAGTCAGGCGATCTTGTAAAGCACCGTGCTTATCTTTCAGGCATTCAGACAGACCCACACATGATTAATCTCATTGGTTGTCTGGATGACGCGCCGTTTGGGTATTTTGAGATCTATTGGGCCAAGGAAGACCGCATCGCGCCTTATTACGACGTGGATGATTTCGATCGCGGCTGGCATGTGCTGATCGGTGAGCCGCACATGCGCGGCAAACCATTCGTGACCGCCTGGCTGCCATCGATTTCGCATTATCTGTTCCTGGATGACAGCAGAACACAGCGGATTGTGATCGAGCCTCGCATCGACAATCACAAGATGCTGCGCAACCTTGCCCAGTGCGGCTATGCACATCTCAAGGAATTCGATTTTCCACATAAGCGTGCGGTGCTCGGCATGTTATCGCGCGAACGATTTTTCTCTGAACAATTATGGGTGCCGCGCAGTACTACATCACCCCATTCTGTATCTTTATCCTAAGGATTGCTTCATGAAAATTTATGATTTGATCGGCATTGGTTTTGGTCCATCCAATATCGCATTGGCGATTGCACTTGAAGAGAAAAAACAGATTGATCATCACGTTGAATCTTTTTTTATTGAAAAACAACCTGGTTTTGCGTGGCATGCCAACATGATGTTGGATAACGCACATATGCAAGTCTCTTTCCTGAAGGATTTGGTCACCATACGTAATCCATCAAGCCATTTCACGTTTATCAATTACTTGTACGAAAATAACCGGTTACAGGATTTTATCAACCTCAAAACTTTTTTTCCGAGTCGTCATGAGTTTAATGATTACCTGGCGTGGGCAGCGGCACATTTTAATCACTGTTGTGCTTACGGTGAAGAAGTGATTGAAGTGCTTCCGGAAAAGTCGGGCGATGAGATTGCACTGTTACGAGTTCGTTCACGGGATGGCGCACAAGTCATCCATGAACGACTCACGCGGAGTTTGGTGATTAGTATTGGCGGTCAACCCAGAATTCCGGATTGCTTCTCATCATTAAGAGGAGATGCTCGCGTTTTTCATTCAAATAGTTATCTGAAGGAAATTAAGCAGCACGGTCATGCTGGAAAAATTGCCGTGGTGGGTGGAGGGCAGAGCGCATCCGAAATTTTTATGGATCTGCATCATCGTTCCAATACCACACAAGTGGATCTGATTATGCGTGCCCGCTCGATCAAGCCGTCGGATGACAGTCCTTTTGTTAATGAGATCTTCAACACCGATTTTACCGATTATGTTTTCAATAGCCCGGAACAGGAACGGAGCAAAATACTCGACGAATTCTGGCATACCAACTACGCCGCGCCGGATCTAGTTCTGATTGAGCAGATCTTTAATGTGTTGTATCAACAAAAAGTTTCCGGTATTGAACGTCATCGTTTTTTGCGGCGACATGAAGTCAGAAAAGCAATCGCGCAATCCAACGGTATTCAATTCACCCTGCATGATTTAAATACCGATAGTGAACGAACGGTGACCTACGATGCGGTGGTTCTTGCCACAGGCTATCACCGTGATCATTACAAATCTTTATTAGCGCCGCTGATCCCTTATTTCGAAGACCTGACAGTCGATCGCCAGTACCGGATATGCAGTACCCCGCATTTCAAGCCGGCAGTTTTTCTTCAAGGCGCATGTGAGTCCAGTCATGGCTTAAGCGATACCTTGTTGTCTGTAACGGCTGTGCGCACCAGTGAAATCGCACAGGCACTGATTAATACACTGAGCCAATCAACAGGCGTACAAGCAAAGCGCAAGATGTCTTCTGTATTGGTTTAGCGAGATTCCCTTGGCCTGAGTCACTAATTTCCAAATTAACAATAATATTTACATCTCGTCATGAAGTCCTATAAAAAAAACAACAGGTTAATAGATAACCTAAAATGCTCACTATTTTTACTTGCTTTGCAATTGACTGTTCCTGTTCTGTCGGCCAATAGTTATGCACAGTCGCAGCAACAAGCTGCAAACACACCTACTGAGGTGAAAACCCAGCAAACTCAACCTGCTGCAGCAAGTAATACAGAATCAAGTAAATCCAGCCCCCCGGTTTTTCCTGCGGTGACGGTTGAAGGTAAAGCATCCGAAGAGGTTACTGGATATGTAGCCAAACGTAGTTCTACAGCCACCAAAACCGATACACCGATTATTGAGATACCGCAATCCGTTTCAGTAGTTACCCGCCGCGAGCTGGATATGCGCAGCGTGCAAAATTTTACCGAAGCCTTGCGCTATGTTCCGGGGGTCACTGTTGATCAATTCGGGTTTGACGGTCGCGGCTTTGAGTATCTACTGATGCGTGGTTTCAACGGTAATCCGAATGCAAATTTCCGCGATGGTTTAAGTAATGCTGCGCAAGGATTGTTTTTCGGTGGTTTTATCACGGATACTTATGGATTAGAGCGGGTTGATGTGTTACGTGGCCCTTCCTCAGTCATGTTTGGTCGCGGAGATGCCGGTGGTATCGTCAATCGTATCACCAAGCGACCCAGTGCTACTCCGATTCGTGAGCTTGAATTTCAATATGGTAATTTTGATCGTAAACGGATAGCCGCTGATATCGGTGCTGTCAGCAAGGATGGAACAATAATGTTCCGGCTAGTTACGACCGCCCTGGATACCGACACTCAAGTCAAGGAACACGGTGTCGGTGGTGATCGCGCTCATAATGAACGCTTCTATATTGCACCCTCAGTAACCTGGCGTCCTACGGTAGACACGACCATCACGTTGATGGGCGATGTACTCAATAATCGCAGTCAGTCATCGCCGTTTTACATTACTGCACCGGATGGTGGTTTTACGAATGTGTTGCAAAGTGATACAAAATTTTCCAGATACAACACGAATCAATCCTCGTTCAGCTATCAGATCGAACATCATTTCAATGAAATTATTACGGTACGTCAGAATTTTCGTCAAGCGCAGCAGAGCGGGCAATTCAGAGACTTGTTTTCTCTTGACTATAATACACCGGATCAACCGACATTAATGGATCGTGAGGCATATGGAAGCAGAGAGCGGTTGCGTCAAACTGTGCTCGATACCCATGTGCAGGCAAAACTCAATACCGGTCCGCTGCATCACACCATGTTATTAGGTGCGGATTGGAATCATACCCACGCTTCGATGAAATATTTCGAAGGGTACACAGATGGTTATATTGTGCCTGGCATCGATATTCTTAATCCGGTGTATTCGCAATCAATTCCCAGTCCTGATTTATTGGTTAATAATGCCAAGCAGAAAATTGATCAGCTTGGGTTTTATATACAGGATCAAATTCGTTATAACGAAAACTGGATCCTGACTTTAGGGGGACGTTTTGACAGAATTCATACCAGAAATACGGATACTGTTAATCTATTCGAGGACCCCGCAGCCAATTCGCACGGCAAGAAAAGTGCATTTACCGGACGTGCGGGTCTAACTTATCTTTTTTCCAATGGCATTTCGCCTTACGTAAGTTATTCACAGTCATTTTTACCGCAACCCGGTTTGTCTTCCACTGGCCATGCGTTTAATCCAACGCGCGGCGATCAGTACGAAGTCGGTATCAAATACCAACCGGTAGGCGGCAAGAGCCTCTACACAATGGCATTATTTGATCTGACCAAAACCAATGTATTGACCCGTGATGTGAACGATATTTCCGGTGTGCGCTTTATTCAAACCGGTGAGGTGGGATCGCGAGGGGCTGAACTGGAGGCGCGAGGGGAAGTGTTACCCGGATTGAATGCTATCGGTACTTTTACTTATTATGAAATGAACATTAACAAAAGTAATGAAGATAATGTCGGCAAGATGCCGGTACAAGTGCCCAATACCTTAACGTCCGCTTGGCTGGATTATTCCTTTGGGAGCTTGGGCATTCCCTGGCTTCGGGGACTGGGGATAGGCGCTGGGGTTCGTTATGTGGGAAGAGTTTTTAATGATGAGCAAAATACCAGTTCCACTCCGGCATTCACATTGTTTGATGCAACACTTCGCTACGAGAAAGGTCCCATGCTTTTTACACTCAATGCGAGCAATGTATTTAATAACAGATACATAGCATCTACTTTCTTTAACAGAAACTACCTTGGCACAGAGCGAACTGTAGTCGGTACGCTGGCATTTAGATTTTAGGCAACATGATGCTGAAATTATGCGCCTGCGTATCAATCGAGATGCCCGACTTTCATTATTGGGGAATATTTGATGCCACTTAATCCGGATTTGGCGGCATTTCTTGAGCTTGCCGAAGCAGGTGAGAGACCTGCGATGCACACACTGACGCCTGAAAAAGCGCGTATGGAATACGATGCGTCAACGCAGATATTGGATGTTCCCGGACCACCGGTTGGAAGTGCCACTACCATTCGCATTCCATGCCGTGACGGTCAATCCATCAATGCGCGACTCTATTCACCTGTCGAATTTATGGAAAAGACAGGATCTTTGCCAGTATTGCTGTATTTTCATGGTGGCGGATATTGCATCGGCGGTCTTGATTCTCATGATTCATTATGTCGATCATTGGCAGCCTTGACACCTTGCTGTGTATTAAATGTAGCCTATCGTTTAGCACCGGAATATCGGTTCCCAACCGCTGTTTATGATGCACAAGACGCCTATCAATGGGTGTTATCCAGCGGATCTGAATACAATCTGGATGCCACCCGTCTGGCCGTCGGAGGGGATAGCGCAGGTGGGGCATTGGCCGCCGGATTAACGATAGCAGCCCATAATGAGAATTGGCCGCAGCCAGTACGCCAGGTATTACTTTATCCTTGTACCAGCGTCTGGCAGAATACCGAATCGCATCGTCGTTTTGCGCAAGGTTATTTACTCGAAGCGAAAACGCTTCAGTGGATGTTTACCAATTACCTTCGTACCGATGCCGATCGAGCGGACTGGCGTTTTGCACCACTGCAAGCGAGTGACTTGGGTAATCTTGCGCCAGCCTTTCTGGTTTTGGCTGAATACGATCCTTTACTTGACGAAGGAATCGCGTATGCAGAAAAGCTTAAAGCTGCCGGTATTTCCACGCAGGTCAAAATTTATTCCGGAATGACGCATGATTTTGCTCGTCTCGGGAACATTGTCAGTGAAGCCGATCAAGTGCGTAAAGACATAGCAAGCGAGCTTGCCAATGCATTTTATCCTAGATAGATTGAGTAACTCGCGCTTGAGTCTTCAGGCTTCATTGATTATCAAGCGCCCTGTTAAATGGAGTGGGATGGATCTCGGTGATTAGGATTTTTATTTGGGTGGTGCTGTCTTTTATTCTGGCAGGTTGCATGACAGCACCGCAACGACAAGCTGAAGAGGTCGGCGCGGCATTACCGGATCAATGGGGAGAGGGTGAAGCGGTTAATCAACCGATCCCGACGCAATGGGTGCAAACCTTCGGTGATGCACAGTTGAATGCTCTGGTAGACACTGCGTTGGCGAACAACTATGAACTGAAAGCGGCAGCGGCACGGGTGGGCGCGGCGGTTGCGCAAGCGCGTATTGACGGTTCGAGCCGCTGGCCGCAGTTTTTTTTCACTGCCGATCACCAGCAGGTTCAGATTCGTGAAGCGGGTTTTGGCTCATCCAGATTCGGTGTGTTTGAAGCGCTGTTTGGTTTGAGCTGGGAAGTGGATGTGTGGGGACGGATACGCGATTTCCAGCAAGCTTCCGTGCTCGAAGCGGACGCGATGAACACCGACTATTACGGTGCACGGCTATCCCTGGCAGCGCGGGTGGCACAAAGCTATTTTGAACTGACGGAAGCAAAACTTCTGGTAGCAGTCGTCGAGCAATCGATTAAAGACCGTACCATCATTGCCAATCTGGTACGCGGGCGTTTCCAACGCGGCCTGGTGCGGGGACTGGATTTGCGTCTGGCGCTCACGGATCTGGCCAATGCCGAAGCGGAACTCAAGGAAGCACGCAACCTGATCCAGAATATCGCGCGCCGACTGGAGATTTTGTTGGGACATTATCCGGCAGGAAAGGAAGTCGCATCGGCAATGCTGCCGCATTTGCCTGCTACCATCCCTGCCGGTTTACCTGCCGAACTGCTGGAACGGCGACCGGACCTGGTCGCCGCGTTCAGACGTCTGCAAGCCGACGATCTGAGAGCCGTCAGCGCGAAAAAATTGCGACTGCCGCGCATTACCCTGACGGCTGCCGGCGGCACACGCAGCGCCGATCTAACCGACCTGATCGATCCCCGGTCTGCGGCGTGGAATGTATTTGCCGGACTCATGCAACCCTTGTTTACCGGCGGGCGCATCCAGGGTGAAATCTTTCGTACACAAGCGTTTGCAGAGGAAGCATTGAATATTTACAAAAATACCGCACTGAACGCTTTCCGCGAAGTTGAACAAGCACTGGCGGCCGAAGAATGGCTGCGGCAACAAGAAATATCGCTCAAGAAAGCTGTCGAACAAACGGAAGCCAGCCAGAAAATGGCGGTCTATTCTTACCGTAATGGCCTGATTGGAATCCTCACGTTACTGGACAGCTACCGCAGCACACTCAATGCCCAAAGCGCCCACCTATCGGTCACCCGGCAATTGCTCAGCAACCGCATTAATCTGTATCTGGCACTGGGCGGAAATGTGTGATGAGGTTGATGCAGTGACTGTAAACCGGAATTTGATTATTACCTATTTATGAACATACGTCGGCAATTATTCATCGCATTTACGATTGCGATTGCAGGCGGCTTAGCCGCGCTGGCCATTGTGAATTCGCCACCGCAAACCGAGCAGCAGGAAGACATCGTCCAACCGCCTGCCGTCCGCGTCATCACGGTGAAACCGGAGCGGCTGCGCATGGACGTGCGCTCGCAAGGACGGGTCATGGCACAAACCGAGATAGACCTGGTGACCGGCGTCTCGGGCAATATCATTAAAATCTCTCCCGCCTTTGTCAGTGGTGGTTTCTTCAAGAAAGGCGACCTGCTGGTTGCGATTGATCCGGCGGAATATGACCTGCGGGTAGCGCAAGCGCAAGCCCGGGTAATGGAGGCGCAATACCAACTGACACGAGAAGAAGCGGAAGCCGAGCAGGCGCGCGATGAATGGCAGCATCTGGGGCAAGGAGACCCCAATCCGCTCAGCCTGAGGATTCCGCAACTGAGGGAAAAAAAAGCAAAACTTGCAGCCGAACAAGAAGAACTGAAGAATGCCCGGTTGCTGCGGCAGCGCACCGACATACGCGCACCCTTCGATGGCCGGGTGCGTAACAAAGAAGTGGGGATGGGACAATATCTCAGCAGCGGTGTCGTATTAGGCAGAATCTACAACAGCGACCTGGCGGAAGTACGCCTGCCCTTAAGCACGCAAGAACTCGTTTTCGTTGATTTCCCGGACTTACCCAATCGTACGCAATCCACACAAGGAACAGCGGTGAAACTTACCGCAAACTACCAAGGACAACAGCAAACTTGGCTGGGCCATATTGTGCGTAGTGAAGGCGTGGTCGATCAAGAAACCGGCATGGTCATGGTGATTGCACAAATTCCGGATCCGTTCGGTCTGAGTGCAAAGAAACCTGAACTATCGGGTACGCAATCATTCGCTGCCATTTTGCCGGTCGGCCTGTTTGTCGAAGCCAACATCGAAGGACGTTGGTTCGATAATTTGACTGTTTTGCCAGCGAGCGCATTGCTCAGGAATAATCAGGTCGCCGTCTTGGATCAAGATAACCGCTTACGTTTCCGTGCTGTGGAAATACTCAGGAGAGAACGCGAACAAGCCATCGTTAAGGCCGGATTAAATGCGGGGGAACGCGTATTGGTTTCCGGCTTGTCTCATCCGGTTGAAGGGACGGCAGTGACACCCATCGAGCTTGCTCCATGAAACTGATCATCTGGTTTGCCAAGAATCCAATCGCTGCCAACTTTCTCATGTTGCTGATTATTGCAGGAGGGGTGCTGGGTTTGACGATATCCAAGCGCCACACCGTTCCACCGGCACCACAGAATCAGCTGCAAATTGAGATTGACTACCCCGGTGCGGGTCCTGCGGAAGTGGAGCAAGCGTTGTGCATCCCGATTGAAGAAGCTATCCATGATCTGGAGGGGATCCGGCATATCAACTCAACGGCTCACCAGGCGCAGTGCGAGATTATCGTTGAGTTTGATCCTGCAATAGGGTCGGCACGTTTTCAGGCCGCCGTCCAAGCCAGGATGGATCGCATCACGACTTTTCCGAAAGAGGTTGAGAAACTGAAAATCCAGGAAATGAAAATTGGTACATCGGCGGTAACCATCATGGTGCATGGTGAAGTCGATATGCTGACCTTGATGCGTCAACGCGATCGATTGCAAGCCATGTTAAGCAAACACCCGGATATCGGATTGCTGACGCCTTGGCCTCAACTTTCCTATGAAATATCGATTGAAATCACAGCAGCGGATTTACGCCGCCATGCACTGAGTTTTGAGGAGATGGCACAAATCATTCGCGCTGCTTCCAATAATATACCGGCAGGGGAACTGAAGAAATCTGACGGCAAGCTATTGTTAAGAAGTAATAATCAAGCGATGACCGTGGCTGATTATGCGGCAATTAATCTGCGCCCCGATTCGCATGGTACGCGCTTGCTGCTCGGTGATGTTGCGCAGATTCGTGAAACGGTCAGTGACAGGGATATATTGGCAAGAATCGATGGTAAACCGGCTGTGCAGATATTTGTAATTTCAAAAGACCGGATCAAAACCACGGTGGAAGCGGTCAACGAAGTCATTGCAGCATTTCGTCCTGAACTACCTCATGGGATCGGCATTACCACTTGGGACGACTGGTCAAAATATTATGATCATAATATGTCCATGCTGTGGGAAAACGCAGTATCGGGCTTTATTCTGGTTTTCCTGATCTTGATGTTTACCATGCGATTTTATCTAGCGTTGTGGATGAGTTGCGGTATTTTGATTTCCCTGCTGGGAGCACTCTGGTTGATGCCGATGTTGGGAATCTCGCTGAATACTTACTCAATTGCCGCTCTGATTCTGATTCTGGGTGTGTTGGCGGATGATGCCATTGTCGTGGGTGAGAATATTTACACGCATCAGCAGCGAGGGCGACCCGGTTTATCGGGTGCAATCAGCGGGACGTTGGAGGTCGCACCATTAGTAGTGTTGATGGTGTCGTCCACGATGATTGCTTTCATTCCCGGACTGTTTTTGCCGGGACTCAGTGGATACTTGATGTACAACATTTCCCTGGTGATTATCGTAACCCTGGCGTTTTCGATGCTGGATGCGCTACTGATTTTACCTGCTCACCTGGCCGTTAATTTCACACCTGCTAAAAAACAAAATGCTTGGTCTGCGACTATCAGCGCGATCCAGGAACGGGTAGATGCCGGACTGCAATGGCTTATTGATGATGTGTATATCCCGGTACTGAAGTCACTGTTGCGGTTTCGCTATATAACGCTATCGGTGTTCTCCATTGTGTTAATCATTACTGGCGCACTTGTTTTTTCCGGACGCATTCACAGTGTGATGGAAGCACCTGTGAATGACTATTATTTGTTTGCCATTCTTCAGCTTCCGGCGGGCACTCCATTCGAAGAAACGAATCATCAAATGATGCGCCTGGAGCATATTGCCAGCGAGATCCGGGTTGAATTAAATACCGAGCTCGGATTCGGTACATCGGATAAATTAAAAGATAGTTTTCAGCATATTATCGCTGTCATTGATGACAACTCCAGTTTTGTAGACATCGAAATAGCGATTGACGAACGTATTCGTTCCAGAGTGGATAGTATTAAAAGGCAATGGCAGGAGCGTTTTGGTGAACTTCCTGCTGGCGCGACGCTGTCTTTCCAGACCTTCTGGCCACGGGATATGGGTATGCCTGCCACGCATGCTGCAAAAGCTATCGAGTTAAAGTTAATTGCAGCCGATGCTGCGCTGCAAAGTGCTGCAGGAGAAATCCTCAAAGCCAGGCTTTCCTCCTATGCCGGCGTACACAGCGTGGCTGGCTCCATGCAGGCAGGTAAACCTGAATTGCGCCTCAAACTTAAGCCTGAAGCGGCGCTCCATGGATTAACGATGCAAAGCCTGGGTGAGCAAGTGCGTCATGGATTTTTTGGACTGGAGGTACAGCGTTTTTACCAGAATCGGGATGAAATCCGCGTGATGCTGCGTTTTCCTTCCGAACAGCGCCGTTCCCTGGATGATTTATATCGCATGCCGATTAAACTGGACAACGGCAGCACTGCTCCGTTTGCCGCAGTGGCCGAAGCTGAGTATACCCCTGGCTTTGCCAGTATTACCCGACAAAACCGGGAGCGAATCCAATCAATCAGTGCGGAAGTTTTTAAAGAAGAGGCGAATGCTGAGGTTATTCTTGCTGATTTGCGCGCCCATGTGATTCCGGAATTGGAAGCACAGTATCCAGGGCTAAAGATCGAACCAGGTCAATCCAGGCAAAAGCAGGAGCAAGCCATGTCTTCTTTATGGGGCTATGGCGCACTGGCGGTACTGGGAATCTACGCGCTGCTGGCTGTTCCGCTACGTTCTTATACACAACCGCTAGTCATTATGCTGGCCACTCCATTCGGTTTCGTTGGCGCAGTATTGGGCCATCTGTTGCTGAAAATTCCTTTATCCCTGGAATCTTATGTGGCGTTATTTGCCGTAGGGGGAGTTGCTATCAACGATAGTTTGATACTAGTTGCAAAAATCAATGAAATTTTACAGAAAAACACATCGATTTATAAGGCTGTAGTTCTGGCGGGTAAGGCACGTTTTCGCGCGATATTCCTAACCACAGCGACTACTGTGATGGGGCTATTGCCACTCATCAGTGAACAAAGCTCGGATGCTGAGAAACTCATGCCGATGGTGATCACGCTGGCATTTGGTATATTTTTCTCGTCTTTGGTCACTTTGTTGCTGGTGCCAGTCAGTTGTGTTGTTTTAAAAAAATATCCAATCAGAAGCCTACTCATAAGCTGATCAATGGATTCTCCAGCTGAAATCTCTCATTCATTGGAAGGAAAAATGACATCGTATCCCCTGCTACTGAAGCAACTCTGGTATACGCCTTTGGCGAATGCGGCAGAACAAGAAATTGTTTATCGCGATCAATTGCGCTTGAGCTATCGTCAGGTTTATGCTCGCATTGGTCAATTCGGCGCCGCACTGGCAGCCGATGGTTTCCGGCAAGGTGAAGTGATCGCAGTCATGGATCATGATAGCCACCGTTATCTCGAATGCTATTTCGCCATACCGATGTACGGTGCAACGATGATGACGGTCAATACCAAACTGACGCCGGCGCAGATTGTCTATACGCTGAATCACTCCCGCGCGTCCATGCTGTTGTTGCATGCAGATTTCATTCCGATTATAGAAAGCATTCGTGAGGAATTATCTGGAATACGCAAGTTGACTGTCATCGCGGATGGGGCGACAGTGCCGCAGACCATTTTGCAATTTGATAATGAATATGAATCCTGGTTGGCGAATCAGGCAGATGATTTTAATTTTGCGGATTTTGATGAGAATACCCGGGCGACGGTTTTCTATACTACCGGCACCACCGGTGTACCTAAAGGTGTTTATTACACGCACAGGCAATTGGTGCTGCACACGCTGGCGGCGGGCATGGCGCTGACGGCATCGGCAGTACGGCAACGATTTCACTCCGAAGACGTCTACATGCCGCTGACACCGATGTTTCATGTGCACGCCTGGGGCATTCCCTATATCGCTACACTGCTGGGTTTGAAACAGGTTTATCCGGGGCGTTACGTGCCCGATATGTTGCTGAAACTGATTCGTGAAGAACAGGTGACTTGTTCACATTGCGTACCTACTTTATTGAAAATGGTACTGACAGCAGCGCAAGCATCCGAGGTGGATTTGCATGGATGGAAAGTTGTGATTGGCGGATCAGCATTGCCGCAAGCGCTAGCCAAACAAGCGCTAGAAATGGGGGTCGATTGCTTTGCCGGTTATGGTTTATCTGAGACTGCGCCCATATTGACGCTGGCTCAAATGACTGGCAGTAAAAACACGCAAGATTCGGTAACGGATGACGCACTGATCGACTTATGTTGTGCCGGACGCGCGATACCGCTGGTGGATTTGCAAATCGTCGATGAGGCGATGCAGTTGCAGGCTCATGATGGGCAAAGCAGCGGTGAAATCGTGGTGCGTGCGCCCTGGTTGACACAGGGGTATCTGGATAATTCCGAAGCCAGCGCGGAGCTCTGGCGCGGTGATTATCTGCACACGCAAGATATTGGTGTCATTGATCCAAATGGTTATCTGCGCATTACCGATCGTCTGAAAGACGTCATCAAAGTTGCCGGTGAGTGGATATCCTCACTGGAAGTGGAAAATGCATTAGCCTTGGTTTCCGGTGTCAGGGAAGTTGCCGTCATTGGCATGCCGGATAAACGCTGGGGAGAGCGCCCGCTGGCATTGTTGGTTGTAGATAAGAGCTTGTTCAATGAATCGGCCGCACAGGAACAGTTGCGGTTATTTATCGCGCGTGGGTCGATTTCAAAACATGCGCTGCTGACGCAATTCAAACCGGTTGATGCCATTGCTAAAACCAGTGTGGGCAAAATCGATAAAAAGGCCTTGCGCGTTGAGCACATTCCCGCAAGTTAAGCGATTCATGACGAGACTGCATCGGTTCTTTGCGCCATACACTTTGTTTAAATCCCATCCCCATCAGAAAACTAGTTTCAATCAAGGAAATTAACGTGAAAATCCGATCCGTGTTGTGTTCATTGGGGTGCATGCTATTCACGACGCTATTCCTGAGCGCTTGCCAGCAGCCTATCCAGTCGCCAGCACAAATTCATAGCAGTGCGGAAATTTTGTGGGATACCTGGGGTGTTCCGCATATTGTTGCTAAGAAAGATAGCGGTGCCTTCTATGCTTTTGGCTGGGCGCAGATGCGCAGTCATGCCGATTTGTTGCTCAAACTTTATGCTGTGGCGCGTGGGCGCGGTGCTGAAATGTTTGGTGAGAGCTATTTGCCCGCGGACCGATCTGTGCGGGTGTTGGGTATTCCGCATCTGGCTGAGCAGTGGTATGTGGAGCAAGATGTTGCTTTCCGCGCCAACTTGGATGCGTTTGCCGCCGGCATCAATGATTTCGCGCGCCGGCACCCGGAGACCATTTCCGATGCGGTTAGAGCGGTATTGCCGGTGACGCCGCAAGATGTGATTGCACATACCACGCGGGTGATGACCGTTTTTATTGCCGGCACTTCCGAGTGCGGTGCGGTATTGCCGGGTTTTGATTTTATTGACCAACCGGTTGCCTCAAATGGCTGGGCGTTGGGCCCCGGTTATTCAACCAGCGGCAACGCCATGTTGCTTGCCAATCCGCATCTGGATTGGCGCGGATTGGAGACATTCTATGAATCACACTTCCTGTTGCCGGATGTGAATCTCTATGGCACAGCGTTGGTGGGTTCTCCTGTTTTGCAGATCGCTTTTAACGATCATTTGGGTTGGACGCATACCGTCAACACCATGGATGGTTGCGATCTCTACCAACTGAAACTGGCAGGATCCGCATTGGATGAAGGCTATTTGTTGGACGGCATGATGCAATCTTTTAATACCACGACCGAAGTTATTCAAGTCCGCCAGCAGGACGGCAGCATGGCAAGAGAATCTTTGCGCATTCATCGGGCCAAACAAGGGCCAGTGATCGAAATGGGTGAGAAAATTTTAGCGGTACGTTTTGCTTTATTGGAAACATCATTATTGGCTGGCATGAACCGGCAGTGGTGGGAAATGGGGCATGCCAGTAACCTGAAAGAATTTCAGAATGTGCTGCAAGGCCAGCATTTGCCGTTATTCAATGTGATTTATGCGGATACGGACAAACATATTATGCTTGCTTTCAATGGCATTATCCCGGTGCGGGACGTGGGGGATGCAGCCTTCTGGCGTGTGCCTGTGCGCGGGGATGATTCGAGTCTGATCTGGACAAAAACACATGCCTATGCGGGCTTGCCTAAGTCGATCGATCCTGCCGGCGGCTGGGTACAAAATTCCAATGGCGCACCTTGGTATATGACGATACCTTTCCTCGATAAAAACCAGTATCCACCCAACATTGCAGCTGATGTGACCAATAATCGCGAGCTGCGCGGATTGCAGATGCTGAATGAACATCAACAAATGAGTTATGCTGAATTGATTGCTGCTAAGCATTCAACACGTGCTTTGGTTGCTGATCAATTGCTTGATGAACTGGTCGCTGCTGCGCGCGCGAGTCACGATCCGTTGCTGCAACAGGCTGCCGATGTGCTGAATCGCTGGGATCGCCAATATTTAGCAGAAAGTCAAGGAGGATGGCTTTTCGGCATCTGGTTCGAGAAATGGTTGGAAAGAACGATTACCAAAGCCACAGATGCCGATCCCAATCACGACTTTACCTCTGGTCAGCTTGTTGGCGATCTCTTTTATGCACAACCTTTTGATTCGGCTCAACCACTGACCACGCCGCGTGGTTTGGCAGATGTGTCGTTGGCAATACTGGCCTTGCATGATGCCGCCAGTGAATTGCAAGCAACTGTTGGCGCACTCGATATAGCCTGGGGCGATATTGCTCGTTTGCGTCGCGGTAAGATTGATTTGCCCGGTAATGGCGCGGGTACTGTATTAGGCGTTTTTCGCGAAATTATTTACCAGCAAGATGAAGATGGTAAGTTTAAATCATCTTCCGGTGATACGTATGTTGCGCTGGTTGAATTTTCACAGCCTGTTCGCGCCCAGGTATTAACAACCTATGGTAACGCTACCCAGGACAATGCTTTTGAAATAGGCGATCAACTGCATCTGGCTGCCAAACAGCAGCTTCGGCCTGCCTGGCGTACACTGGAAGAGATTGAAACGAATTTGGCGTTGCGTGAGAAATTAACATATTGAGATCTTTGCAAAACGCTGTTTTTAAATTCGAGCCTGCAAATTTGAACCACTCCGGGATTTCCGGAGACTGTTTGGTTAGAAGTGGCCTCACTTAATTGGGCAATTTTTCGCATATTTTAAGTGGAAATCTTGCGTTAATGCCGACCCTACTTTTTGCATTGTAAGCAGGTATCGAAGTAGAACTCATTTGGCGTTTTGTCGTCAAGCGCGGCGTGAGGTTTGTTTTGGTCGTAGAACATGAAATATTCTAAGCCTTGTTTTGCATCACATGCACTGTCGTAGGCGTGCAGATATACCTCTTCGTATTTTGCGCTCTTCCAAAGCCGCTCGGCAAATACATTATCACGAGTTATCCTTACCGTCCGTGCTGATCTGGATACCGTTATCCTTCAGCAGCCCGGTGAATTCCAAGCTGGTGAATTGGCAACCTTGGTCAGTATTGAAGATATCCGGCTTGTCCAGTCTATCCGTTCGCTACCGTACGGACTGTGTTTAGTTTTGCGTGTGATAATAAAAATTGGTGATGGGAAGTGTTACTTTATGCTGTGGCCATGGCTAAATTAATTTTAGGTGAACCACTTGAACAAGATTCTAATAAACCAAGGAGTCTTAACATGATTGCAAGTGTGCCTGATGTGATTTTTAAAACACGTGTTCGCGACGAGAGTATCGGTGGCGATAATCCATTTCGTTGGCAGGATGTCAGCACCGATGGCATTTTTAAAGGGAAAAGAATTGTTGTTTTGGCTCTTCCTGGTGCCTATACACCAACTTGTACGAATAAACATTTGCCTGGATATGATGCACGATATCAGGAACTCATTGCTCTGGATGTTGATGAGGTTTATTGCTTGAGTGTCAATGATGCCTTTGTCATTTATCAATGGAGTAAGCATCTGGACATCAA
This sequence comes from Nitrosomonas sp. Nm84, assembly GCF_003201565.1. GTDB lineage: Bacteria > Pseudomonadota > Gammaproteobacteria > Burkholderiales > Nitrosomonadaceae > Nitrosomonas. The sequence continues at coordinate 1,092 of NZ_QJJP01000035.1, read as the reverse complement.
GCATGTAAAAATGTTGCCTGACGGAAACGGCGACTTTACCAAAGCAATGGGCATGCTGGTTAAAAAAGAAAACTTTGGTTTTGGTAGCCGCTCATGGCGCTATTCCATGGTTGTCGAGAATAAAGAGATTCGTAAATTATTCAGTGAACCCGGTAAAGCTGACAATTACCCGGATGATCCATTTACTGTCAGTGATGTTGATACCATGCTGGATTATTTAAAACATAGCAAATGAGTCTGGATTGCCCTTAATTTTCTATCATCAACCTCAATCCAGCGGACTGAAATTAAAAAGGAGATCGCAAGATGCTGAAAACCAATCACTTTAGTCGCCTCACGAAAGGCGTCGGTTCATCAAGAATCGCAGCAGCTCTGAAAAGGCAGCAAGAGGGGAAAATAGGTTACATTTTACTGTGGCTTGTAGGCGTCCCCATACCGATCTTGTTTTTTATCTTTCTGTTACGTGGTTGCGATTAATTCATTAAATCAGGAAGAGGGCTTGCAATAGGGGTTATGAAAAACACGCTAGTCGGCGTGTGTGCGTTTTTTTCTTGACACTTAAAGTAGTAACAACTAATGCTCTGTGTAGTAATCCAGACCCGATCGACAGTTACCCGATTTAACGATGTGCCTGTTAGATCAAGTCTGAGCTGGTACATTTTATACCAACCTTTCAGCTTTTCTGTAGGATGCCCTATTCTTTTAGTTAATGCTTGCCAGGGAATTTGTTCATGGCTCAACTTTAGGTGTTGGTGTTGTACATTCATACGACCAACTCATGTGTTGCCTAGCATAAACACCACCATTTGATTCGCAAGATTCTTTTTCGTTATTGGAATATATTAACGAAGCTATTAGTATTGCAAATATAAGTATTAGATATAAAATAACTTTTGTGTTTTCGCTCATATAATTCACTTCAATATTTGATCAATATGTTCCTGGCGCATTTCTTTATCACGACGTCTGTGAGTTCCGTATTGCTTAGTCATTACCCGAATGTCACTTACTTAAGTCTTAAGCCCATTTTTTTGAGAAATATAGCCCCAAGCCACTGAAAACCATATAAACATGGCTGGCAGGATGATAGGC
>NZ_QJJP01000034.1 GCF_003201565.1 Nitrosomonas sp. Nm84 | reverse complement strand
ATCTGAAAAACCGTGCGCAACGATTCATGTCGTGTTATCAGCCCCTGAAAACTCGCCTGCAACGCTGCAACGTTCAAGTCCCCAAGCAAACGCAGCCCACCGCCCAAGTGATACGCCGTGCTCTGCGGATCCAATTGCCATAAAAACCAGTGACGCTGCTGTGCATACGAAAGATGTGCAGATTCACTGGTCGGTCGGCGCGGAATGGTAGCTGTTAGCGGTAATGAATCGCTACTTGCTCGAAATCGTTGCGTTAATCGTTGACGCTGCTCCGGCGTCAAGCGCGCTCGTCGGCGCGCAAGATCGTCATTATCTGCCATATCAAAATCTCTGATTTATTCTTCGGCGCGGTGCCTGGTTACGGGGTATTCACGTGTATCAAGCCAAACCAATCACACTATGAACACTCAATTTCATCGAGCAATTTTGCCTCGACCAATGCGGCCAGGCCTGTGATGGTAGGCGATCTGAAGAAATCCGCCGGATGTAGGTCAACGGAAAAACCTGTTCTCACCCTGGATAACAGCTGCACGCCTAGCAGTGAGTCGCCACCCAATTCAAATAAATTGTCGTCCACGCCAACAGCATCTATTCCCAACAGGCTTTGCCAAATTTCCGCAATGCCCTTTTCCAGCTCACTTTCAGGCGATTTAAAGACTGTTTGCAATGCCGGTCTTGGAAATCTTCCTGTTTTGGCCGGGGCGGTAAAGATAAACGGTTGTGCGATCAGATCGTGCTGGGTCTGGCGCAGTCTCGTAGACAAATCAAGTGTTGAGACAATGATCTGCGGCATATTCGGGCCATTCACAATCTGCTCAAATACTACCGCACCTTCTCTGGGAGAAATCCCGACGCCTTCCGGCATTTCCATGTCTGCGGCCATACCGACCTCCCGCCAGCTATCCCAATTGATTGAAATAACCGGATAGGAGGATTCGCGATAAGCAGCATGCGCCACCGCATCCAAATAAGCATTCGCCGCACAATAATCCACCTTGCTAAGACCGCCTGCAATCGTAGCCAATGATGAACATAACAGCATGAAATCGAGCAGATCATCCTTAAATATTGCTTGCAGTGCCTGCATTCCCTGCACTTTTGGCGCAAATACCCGTGCAATCACCTCATCTGTTTTGGTCGACATCAGCCCGCTGCTAACCTCGCCTGCGGTATGAATCACACCATCAATGGCACCGAAATATCGGCGTGCTTTCGTAACAGCCGCCTTTAATTCAGTCAGGTTTGCCACATCAGCATTCGCTACCAGCACCTTGGCACCCAATTTCTCCAACTGCATGATATTTTTTATTTTGCGTCGCAATGAATCTTCTTTGCCGAGCGCAGATAAAACCTCTTGCCAATGCTCACGCGCGGGAATAATAGAACGGCCCAAAAGCACTAAATTTGCTTGCTGAGTTCGGGCCAGATATTCCGCAATCGTCAAACCGATACCGCCGAGGCCGCCGGTAATCAAATAAACGCCTTTCGGTTTGAGTCGGTTTTTTACAACAGCAGGCGGTTGTGCCGGTTCAAAAAATGGAGTCCAGCGGTAGGGTCCGCGGTAGGCCGCCATAGACGTACCGCTATCCGCTTGTAACTCAGCGAGAATTTGTTTTGCCATCCGTATTTGCGCAGCTTCATCCGATGGCTGTAATTCAATGTCGATAATGCGGCAATCCAGATTTGAATATTCCTGTGGGATGACTTTGCATGGCCCCAACAGAAACGCTTGCTCAGGACACAATGTTTCAACACCGGTAACATCCGCCAATTGATTGGTTATAATAGCGATATCTGCCTTTTTACCTGACGGAATAAGCGCCTTGGAATTTTCCAGAGACTTTGCCAGATTGAGCAAACTGTAGAAATTTCTGGTCAAGCTTTCTGCTTCAGATCTAATTTCATTTTCTTCACTTAAACTCCAAAGATGCAAAATATGACCAAGCGTTCTACCTTCCTCACGGATACTCTGAAACAACAAGTCAAAGTCATGTTGCTCGCTAAGGCGAACGGTATAGCTATGCCTACTCTTACGTTGGAATGTTGTCCCTGCGGAAACCACGATAGGATTAACGCCCAGGTACAATAAGCGCTCAATCAAAGCGGCACTAAGCGCATGCGCATCGCTGAAAATTAAATAAGTACTGGCTGTTTCAGGAACAAAGCCTGCAAAATTAATTTTATCGGCGCGTCGCCATGACGGCACGTAGAGCCAATCATTGATTGAATGCGCAGGAATATTTTCCGTTCCTTTTGATCCCGCAGCCGAGTGAGCACCTGATTTAGAAGCGGCTTGTGTATTCGATTCATCGGCTTTAATCCAGTAAGACTGGCGTTCGAATGGATACGTTGGTAATGAAACGCGATGCCGACGCTCATGTGCATAGAATCCTTTCCAATCGATCATCACGCCATTCAACCACAGCTTGCCCAGATTGAGATATAAGTGCTTCTGGGCCAAATGGCCTTTATTAGGATGCGGTAACGACGACAGTATGAGCTGCTCAGGTTTTGCCAGAGGATGGCGTTGCGCCAGCGTTATCAATGTTTCTCCAGGACCGACTTCCAATAAAACTTGTGCCGGGTCGCTCAGCAATTTTTGCAAACCATCGTTAAAACGTACCGTTCCGCGCAAGTGCCGTCCCCAATAACCGGCATCCGTTGCTTCCTGAGGCGTAATCCAATCGCCACTCAGATTAGAGAAAAAAGGAATTTTGGGCGGATGCAGTTTAATCTTGGCAACCATTTCAACAAAAACCGGCAGTATGGCATCCACCATACTGGAATGAAATGCATGTGAAACATGTAAGCGCCGGCTTACAACACCCTTTTCAGTCAGATTTTTTTCCACAACTTCCATCACTGCGATCGGTGCAGATAACACACACAGCGCTGGTCCATTGACCGCTGCCAAATCACACCCTTCGATCACATACGGCGCAAGTTCTGTTTCAGACAGCATAACGGCCAACATCGCGCCGGTTTCCATCTGCTGTAACAGCCGTCCTCGCATAGCAACCAGTCGTAAGGCATCCTCCAAGGAAAACACTCCCGACAGGCAAGCAGCCACGTATTCCCCCACACTATGCCCGATCATCGACGCAGGCTGGACTCCCCATGACATCCACAACCGCGCCAAGGCATATTCAATAACAAACAATGCGGGTTGTGTCGCCTCAGTCTGCTCCAACCGTGACGAGGCGAAAATCCGTGCCTCCACACCCGAGTTCGGATATATCAGTTTGAATAAATCAAAATCAAGGTGCGGTTTTAATAGCTGCAGACACCGATCAAATTCCTCACGAAAAACTGGTTCATGCTGATACAGATCGTGCGCCATATCGACATATTGCTCGCCTTGCCCTGGAAACAGAAAGGTCACAAAGCGATTCTCGCTGGTTACTTTCTGCGCCAGGAAACGATCGGCATCGCGGTTTTTCAGCAACACCACGGCATCATCATGATCACGGCATAGCGCAATCGCCCGATGCGAAAAATGTTTTCTCCCGGTTTGAAGGGTATAAGCGGTATCGGCCAATGGCTGTTTTGGATGCGTAACGATATGATCCTGTAAACGCATCACCGCTTTTTCCAATGCATCGTGACTGCGTGCCGAAATCGTGAGTATCTGCCAGTCGCGCGAAGGACCGGACGGGCTGATGGGCGGCGCTTCCTCAACAATCATGTGTACATTGGTTCCACCAATCCCGAACGAACTGACACCGGCACGGCGTGGCGTCGCACCACTATCCCAGGCTTTACTCACCGTATTCACGTAAAAAGGACTCGAGGAAAAATCGATTTGTGCGTTGGGTTGCTCAAAATTCAAGCTAGGCGGTAAAATCCGATGCTTAAGTGCAAGCGTTGCCTTGATCAAACCCGCCACGCCTGCCGCTGCGTCCAAATGCCCCACATTCGTCTTGACCGAGCCAACACCACAAAACCCTTGTTTGTCGGTACTTTCCCGGAAAGCTTGCGTTAACGCGGCAATTTCTATCGGGTCACCGATGGTGGTACCGGTGCCGTGTGTTTCAATATAGCTGATCGTATCCGCAGAGACGCCTGCAATCGTCTGCGCGGCCAGTATCACTTCCGCTTGTCCTTCAACACTAGGAGCGGTATAACCGATTTTAGCGGAACCATCGTTATTGATCGCCGAGCCTTTAATCACCGCGTGAATGGTATCGCCATCGGCCAACGCATCGGCCAATCGCTTCAATACCACGACACCCACACCACTGCCGATGACCGTTCCCGCCGCTTTCGCATCAAAAGCGCGGCAATGACCGTCCGGCGAAAGGATTGCGCCAGGCTGATAATGATACCCACCTTCATGCAATAAATTAACCCAGGATCCCCCGGCAATCGCCATATCGGCCTCGTAATTGAGCAGCCCGCGGCAAGCGACATGCGTCGCTGCCAGAGAGGTGGAGCAGGCTGTTTGTACCGTAATTCCGGGACCGCGCAAATTGAGCTTATACGCAACTGTGGTCGTCATCGAATCTTTATTGTTACCGTTCATCAGTCCTTGCAGCGAGGAAATATCGTGTTTTCCCGCCATGCGTCCACTGGATAGCAAGTTCAGCATCAGGTAGATATTCACGCCACATCCGGCGTATACGCCGACCAGATCAGCGTATCGCGAGGTATCGTAGCCGGCATCTTCCAACGCTTGCCACGCCACTTCCAGGAACAATCGATGTTGCGGATCTGTTTCAGCCGCTTCCCGGGGCGTATATCCAAAGAAAGATGCATCAAAACAGTCGACATCGCTTAGATGAGCGCCTGCTTTAATGTACATGGGATCCTTCAATACCTCAGCAGATACGCCACGTTCGAGCAATTCCTCGTCGCTAAAGACAGTGATCGATTCAACCCCTTCCCGCAGATTATGCCAAAACGACTCGATATCGTTCGCGCCCGGGAAGCGGCATGCCATACCAATGATCGCAATATCAATTTCCGCGTTTTGCGTTAATTCTTCAGAGTTATCCATCAATGTACCCTCTCTATTTTTTGTTTTCGTTGAATAAACGCGCCACGCTGCCGCTGCGCCCGATCCCGATGGCGTTGCAAGGATGCATGCCCCGCGCTGCTGTCCCCTTGGCTCAAAAATTTTGCCAAGCTTGCAACCGTGGTGTATTTAAAAAGATCGACAATGGCGATTTGTACACTTAAATGCGCCTCCAATTTTTGTTTAACTTTGATCAGCAGTAGCGAATGCCCGCCCAAATCAAAAAAATTGTTATGTAATCCAACCTGGGGAATCCCTAAGATATCAGCCCATATTTCCGCAACAGTCATTTCTATTGCGTTAACAGGCGCCTCGTAGTCCGATTTGTCAAACTGTTCGGGAGAAGGCAACGCTTTACGGTCTATTTTGCCGTTGGGATTGAGTGGTAATGTATCCAGGAAAATGAACAGACCGGGGATCATATAATCGGGCAGCGCATTACCCAATGCCGCCTTTAATAGCAATGGATTAAGCTGGATGTTATGATGCGCCGTCAAATAGGCGACTAAACGCATCCCATTGCGCCCTTCATGAGCAACAACGACAGCTTCGCGCACATCCGCCTGGACGTGCAACTGTGCTTCGATTTCCCCCAATTCGATACGAAAACCGCGAATCTTGATCTGATGATCAATACGACCGAGATATTCAAGTTGCCCATCGTTGCGCCAACGCACTAAATCACCTGTGCGATAGAGACGGCCTCCAGTCTGACTAAAAGGATCGGAAACGAAACGCTCGCTAGTCAATGTGGGTCGATCATGATAGCCGCGCGCCAATCCCTCACCGCCTACATAGAGTTCTCCGGTCGTACCCGCAGGTGCGAGATTGAGCTCGGTATCCAGAACATATAGATTGCGGGCGCCCACAGGCCGGCCAATCGGTGCATGATCGCCTTCGATCTGCACCTCAGTATTTTCACTCGCATGAATCATCCACGCCGCCGGTGTTATCACCGTTTCAGTCGGACCATACGCGTTTACCAGCCTGACACCTTGAAACATTGCCTGCGCAGCGATCACATCAGCGGCGTACCATGCCTCGCCGCCTGCAATACAGGTGCGTACGGCATGTTTTTTGCCTGCCATCAGCGGTAACAACATGCGTAAATAGGCGGGAGGAAGATGCAGAATGGTTATCCGATGTTTTTCGATCAGTTCCACGAAACCCTCGCCTGCCAAATCGCTGGTGGAAGAGAGCACGAGCGTGGCGCCCTGAGTCAGAGGAGTAATCCATTGTTCTGCCGCCGCATCAAAATTCATCGAGAAAAACATCAATTCCCGATCGCCGGGCTGCACATCATAAATTTTCTGAATCGCCATCAAGTGCATCGCTAAAGAGCCATGTGCGACGGGCACGCCTTTGGGGCGACCGGTAGAGCCGGAGGTATAAATAACGTAAGCCAAATTTTCACCGTGCAATTCGATCCCGGGATTTTCCCCCGCTTCATTGCTGAGATTGAGCGCATCGAGTTCCAGTATTTCCACCCCTTCTCTATGCGGGATCCTTGGTTTGATATGCGTTTGTGTCAGCAATAACTGAATGGCACTGTCTTCAATCATGTAATTCAGGCGTTCCAGCGGATACTCCGGGTCCAGCGGAACATAACCGCCACCCGCTTTCAAGATCGCCAGAAGGCCCACTATCAATTCGACGGAATCACGCTCGATAGCGATGCCGACACGCATTTCCGGCTTAATACCCAAACTGATCAGATGATGTGCCAGCCGATTTGCCTTGCGATTGAGTTCCGCATAACTCAATTCCATGCGTTCCGAGATGATCGCCGCCATTTGCGGATATTTATTTGCCTGCTGTTCTATCAAATGGTGAACTGGTTGGTTAATCGCGGTACACGGCGCATTACTTCCCCAAACTTTGAGCTGATCCTTGTCCTTATCACTTAATAGATCGATCTCACCGATTGCCGTTTGCGGATACGCCGCCAATGTTTGCAGAATGCGGATAAAGTGATGCGCCAATCTTTCAATCCCATCCGGTTCAAACAATTCAGCCGCATAAATGAAACTGGCACTGACACTGCCATCGGGCAATTCGATCGTTTCCAGCCTTAATTCCAATTGCGCTGCTTGCTCAGGCAGAATGTAATCGGTAACCGTCAATCCGGAAAGCTGTTGCAGCATCCGGTAATCTTTCTGCAGATGATTGATGGTCACCTGAAACAGCGGGTTATGGCGCAAATCCCTTTGTGGATGCAGCACTTCGACCAACTGCTCGAACGGTAGATCCTGGTACGTTTGCGCAATAAGCGCATCTTCCCGCATCTGCTGCAAAAGTTCGGCAAGCGGCATACGACCATACAATTGACCACGCAATACCTGGGTATTGACGAAAAAACCGATCAAGCCAGACGTTTCAATACGATTGCGATTGGCGATCGGCACACCCACGCGAATATCCTGCTGTCCCGTATGGCGAAACAGTAATACTTGAAACGCAGTCAACAACGTCATAAACAGCGTTGCCCCACGCTCAAATGCCAATTGACGCAGCTTTTCCAATACACCCGGCGGCAAATCTAAACGATAACGTGCCGCCGGATAACTGGTGGCGGGCTGCCGTGGATGATCAACCGGGAGCATCAAAAGCGGATGTTCATCGCCTAAATAGTTTTGCCAGTGGGCAAGCTGCCGGTCTTTTTCGCCCGCTTCCAGCCAATTTTTCTGCCAGAGCGTATAGTCTGCGTATTGAATAGGCAAATGATCAATACCAGCGGTCTTCCCCTGTACATGTGCCTGATAAAATGCTGCAAATTCATTCAGCAGGATTTGCACCGAGACACCATCCGAAATGATATGATGCATAATGATGGCCATAATATTTTCACTTTCCGTTACCCGAATCAAAGCAATCCGCAGCAATGGGCCTTGCGTCAGATCAAACGGTATGGAAGTAATACGCCGTGCTTCCTCTGCAGCACGTTGTTCGCGCTGTGAAGCGACCAAGTCCAGTAAATCGATATCGGTAATAGTTAACGGCGATACCGGTTGAATCACCTGTTCAGCTGAACCTGCCGCATTGGTACGAAAAACCGTGCGCAAAGATTCGTGCCGCTCAATCAAATCCTGAAAACTCGCCTGAAATGCTTGCTTGTCCATCGCACCTGATAGCCGCACGGCATGCTGAACATGATAGGCGGTGCTAAACGGATCGAGTTGCCACAGAAACCAAAGACGCTGCTGCCCGTAGGATAAAGGTAATGCGCTGATTTTATCTTTGCCGGGCAATATGCGGCTGTCAGTAACCGGTTGAGAAGCGTTTACTGACAACAGGTGTTTAATTTCCGCTGCACATTCATGCAAGCGCGGATACTGAAATAAACTGCGTGGTGTAAATGGGATGTGCCACTGATCGGCAATACGCGCCACAACCTGGACAACCTTGAGTGAATTGCCACCAATGGCAAAAAAATGATCCTCACGTCCCAATCCGTTGCGATTCAATACCGTTTCCCAGATAGCAGCCACTGCAATTTCTGTTTCATCCAGCAACGCTTGCGAAGACGGTTTGCTTCCACCCAATACGAAATGACCGTATTCGTAAATAGCATAAACGTCCAGTGTGCGCTCGCGCCATCCTTGGCGACACGCGGAACGCTGCAATTTGCCACTCGACGTCTTGGGCAGCGCCCCCGGATTGAGCAATACCACCACCGACAAGGATTCGTGACAGTTTGCACTGACCGCTTCACTGAGCACCTCCACCAGCGTTTCGGCGGGAACAAGTTTCTGCATGCTGCGCGACACTTCGACTGCGATACCGATACCTTCGCTTTCGTTATGCTCGACTGCAAATGCGGCCACGCGCCCTTTACGCACGGCTTCGACCTCTTCCTCGATGACCAGCTCAATATCCTGCGGATAAATATTTTGTCCGCGAATGATGATGAGATCCTTGCGCCGTCCCATAATGTACAACTGCCGTGCATGAATAAAACCCAGATCACCGGTACGTAACCAGCGTCCGCCGTCATGATCCAGGAAAGTTTCTGCGGTTTCCTGCGGGCGCTGCCAGTAGCCGCAGGCCAAACTGGGGCCATCCGCCCATATTTCTCCGACATGACCATCCGCCAATGGTGTCAGCTTTTCCGGATCAAAGATTTTAATCGCATGATTCGATGCAGGAAAACCGCATGCAACAATCGGAATTCCCTGTACCGCCATTTCCGCTTTGCCTTGTGCAAGCAATTCGGAAGAAAATTCATGCGCTTTCATCCCATCTCCGCGCACCCCGCCGGTAACAAATAGCGTCGCCTCAGCCAAGCCATAGCAAGGATAAATAGTGCCCGCCGGGAAACCAACGGATTTGAAACGCTCAATAAACGCCAGCATGGTGTCTCTGCGCACGGGTTCCGCGCCGGAAAAGGCAACACGCCAGCTAGACAAATCGAGTCCTGATAATTGCGAACTTCTCACTCGCTCGACACAGAGTTGAAAAGCAAAATTGGGTGCACCACTGACAGTAGCGCGATAATGCGAAATGACCTCGAGCCAACGTACAGGTCTTTCGATAAAAAATTTGGGAGTCATCAGTATTGCCGGAATGCCGCGATGTATCGGTTGCAAGAGTCCTCCGATCAATCCCATGTCGTGATACAGCGGCAACCAGCTCACGAAGATGTCGTCAGCATTGATTGACATGCCCTCTTCAAATGCCCGAGCATTCACCACCAGATTATGATGACTGACCATCACGCCTTTAGGCGTGGAAGTCGATCCGGAGGTATATTGCAAAAAAGCAATCTCATCGTTCTGTGGTGTATAAGCGCGCCATTTTGACGCACTACTCTTTTCTACCGTGTCGACTGTCAACACATCAACACCGGCTAACTGCGTTATCGCTGCATCGTTGATCAGCGGCAAATTTCCGCTGGTGGTGATAATGCACTGCGCCTTGGCATCCGAGGCAATTGCAAGCAGCCTTGCCAAATGCTGCTCGCGTATCGATTCCGGCGGAAAAACCGGTACCGCGATGACGCCGGCATAAAGACAGGCGAAGAAACCGATCACATAGTGTTCATCGTTATCCATCAGCAATAATGCGCGCTCACCCGGCACAAAACGATCTTGCAAAACGGCAGCGAGTGCTCTGACTTGCAAATCAAGCGTGGCATAATCCAATCGCCTGCCAGCAAATCCATCTCCGTCTGCATCCACGACAATCAACGCAGTGTCTGCCGGACGTTCATGCGCCAGTGCTTGTAGATGCACAACGATGTTATCAGGGTATCTGCGCGATGGAATCAATCTTGTACTCATTATTTACACCTAATCAATTTACATTCATTGATACCAGTAAATTCTCTACAATCCGAACGTGAAGTTCGTGTTTCATTACTTCTGTATATAATTCTCATTTGGATCAGGTACATTTGGAAACACAAGATAGGAAGGGGTGGCGTTCTACCTCCAGCTTGCGATGTTTTGTCAATGCCAGTGCCGCCACATAGTGAATGGGTGCATCAATCGACCACGCTTTAACTTCTGCCCATTCGGTTTGATCATGCATCACATGGTAACTTCCGTCATGATCAGGTAACACCGTAATGGCTTGCAGATATTCGGCAACGCCGAACCCTAGCGCCTTCAATACAGATTCCTTGGCTACCCAGAGATCAATGAAATTTCTATTTGACCAGACTCTCCGAACACGCTCCACTGGGGAAAGTACATGAGTACACAGATTACTGACATCTCTATGACGATATTCAATATCAACTCCAATTTCTCCTCGGATAGATAATGCAATCAATGCAAAATCGCCTGCGTGGGAAACATTAAACTCGACACCGTAAAAAGCTGATAGTCGAGGTTTACCAAACTTGTCTAATTCAATCTGAATGTCATGAGGTGATGACATCACACGTTCTGCCAGCAGACGACGCAATGCCGCTCGTGTCACAATGCTGCGAATCCGATCTTCGTGTTGGTGAAAGCGCTGTGTACGCATCTGCTCGTCCATACTCAGTAACAGCCAATCATCCATGAGTTGCGTTGAGTGAAAATCAAATTTGAGTAACCAAACCTCAATGCCAGCAGGCACGGTTCTAGGCAGATGCAAGCGTTGCACTGAGCACCTCAATCCGACTTTCCATCAAACGTTTTTTCAACACAAACATAAACCAGTCTTCAGACTGACGAAGAAAAAAATGCCCTCCATCAAACCAATCCAACGTGAATGCTTGCGTACTTTCCAATCGCCAGTCATTTAACCTTGTGGCACTAATCTCATCCGCACGCCCACCAAAGCTGTGAATTGGAATTGGCAAAGGTGGTAATTGAGCGTATTCAAAACTTCCACAAACACGATAATCCACCCGCAATAAATCCAGTGTCATTCTCAGCAATTCCTGGTTCCCAAACACTTCTTCTGGCGTACCGCCCTGTCTACTTAAATCCGCTATTAATGCGGCATCGCTCTGCATATTGTGGTAACGCTGACTATCTTGACGACTTGGCGCCGCACAGCCCGATACCAACAGTGCTATAGGCATGGATGATCGACGAGTGCATAAACCCTGAGCGACACCATAAGCAAGCAAGGCGCCCATGCTGTGCCCAAAAAGAACATATCGTTCGGGCAGTGTGGGTACAAGCTCATCGCACAGACTTTGTGTCAGTGCCGCGTAACTTTCTGTGGGAAGCTCATCCATTCGACTGCCACGACCTGGTAATTCAATCGGTTCCACTGTTATCCAGGAAGGCAATAAGCGTCGCCAGCGTAGATACATCGTTGCACTTGCACCTGCACATGGCAAACAAAAAAGTGTTAAGGGTTTTTGCATCGCTGCAGCGTACTAAACGTGATTGTCCATGAATCGTCTCAAGCTGAGTGGACGCATATCTGTCCATACTTTCTCGATATGATCCAGGCAGGTTTTCTTGTCGCCTAACACACCGGTATCTTTCCAGCCACCCGGAACAGCTTTCCACTCCGGCCAAATAGAGTATTGCTCTTCATGATTAACCAACACACGAAACACGCCATCTTCACGATCAAAGCAACTCGTCATAGTCAACACCTCAAATTTACAGGGTAATAAGTTTTGAATTCTCTTTAATAAGAATGCTTCTTATTCAGAGTAGACGAATCGGCTTATGAAGAATACAAAAAAACAGCAAAAAAATTGTAGATGACTCTTCTCTTGGGGAATATTACTGATTACTTTTCTCCATACCTCAAAGTGGATTCAGCGCAGCTGCAGCAGTTAACCCCAGCCAGTAATCAACACTCAGTAGACTTACTTAATCCATCTTTTTCAAAAAAGCACTTCTACAATGGTCCGTTGCCTCATGAATAAGGATGTTTGCTAATGAGGTAGAGATATTCAGTTCATCTGCAATCATTCGATGTGTATACCCCTCTATTCGATAAAGCATAAAAACCCGCTTTGTACGTTCAGGGAGCTCAGCTAATGCTTTTACCACCAGCGCTAGATGCTGACGATTGATTGCATTAGCTTCAGGCATTTCTGTCAAAGTCTGGACGTATAATCCTTCCTCCTCTGTTCCAAACAGTTCTGTTTCAAATATACCTCGTCGGTAGTGGTCAATAGCTAAGTTACGTACGATTTGAAATAGGTAAGCCAACGGTTGCTTTATATTCTGCGTGGCCGACACTTCGGTTACTTTAATATAAGCATCTTGTACGATATCATCTGAAATATCCCAATCTCCTAAGATCTTGTATGCAGCTCGACGCAATTGCATGCGATTAATAATGAACAATGTATTGAGTTCTTGAGTCCACTTTTCTACAGGCACCATCATGATATTTATAATTTATTGATAATTATTTTTTAAAATATTTACTTGATATATCGCTGCAACATGTCACACCTACCCATAATTTGCCTTCAGATGCTTATGGCCCATGAACACCTAACCACCAACTTCGTCTGACAGTCATGCATTAAATTTATATAAACAAATCAATAGCTAATCCGCCACCTCCTTCAATCGCTCGATAACATCATCTTTCAAATTCACTTGACCTGATGATATTTGGGTAAGTGCTGAGGCAAAACTGGAAATACCATTTCCTTTGGTCAGTACAGCCCATAAAGCACCTGCAATATCCCCGTGTACAAAACATTTTTTCCACAAATTGAGAGCTTCAGTATCTGTTTTGGCTGACTTAAAACCTACCAAGGAGATTTGATACTTTAAGTCGAGGTGCTTTTTGTATGGCTTCAGAAACACTATTCCGCGTAGCGATGTGATCCATTACTTCGATAAGCAGAGAAGAAACACCGTTTAGCGATACGTTAAAATGATATCGCTGGGCAAAACCCACCAATTCAACTAATCGGTAATAGGTTGTTCACAACTGGAAATGCTAGTACAGGCCGATACGCTAACGTAGGAAAAAAATCATACCCAGCGAAGCGCCGGTATTTGATACACCAAAACTCACACACAAGTACGCCGGTTATGGGATCTTTTAGAAGAGTGATGCTGATATTGTCTTGCTTGTGTAGCCTGCTGTAAGGTGAGATGGCGTGGCAATTCCCAGCGTCATAAGTTTCAAAGTCATTGCTGCACTTGGGTTCTTTGCAATCGTAGCGAAGTTTGAATTCAACCAAACTAAAGCTAGTTGGGAATTCAATAATTGAGCACTCAGTGACAGATAATTTTGTAGTGCTAGATTGAGTACCACATACCGCAAATAGTATCGATGCCGAGCACAGATTCGGAACCCATGACAAGCGGTAACTTCCATCTTCTACTAATTCCTTCCTTGCACGCATAGAGCCATCTCCTAATCATGAAGTGATGGCTGGCTGACAAGAGAGATAGAAACTTTGTTGGCTGGCTACGATGCGCTTTCTTGCGATGAAGAATATGCAGATCATTCTGCTATTACATATATCTCTGCTCATACATAATATTTCTATGTGAGCAAAGATATTTCATGACAAAATCTGGCGCTTTTTATATATCATTTCAACCTTAATGATAATGATTGTCATTTACTTTGTAAATAGAGACACTTCATAAATCCTGATAGAATCGTAAGTAGCACATCCATTTACAGCTTTATCCACAGATTTTGTGGATAAATTTTCGTACTGATTATGAGTGTTGAATCACCCCGGTTTTTCCGGAGGCTTTTAGTGTTAGGTCAAACCGCATTAACTGACTCTTCCTGTTGGCGAGAAAGCGCAGTTTATGCATAATAAATGAGCACTTACACAAAATTATTTATACTCCCCTGGATCGTCGGCAAGTTCCACACGCAACCATCAAAAGTTGTACTTCGAA
The DNA here is from genome assembly GCF_003201565.1 of Nitrosomonas sp. Nm84. Lineage (GTDB taxonomy): Bacteria > Pseudomonadota > Gammaproteobacteria > Burkholderiales > Nitrosomonadaceae > Nitrosomonas. The sequence goes on along the minus strand of NZ_QJJP01000034.1, from coordinate 15,566 downwards.
TTTGAATCCGCCTATCGTGAAGTCTTTCACTTTTCCTAAAGAGAATAGCTCATCACTTGGTTTGTCAATTTCTGCGACATGCTCCAGAAGTTCAAGTTACCGTACTGCTACTTACTGTAAATTTCTCAAAATTTCTGCCCCTACGTTAATATCAGTTGTCTCACATGAGTGAGTTTGGCCGACATTCTCAACGACAGGTACTTTTATTTGATTACCACATTCTCGGAAAAGAATATCTATCGTGGTTGATTTCTGTTGCAGAGGAAGGTCCCCGGTTACCGTTGCCAAGTTCTGCGAGATATCTGATATGATCCCATCTCCTGCTTGAAAATCAACCAAGCTGGATAAAGTAGGTTGCCCCGTTCCAATGATCGAAATATACGATACATTGGTTGGAAGGGGATGAGTGGCCACGTCATTAAGTGCATTCAGAGCCGAGCTGTTGGGCTGTAAATCCTTGATTGCAACACTGTTCGAGTCGATACCCCCAGGCAAAAGATCGCAAATACCGACCTTGTTGAAAAGGTCGAAAATATCGAGGTTAACGTGACATGCCTCGGCCCAAAAACTCCCTTGATGTGGAGTCCCAATAGTGATGAGTTTCGCAACATCTTCCCGATATGGAATTGTCGTTGTTGCATCGAACACGCGCGCTAATCCTTGCAGATATTCTCTTGCAGCAAGACCACCTAAGCTATGGCCAATCAGAAGAACCTTTGTTGCGCCGGGGTTTTTATCTAAAACTGCCTGAATGATTTCTGCCAGCTCACTTCCCAGAACATCAAGAAATAACCCCTGATTATCAGAGAAATTTAATGTGTAGAAGTCGCCAGCGTTACCCGTACACCCAGTAACTAGGTTTGGGTCTGTCGGGCAGTTCATATTAACTGTTTTTGTATCCGGATTGTAAGTAGGTATTCCGCCGAATACCCAGCCAGCATTATGTATTAGATAGTCTCGATAGGATGCCCATGTGTCTGCGGAAGAGGCCAAACCATGAATAAAGATGACGGGATACGGCCTCGCTCCACACCCCGCTTCTTTCAGCAAAGCGGATAAATCGCCTATATCCTTGGGTGAGACATCGCTCGGCCCCTGATAATACACATGGTTGTCGGCAGAGGAAACGCCCACATAAGCATTGGTGTCGGAGTAATAGCGATAGGTATAGGGCGCAGATAATTGCACACCTGACATCAACGGTGAAAACAGATTAGGGTAGAAAGTTTGTGCCCAGTTCAGCAAGCACTCTACATTAGATGGCGTTGCAGTATCCTCTCTCACCGAGGAGTCAATGGCTGCTGCTGTGTTGCAAATCGTCATTAAAAATATTGCTCCTAGTGCATGCACTAGCAAGGAATCGCTTCTGCGCTGTAGACTGTTCATAGTATTCCCCCACCCAAGTAAAGAAATAAGATAACCATAAAATTAAACACAGTCTGTACGACAGTGCACACAACAAAACAGCTGCTAAAGCAAAAATTCCAACTGTTAAGTTTTGTTTAGTGACTTACAGCATCGTCAAATTCTCGTCATCGCGATGATACGATTATTTTTCCGAGACACTGATGAATGCTTACCGTTATACTATAGAACCCTTAATCTATAGCTGGAGAAAAATGAATCTTGATCGTGTTGGCTCCGGAACTGATATTCCGAACGACTTTAATGTCATTATCGAAATTCCGATGAATGCGGATCCCATCAAATATGAAGTCGATAAAGAAACCGGTGCCATGTTTGTGGATCGTTTCATGTCAACTTGCATGCATTATCCCTGTAACTATGGCTATATCCCTCATACCTTATCGGACGATGGTGATCCTGTGGATGTTTTGGTGATATCGCCAGTACCGCTGATCACCGGCGTTGTGGTACGTTGCCGCCCTCTCGGGATGCTGAGAATGTCTGATGAAGCAGGAGAGGATGCGAAATTGCTGGCAGTGCCCATCAACAAATTATGCAATCTTTATCAGGATATTGAGTCTTGCGAGGACTTACCGCAACTGACTCGTTCTCAAATTGCACATTTCTTTGCGCATTACAAAGACTTGGAAGAAGGCAAGTGGGTCAAGATTCAAGGGTGGAATGGCGTTGAATCAGCAAAATCGGAGATCCTCGCTGGCATACAACGCTTTAATTCAACCATCAATAAACCAATGTTCTAGCAGAAAACTAACAGGTCAAAAATGCTCGTTTATTACGCATAAGCCACATTTTCTCGCCTGTTTTTGACCAGTATCGACTGCCTTGAAAACGTTCGAGGCAGTCTACCAGTTAATTGCAATAACCAACCATCCGATTATGCTGACCTATCAGCTATTTCTTCATCCAATTGATTAATACGATCTCCACTAGAAACACAATCAATCCAAGTACTAACCAATTTCGCCCTGCTTTCCTTGCATCGGGATGATCCTTTTTGAGATAGGTGTATCCCATGGCTACACCTACGACCGGGAAAATGATCGTGCCGATAATAATGGCAATGTTGACTCCCATTGAAACCGCCGGTTTTTCTTTATCCGCTGCATGTGCTGGCTTCTGCGCGCTCACCGTTGAAGTATCCGATGCTTGAGTTTCACTTTGAATGGTTTGCTCATTATTTTTCTGTTGATTGGTATCCGCACTAACGTATGGTTTAGTTAACAAATTCTCGTGACAATGGATGCAAGATTCTGCTTGATCTGTGTTTTCCGTGCCACACTTTGGACAAAGCATAATAAACCCTTATAAATGACATAATTAGTCGATCAGTTATGGGCTGATCGTAAAAATAACCGCATGTTTAAACGTAGCGTTATAAATCTGGTCCCTATTATCATCCACCGCGAAAGTAACGGAATAGGTGCCCAACGGTAAATCTTGCGTGGTGCTGTCAAAAAATGTAAATGATGGGATATTCATCAAAGCGCCACCATAAACACTGATCGGTGTATCCGATGCGATGAATTGTAATTGATCATTGAGCCAGAAAGTTCCCATTGGCGTCATTGCCTTCACCCAGTAATCTGCCAAATTTCCGTTTCTGACGCCAGGATCAAGCGCAACGCGCAATACCAGATTGTCACCCTGCCTTAATAGCGTTGAGTCCGCTCTATCATTGACAGATATCGCGACATAAGGAATGGATTGAGCGACAGTTAGCTCTTGATTAAAGAACCACAAAATACCAGGATTGAATGAAATCTCACCGGATTGAATGGCAATATGATTCTCATCATTATTGATATGATTGCCAACAATTTTACAGACCGACAAATCTACTTTGTCATCAAGAGCCAAAACGATATGGGCGTTCTCAGTAATCCCTAGGTACTGCAATTCAACGGTATAATCATCGGGTGTTCCCGCTATCATATCAACACCGCTCATACCCAAACGCAGCGTCGCCACATCATCAGCGGCTAGCGCACGCTGCGACTCGCCCGCTTGAATGCCTTGTTGCATGACCACTTCAGTTTTCTCGATATTGAACAGCTTGGAAACATCACGATCACCATTGACAGCGTATCGGTGACCTGCTGGAAGATCGTTGAGATCTCGACTATAGGTTGTTTTATCAATCACCTCCGGTAGCAAAAAAGGATTATTAACCCCTTTGAAGAACCAATGCAAATTGACATCATCACCACGAATATCATCGCTGGAGCCGATAATGCCATCAGCACCGCGATCTAAATCGAATACATTGTTATCGCCCCTGGTAGCAGCCGTATAGTTTTTATCACTGCCGGCGAGACCTGATTCCGACGCCAAATTGGGGTGTGCAAGACCCATGCAATGTCCCAATTCATGCAAAGCAACCGATTCAAAATCAAAATGATCACTCGGCACATTGCTTCCTGTGGTCATGACATTGGCTATCGTAGGTACCAACCGGTTCCAGGTATTGATGGCATTCTGTACCGGTATCTCCATGTCGCCCGCATGCGCAGATGCAGGTGAAATACCCACCGTTACGATCAGTTTTCTTCCCGTCCCATCATAACCTGTTGGATGAGTGATCACATCGACACTGTTAGTCCCGCCGGCAAATTCGAACACCCCTGCTGCGGTTGGCGCAACCAATAGCAATGCCATTAATGTCAGTGAAATTGCATGGATAGGGTAAAGGCGATTAAAGTGCATTGTGTAATGTCATTTAAACCACTCGCCCCGCTGCATAGCCCGATGACCAAGCCCACTGAAAATTAAATCCGCCCAGATGACCGGTGACGTCAACCACTTCCCCGATGAAATACAAGCCCGGTATACGTTTGGATTCCATCGTTTTGGATGATAATTCATGCGTATCCACCCCTCCCAGCGTCACTTCCGCTTTCTTATAACCGACGGTGCCGCTGGGAACGATTTGCCAATTGTGAAGCTTATCGGCAATCTGGCGTAATTCGCCGTCACGATATTGATTCATGGGCTTTGCCGTCATGGCCAGTTGCATCAGCATTACTGTACACCAGGCTTGCACAAAACGTTTAGGCAAATAACGCGTCAGTAGATTGGGTAACATGGTTGTGCTTTGTTTATGCGCTAAGAGCATCTGCCATGCATCCTGCTGTGGCAACAAATTGACATACAGCGATTCACCCGGTCTCCAGTAGGAAGAAATCTGCAAAATCGCCGGGCCACTTAAACCACGGTGGGTAAATAATAGACTTTCACGAAAGACAGCATCTGCGCAACTGACTTCAGCATCGATTGCCACCCCGGAAATATCCTTGAAAGCAGTAAAATCCTCGGCAGCAAATGTTAAACCGACCAACCCCGGGCGCAAAGGCGCCACGCCGATGCCAAATTGGTTGGCAATTTGATAACCCAATGCACTGGCGCCAATTTGTGGAATCGACAAACCACCGGTGGCAATCACTAATGAACTTGCCATGATGGTATTGCGCTCTGTGGTCAGCATGAATTTCCGTCCAGCATGTTGCGATGCATGATCCGCGGATAAATATTCAACCTGCTTCACTTGGGAGGGCATCTGCCAGTCCACGCCGGCAATTTCGCATTCGCGCTGCAGCATCTCAATGACTTGCTGTGAACTGTCATCGCAAAACAATTGCCCTGATTTTTTCTCATGATAGCGAATATCATGCTTCTCAATCAACGCGACAAAATCCTGAGGGGTAAAACGAGCCAACGCGGAACGACAAAAATGCGGATTATTGGAAAGAAAGTTCTCCGCCTTGGCATAACGATTGGTAAAGTTACAACGACCGCCGCCGGAAATGCGTATTTTCTCCGCCAGTTTGTGCGCATGATCCACCAGCAATACATCGCGCCCCCGTTTACCCGCTTCAATCGCACACATCATCCCTGCAGCACCGGCCCCAATGATGGCGACATCTTTCGATATTCTTTTCAAGAATGTTGATCGCGCCGCATACAGTTATTATTGTTTAATAGCAGTGCGTATTCTAGTCGGTTACCATGTCCAAACGATATGATATCATCATGACAATAAACAGAAAAAGCGACAAACCGATACGGATGCTCAAGGACCTGACCATGCGGGTCGATTGGCCTTTATCTTTGTACATGTAATATAGTGCTGAGCCTAAGCTATATAATATGATCAGAAATAATGCGGCTGCAAAGATTTTCAATGTCTTATTCCTACGAGAAGTTGGATTTGCCGAAGTTTAGCCGAGTTTCTCCGATTGTCCAATGACTATTTCATCATAAAATTCTCATAGTGCGCAGAATTGATTTAGCCATTGTTAATACAATACTTTCTAACATTCACTTATCATTGCATCATGCAACATCTCACGCACTTACCACCCGCTATTTTTTTAATGGGCCCCACCGCGAGCGGCAAAAGCCGAGTCGCTTTGGATATCGCGGCGCATTTTCCGGTTGAAATCATCAGCGTTGATTCTGCTCAGGTTTATCGCTATATGAATATCGGAACGGCCAAGCCCGATCAGGCAACGTTATTCCGCACGCCTCACCATCTGATTAATCTTCTTGATCCCAACGAGCAGTATTCGGCAGCGCAATTTCGCAATGATGCACTGAATGTCATGGAGGAAATTACCCAACGCAATAAGATTCCACTATTGGTCGGTGGCACCATGCTTTATTTCCGGGCACTGCAACAGGGATTGTCGGCATTACCGCCAGCGGATCAGGATCTTCGCCGGATGCTGGAAGATACGGCCGAACAACTGGGTTGGCCGGCTATGCATCAGAAACTCGAAGCCTTAGATCAGGAAACCGCAGCGCGCATCAAACCGACGGATAGTCAGCGTATTCAACGTGCTCTGGAAGTGTGTTATCTGACACAACAACCGATGTCGACGCTTCTAAAAACTCCCAGACAAGCGGAATTTCCTTACCGCGCCATAAACATTGCACTCATTCCCAATGAACGCAGTCAGTTGCATCAACGCATCGCCGCGCGCTTTGAATCCATGCTGAATTGCGGATTAATCGATGAAGTACAGTCCATCCGCCAGCAGTTTCCCACGCTCAACATCGAATCGCCGTCGATGCGCTGCGTCGGTTACCGGCAGACCTGTCTTTATCTGGATGACAAAATCAATGCGACTGAATTGCACGACATGGGAATTGCCGCCACCCGTCAATTGGCCAAACGGCAACTGACCTGGCTACGCCACATGAAAACTGATGCCGTACGAGAATTTGATTGCTTGGCGGATGATTTGACCGCGCAGGTACAATGCTCTTTACAAAAAACTATGTTTTGAATCTGACTTGTCTATATCCCATTGGTAGGGTTATGATTCAAAACACCTCACAAAACAAGAACCAGAGCTAACAGATGTAATCAAATGACAGATTATGTTGCAATAATTAGCTTCATTAGAAAAACATTGATAGGGAAGAAATGCCATGCGAATTCGTTATAAATTATTTACTTTAGTCATGCTATTCATGACTGCGCTGATGCTGATCGGCTGCGAAAATTATGCTGAGAGAACACATAAATCCTGGGTTCCGCCACCTTCTGCACCGGTCTATGATGATTCGACTATTTTTGCGCGCATCGCCTCTGCGGTACAGTCGGATCCAGTTTTACAAGGCACCAAAATCGACATCAAGGTTAACGATGGCAATGTCGTCCTGAGCGGCACGGTTAAGAATGATGATCAACTGACCCGCGTCAATATGCATACTTGGATCGTGGACGGTGTGAAGAAAGTGGATAACCAGATCGTTAAAAATTAATTAAACCTCATCACCCCAAATAAAAAATCCCCATTTCGGGGATTTTTTATTTATCGCGCTCACAATCGATCAGATACCACGCAGCAACTCGTTAATGCCTGTTTTTGACCGGGTTTTGGCATCCACTTGTTTGACAATTACCGCGCAATACAAACTGTATTTGCCATTCTCAGCCGGCAAATTACCTGATACGACAACCGAGCCCGGTGGGATACGACCATAGCTGACTTCTCCGGTTTCGCGGTTATAAATTTTTGTGCTTTGACCAATATAAACACCCATCGAAATCACTGAATTCTCACCGACGATGACACCTTCCACAACTTCTGAACGCGCACCGATAAAACAGTTATCCTCAATAATCGTCGGATTCGCCTGTACCGGCTCAAGTACGCCGCCAATCCCTACACCACCGGATAAATGCACATTCTTGCCGATTTGCGCACACGATCCTACCGTCGCCCAAGTATCGACCATCGTGCCCTCATCGACATACGCGCCAATATTGACATAAGACGGCATCAACACTACATTGTTGGCAATAAATGAACCCTTACGTACGGCTGCAGGCGGCACCACGCGGAAACCGCCATCACGAAAATCACGAGAGCTGTAATCAGCGAATTTTGATGGCACTTTATCAAAATAATTGGAAAAACCGCCCTTGATAAAGCTGTTGTCTTCGATCCGAAATGACAGCAATACGGCTTTTTTGATCCATTGGTGCGTCACCCAATCACCATCGATTTTCTCGGCCACACGTAATTTACCACTATCCAACATGGTAAGAACCTGCGCGACGGACTCCTTCAAACTGGCATCAACATTGCGCGGCGTAATGTCTGCACGGCGATCAAAAGCTTCTTCAATGGTGGTTCTCAATTTATTCATATTTTTTCCTAATAATTTAAATTCAGCCCAGCTCAACCCAGATGAGTCATCAGGTTCTTAATTCTGTTCATCGCTTCGATACACTCCTGTGGTGAAGCAACCAGCGCAATCCGCACATAATTCTTCCCCGGGTTGATGCCATGCGCATCGCGTGCCAGATAGCTGCCCGGCAGCACTGTCACATTATAATCTTGATATAACCGTTTGGTGAATTCGGTATCGCTAATGGGTGTTTTAAGCCATAAATAAAAACCCGCATCCGGCATCTGTACCGCTGTCACACCCGACAACAACGCGACCGCATCAGAGAATTTCTGTGCATACAAGCGGCGATTCTGCACCACGTGGGCTGCATCATTCCAGGCCACAGCACTCGCAGCTTGAGCGACGGGATTCATTGCGGAACCATGATACGTACGATATAACAGGAATTTCTTCAGTAGCACGGCATCTCCCGCTGCAAAACCGGAACGCAATCCCGGCACATTGGAGCGTTTTGACAAGCTATTAAATACCACTAAACGCGGAAAACCGGAACGACCCAGTTGCTGCGCGGCATCCAGCGCCCCTAACGGAGGGTTAGCTTCATCAAAATAAATTTCCGAATAACATTCATCCGCAGCCACCACAAAACCATAGCGATCCGACAACGCAAACAACTCCCGCCACTCCTGCAGCGTCATCACGCCACCGGTAGGATTATTCGGCGAGCACACATAAATCAATTGCGTGCGTGACCATACATCATCGCTCAACTGTGAAAAATCCAGCTTAAAGCGATCATCCGGTAAGGTGTTGATAAAATACGGCATGGCTCCTGCCAATAGCGCAGCCCCCTCATAAATCTGATAAAACGGATTGGGACAAACGACAACAGGGTGGTCGACACGGGTATCCACCACCGCCTGCGCAAACGAAAATAACGCTTCACGACTACCGTTGACGGGAATGACTTCCGTTTCCGGATTGATTTCCGGCAAGTTGAAACGCTGTTTTATCCATGCCGCGATACTATTGCGCAACGTAGATGTCCCCAGCGTCGTCGGATACGTGGACAAGCCACCCAGATTATCTATTATCGCCTGGCGAATAAAATCAGGCGTTGCGTGCTTGGGCTCACCAATCTGTAATTCGATCGGATTAAACGCAGTATTGCGCGTCACCCCTTCGAACAATTGGTGCAACTTCTGAAATGGATAAGGCTGCAGTTGATTTAAATTTGGATTCATACCATATTAGATACCGTGTACAGTGCCCGGAAAATTAGATTAGTTGCTGTGTGCGGATTATAAAACGGGCGGAGAAGAATGACCAACTGAAATAATCCTGTTTGTATAAGCATCCTACTTTGCTGAGAAAAGGAGAATTGCCATGGACGACGTCAACAAACTGGGCCTTCCCATTGTACTATTAGCTGCCTTATGGGGAGCTGTCAACACTACCCTGAGTTTCTTTGAGATCATTAATGCTCGGCGTGACATGATGTTTGCGCTGATCGACAGTTGCGGATATTGCGCTGAAAAAACGCTTGGCCCGATAGAAATCTATCTCACCAATCTCCTCCCGCTTACCATCGGAAATATCATCTTTCTTGGTCTGATCTGTTACGTGATTTTATCCATTCCACCTCACATGAAGATTGCAGACGATATGGAAGCCAAGCGTTTGAAGACAGCTTGCAGGGCTATCGCATTACTTCCTGCTTTTGGTGTGTTAGGTTTTGCCGGTGGCGGTATATTTGATATGGTCATGCTCATTCGATCTCTTTAATCATGAAGAATCTCTTGAAAAAAGCGCCTGCGTTTGTATTTCTGTTTGTGATTTTCAGTCTGAGTGGCTGTGCAGTCATGGATAAAAATATTCCGGGCTGGTCACAATATCGTAATCCAGACCACGAAAATAAACTGCAATTGGCGTCCAGCAGCACGGGGAAAGGCGATCCAGTGTTGCTCATCCACGGCTTCGGTGCCAGCAGCTATAGTTGGCGGCATATCATTGAGCCGCTGGCCCGAAAATACCGCGTCATCACCGTTGATCTGAAAGGCTTTGGTGAGTCGCCCAAACCACGCGATGATTTATATTCCGTTTATGAACAGGCCAAGCTAGTAAGAAATTTTATCCTCGAAAACGATCTGCACAACCTCCACATCGTCGGACACTCATACGGCGGCGGAGTGGCCTTGGTCACTTCGATATATTTGTCCACGTCGCATCCGCATCTACAAAAAAGCCTGGTATTGATAGACAGCATCGCCTACCCACAGGATCTTCCGGATTTCATAGAGATATTGGCGACTCCGATACTGGGGCCACTGGTGATCTACGCTACCCCGAACACCCTGCAAGTGAAGAGTCTGCTGAAAAAAGTGTATTTCAATGATGCACTGATTCCGCAAAATGCCATAGACCACTACGCTGGCAACCTGGACAAACCCAATGCAAAATACGCCACACTAACCAGCGCGCGGCAGATGCTGCCGACCGATCTGCAACAGTTTTCGGACAATTATGCCAACCTGACCATTCCCACCTTGATTATATGGAGCAGGAACGATGAAATTATCCCGCTGGCGATTGGTGAGCGTCTGCATAAGAATTTGCCCAACTCAAGATTGGTCGTCCTCAGTGATGTTGGCCATGCGGTTCAAGAAGAAAAACCATCACTCATATTACCGCACTTGCAGCAATTTCTAGATGCAGAAGTGCCTCGTCCTGCACCAAACGGCAAATGATATAATTTTGCTGCAAAAACAAGCAGCATAAAACGTAATCAGTTATGCCAATCTAGGCATAATCAGCTGAAATTCGGGATATGAGGCTGCCGTCTTTATACGGCTTGCAGAGTCCCTCGGCAAAGTCAAAAAAATTATTTACCATCAATTAAAGTTTGTAATAGCTAGCCAAAAAGCGCACTAAAAGGTATTATTCGCCCTTCAGCAAGGAGGTGTGGCCGAGCGGTTTAAGGCAGCAGTCTTGAAAACTGCCGTAGGGGTGACTCTACCGTGAGTTCGAATCTCACCGCCTCCGCCAATTTTGTGTCCGTACAAATCCAGAGAAGTCCAAGAAACTCAACAAACAAGCTGTTTAACAAGAAATTTAACTCCATAGCAATCCGAAATAATCCGCTAGAAGCCAGCAAAAAAATGTGGTAAGTTGTGTAGTAACTATTTTTACCACACCAAAAGTTACCACATTATGGCTTTGAAAGAATTACTGACAGACTTGGCCTGCAAGAATGCAACTGCTGAAAATAGCAAAATACGTAAGCTTCACGATGGCCAAGGACTTTATCTTTGGGTATATGAAGATGGACGCAAGTATTGGCGATTGCGTTACAAAATCCATGACAAAGAAAAATCCCTTTCACTAGGTGTCTATCCTGTCGTGGGATTAAAACAAGCCAGGCAGCTTGCACAAGCTGAACGTGTCAAGCTTGCAAGCAATATTGACCCATCCCATGATCGACAGATCAATAAGCAAAAATCAAAAGAGGCTGCTGCGAATAGTTTTGAAGCTGTCGCCCGTGAATGGTATGGCAATCAAGTTCATGGATGGGTAAAAAGTCACGCCAAGGACGTGGTACGTAGGCTTGAAATGAATGTGTTCCCTTATATTGGCAGGTATCCCATCAGCATCATCGAAGCGCCGCAATTGCTCAACATGATACGCATCATTGAGCAGCGTGGCTCTTATGATCTGGCGCATAGAGTGCTTGGGGTATGCGGTCAGGTATTCCGCTACAGTTTATCAACCGAAGCGCCTGGTCGCTGCACACGTGACCCTTCTGGTGATTTACGTGGCGCTCTCAAATCTCACAAGAAGAAAAATCAGGCAGCCGTCAAACCCGAAGAATTACCAGAATTATTAAGAGCGATATCTACCTATGAAACCATAGGCAGCAGGCAGACGCAGCTTGCTTTGCAGTTAATGACTTTGACGTTCTTACGCACGAATGAACTCATTGGCGCATTATGGGCAGAGTTTGATTTGAACAATGCATTATGGATCGTCCCCAGCGAGCGAATGAAGATGAGGAAGGAACATGCAGTCCCCCTCACCCGCCAAGCAATGAACATACTGACTGAACTAAAAACCCTTGCCGGTGATAGTCGTTACCTGCTGCCCGGTCGCAACCCAAATAAACCAATCAGCAATAACACATTGCTTTTTGCATTGTACCGCCTGGGATATAAAGGCAAGATGACTGGGCACGGATTCCGGGCTGTCGCCTCCACTGCACTGAATGAATCTGGCTTGTTTAGTCCTGATGCTATCGAGCGACAATTAGCACATGGTGAGAAAAATGAAGTACGGGGTGCATATAACCGGGCTGAGTATTTGCCGGAACGGAAAAGAATAATGACATGGTGGAGTGACCATTTGGAAGCATTAGAAAAAGGTGCTGAAGTCATTCCGTTATTCGGTAAATCAGTTTGATTTTTTATGTCCTCATTATTAATTCTATTCCTACCCCCTCATTTTTCAGTAGGGCGAGTAGGGCGGAATCCTTGAAACCACTATCATTGCTTGATTCCAGCCGCCCTACTTTTTCAAAGTCATCACCTAAAGCAGTAGGGCGCGCCCTACTTTTAGCCGTTATTCCGGGATTTTTTGCTTAGTTATTGCCCTACTTTTGAAATATTCCGGGTCGATTCGGAGCGAAAATGCAGCGCGGAATTATCCTGTTGCCGCTCTACCATCGCGGGAAAATAGTTTCTATTATTGCTATTGTTTATGTTGCAAAACATATGAATATTAGATACAAATAATTTCATTTAAACAAAAGTATATATATTGATGTGCAGAAACATGGTATAGTTTTTACATATTTCTATGCATAAACTATAGGATCTAATTATGTTCCGTCATTTGCAATTCAAAAAGATCTGGGAGCTAACAAGCAAATCATATTCTCTACTTGGGCAATGTGAGGCATATGTTGATGCGATTAGTAACACACCAATATTGCCAAAACATCGATCTGAATTACTTCAGGTTGCACTTGTGAAAGGAGCGCAAGCGACTACTGCAATTGAAGGTAATACACTTTCCGAAGAAGAGATTGAGAAAATTTTTGATGGATCTCGATTGCCTCCAAGTAAAGAATATCAAGAACATGAGGTTAAGAACATTATTAATGCCTTTAACGTTCTTTTGAATGAAGTTGTAAGTGACGATAGAAGCGATTTAATAACCCCAGATCTAATTTGTCGATTCCATGAAATGGTAGGTCGTGGCCTAGGAGAAAACTTCGATGCCGAGCCAGGCAGATTTAGGTCTGATAGTCGTGTTGTGGGAGGATATAGAGGCCCAGATTATAGAGATGTACCTGACTTAATAAATCAATACTGCAAGTGGTTGCGTTCTGAGTTTCATTATGAAAATGGACAATCCTTTGGGGACACTGTTATTCAAGCTGTGGTGGCTCATATAAATATGGAATGGATACACCCATTTGGAGACGGGAATGGAAGGACAGGTAGGCTTCTAGAATTCTATATTTTATTAAGAGGAGGCTTACCAGATATAGCATCTCATATTTTATCTAATCATTACAATCAAACGCGCCCTGAATATTATCGACATTTCGATTACGCTAGACATAAGTGTGATCTTACTTCGTTTATTGAATATGCTTTGCTAGGTTTTAGGGACGGATTGAAAGAAACGCTACAAATCATTCATAGAAGTCAGTTTGAGGTTACTTGGAGCAAATATGTTTATGATGCTTTCAAAGAACGAAAAATTACAAATAAAAGAGTATTTAATAGGCAGCGTAATCTTGCGTTACTTATTCCTCATAACAAGGCTTTCACTACAAATGAAATTGTTCTAGCTACCCCAGAGATTGCACGGGATTATGCGAATATTCAACGCCGCACTGTATTGAGCGATTTAAATTTGCTTGTTGATATGGGAATGCTTGTAAAACAAGGTAGCTGCGAATTTAGAGCGAATAAAGAAGTTATTTGGCAATTAGTAGCTGCCAGGAAGGAAAATGGGCGGGGTGCATAAAGCTAAGTAAACGAAAGGGTTATATATTAGGTTTTGTTGGGAATTGAATAATGTTTCCTTGGCTTTCATTAACTTCTAAATTGTGTTGTTTATTAATGTGTTTTAATCGAACCGTTTTAAGCTGTGATACAGAATCTTGTTGGGTAAAAAACCTGCTTGGTAGCCCACATAATCTTTCGCAATCGCTGGCGTTGAGTCCGAATGCGGACAAGACAGCATCTCTAGACAATCCTCCTTCGGACATGAGTAAATTGATAGCGCGTGGTAGCAAGCGTATTGGCTCAAATCCGATTTGATCATCAAGCGGCTCACCTTTGCGCCACCCTCTAGCGCTATAGTTCTTCCATAGCCTTGTTGCATAATCATCATCAATAATATCGAGCTGTTTGCAGCGCATGATCATGGCTGCAACAGAGACTTTCCAACGTGATTTGATTGTAATAAATGTATCAAGGCTTGGGCGCATTACTTCTGCAGCAAACGATTCGGCTGGAAGTAAAAATGCCCCAGCAAATAAATTTGCCTGGCGTTCTAATTCAGGATAGCGCTTATAAAATTCAAGATCATTCACATTCCTATGAAGAATAATGTGCCCAAGTTCATGAGCGGCATCAAAGCGACTCCGGGTACCATTCGCTTTATCAGCGGCTAAAAAAACATAGGGTCGATTGTCCGTAGCAAACCATCGTGATGTGCCATCCATCTTTGTAAATCCGAGTTCCTCGCGAACACAAATTACACCAGCATTTTCTAATACCAAAACAATATCCGATATAGGCCCTAAACCTAGATTCCATTCTTTGCGAGCCTTTAAAGCGGCTCCCTCAACCTCAGCATCAGAAATATTTCGGTGATCAGTATCATCGAGACTCGGAATATTTACCAGTGGCCAGTCAATCCAATGCTGCAAAGTGATGCTTAATTCATTGAGCCATTTAAGCCGAATATCCGAGATTGATTGTGCTTCTTTAGTTACTGAGGCGGTGCTACGAAAAAAACAAACTTGATCACCATAAACAGGTATTTTCTTAAGAAACCAAGAAGCCGGTATTCCTAAACAAGACGCTAAACGCTCAAGTGCTTCTGACTCTGGAATTTGATCGCCTCTTTCCCATTTAGATATTGTTCCAGAAGAACGGCCAACAACTATAGCGAGAGCTGTTTGTGTCAATCCCCGACACATTCTTGCTTGCAATAAACGTTCAGGTTGGAATCCAGTTACACCAGTACGCATCTTATTCCTCAGCTTTACCAAGCTGTTTCTTTAATTTAACCCAAGCCATATCTGGAACTGCAATTTCCTGAGCAGGGTGATATGCAGCCAAAATAGAACTAATTGGTTCAAATAAGTGCCATCCTTTAAGATTGCTATGTCAATCGGCATTGAAAACTTTCCAGGAATCGGCGTCGAAAAGTTTCCACCTGGTATAGTTGGTTAATCGGTTTTTATACACTTCTTACGATGC
>NZ_QJJP01000033.1 GCF_003201565.1 Nitrosomonas sp. Nm84 | reverse complement strand
GAAACCGAAGCACTGGAAAAAATGAAAGGGCGCATCGAACACGATCTGTATTACCTCAAAAACTGGTCCATCTGGCTAGACCTCTGGATCATCCTGCGTACCGTCTGGATCGTCGTCCAAAAAGATAATGCTTACTGAGGATCAGTTAATATGATATGTAGCTTATATCCCCCTTCAATCACAATTGGAATCCTGTCCAGATAGCACCATCTTGTTACTGCTCCATCATTTAGCCAGATTTTTTACTGCAAGCAATCCGGTTAACTCTTACAATCTGCTGAATCATATGAATTCTGTATTCCAATGGATAAAACAGTCAATCTCAGCAATCCTGAATCCGGCAACAATACAAAGCCTAAACGCAAGCGCAATCGCAATCGCAATCTGTCAATGCGAACTGGTAAGAATAAACCAAAAAGAAATCAGCCCAGTAGACTTAAACAGAAATTATTGCTGACAAGCATAGAAATTCTCGGTTTGAGCATTACTGCAGTGTTAATCATCATCATGCTGTTGGGTTATTCCGCAAACCGGTTTTCGGGCACCAGTTTTTTTGGCAGCTTGCTGCCTTTCGCTACCGGCGTATTGATATTAATAATGGTGGCTTCTGCTTTTCTCATCGGCTGGTGGAAACTAAGGAAAAGATTACAACTCTATTCTGAATTCCTCCCCTTGATTCTATCCTTATCATTTGTCGTGCTGATCGCCTGGTTTGTGACCCACGATCAATTTACCCTGGCTTATGGAAATTTCCGTACACTGGTTGGAGGCAAGGAAGAAGCAGGCCGTATGACAATTTCGCATCAAGTCTATGCGGCTTATCGCAAACATAATTCAGCACAACTGCAAAAAATGCTTGACCGGTCCCAAGAATATCAACATGCAATCAGAGATGCAGCCAAGGCTTTCAATGTTGATGCCCATCTATTACAAGGTATTGCGGCAACAGAATCATCTTTTATACCGAGAGACAGCAGTGATGGTGGGCGCGGTTTATTTCAGATCACCCGTGTTCCCAAAATAGTTATGACGCAAGCACAGCAAAAGTTAGGTACTGAAAAAATTTCCCTGGAAAACTCCCGACACAACGCTTTTGTCGGTGCAGCCACATTTAAACACTATTTAGCTGAAATGAAAGGTGATCTATTTTTGGCTTTACTCGCCTATAACATCGGTCCGGCTAACGGAGGACTGCGTTTTATCATGCAGCAATATGGCGCCACTGATTTCACTACTATTCAACCATATTTACAAACGCTGCCGCGCGACTATCCGATACGCGTATTGTCGTACTCTCTGGCATTTCGCCTGTGGCAGAAAGAAGGTAAATTACTCGCATATGAAGAAGGAAACAATGCTATCCGTATACAGCGGATCGGTATACCAGGACTCTCTACCGGCATGTAATGAACTTACCTATTCTTGCACACCAAGAGCTCCGGGGATTGTATGTGTTCAGACACCTCCATCCAAAGCAATCCGTTGGATTTCTTCAGGATTGACATCGCGGATGCGTGGCTTTGTGCGTAACAACAAGTCGTACAGCGCGACAATTTCCCGAAACTCAATAACCCGGAAAGCTCTCTCATCAAAACCACACCTTTGCAGATCTGATCACGATTTTCCAAAACCCTCTCTTGTATTCTAATATGCAATCAGCATCCTATCGTGATTCTGTACTTCTTAAACAAACATACTCTTCCGCGGGACTCCGATTACAAGTATAATTTGATCACTTTTCCCCATATACCGCCAATTTTCTCAGCCTATTGGTGGATTTTCGAGGATTGGAAAAAATGAAAACGCCTATTCGAATTGCTGTTACCGGAGCAACGGGACAGATTTGTTACAGCCTGCTATATCGCATTGCGGCAGGCGACATGTTTGGCAACGATCAACCGATTATTCTTCAGTTGCACGATGTTACTGAAGCACAACCTTTTTTCGATGCCGTTGTCATGGAGTTGTATGATTGCGCTTTTCCGTTATTAACTGAAATTATCACCACCGATAATGCAGAAGTTGCATTCAATGATGTAGACATTGCCTTGCTGGTTGGCGCGCGTCCACGCGGGGAAAATATGGAACGCAAAGACCTCCTCGCAGCCAATAGTCCTATTTTCATTGAACAAGGCAAAGCGCTGAATGTAGCCGCAAAACGTAATGTCAAGGTACTGGTCGTTGGTAATCCTGCCAACACCAATGCATACATTACCATGAGAAATGCTCCCGATCTTGATCCCAGCAATTTCTCCGCGATGTTGCGACTGGAC
Source organism: Nitrosomonas sp. Nm84 (assembly GCF_003201565.1). Lineage (GTDB taxonomy): Bacteria > Pseudomonadota > Gammaproteobacteria > Burkholderiales > Nitrosomonadaceae > Nitrosomonas. Next base: position 34,121 of record NZ_QJJP01000033.1, on the reverse strand, counting down.
CATAATCGCGCATTATCTCAGGTTGCACTAAAGCTCCGAGTGCCTGTGTCAGAGATCAAGAGAATGATCGTTTGGGGCAATCACTCCAATACGCAATTTCCTGATTTAAGCCATGTGACCATCGATAACACCCCAATAACCTCGCTGTTAACAGATTCCGGGTGGATAGAAAATCATTTTATTCCGACCGTGCAAAAACGCGGTGCAGCCATTATCGAAGCACGCCGTGGCAAATCGAGCGCGGCCAGCGCGGCGAATGCCATTATCAATCATATGCGAGATTGGTTTTTTGGTACCCGGGAAGGTAATTGGGTTTCGATGGGCGTGCCTTCCAATGGTTGCTATGGTATTCCTAGCGGAGTAATTTACAGCTTCCCTGCGACTTGTCAGAACGGTCAGTATAAAATTGTTGAGGGACTGGAAATCAGTGAACTAGATAAGGAAAAAATGCAAAAAAGCTATCAGGAATTACTTGCTGAGCAAGAAACCATCAAACATCTTCTAACGAGGTAAGGTATTCACTGCTTCACGAATTGCTGTTAGCAATGCGGCGTCCAAATGGCCATCGGCAATGCGTTGCGTGTTCTGTTGAAAACGGCTGATTGCCTGCCGCGTCGCTGAGCCCATCACGCCATCCGCTTCGCCCGCATCGATACCCAGTGCTGACAAATCCATTTGCAGCTGTCTTACCTGTTCACGCGTTATTTTTATCGTATCAATCGGTGGTAAGCGTTGCAATGCAGGCGCGCCTGCAATGCGATCCGCCAAATGCCCGACTGACAGCGCATAAAATTCAGATCGATTCCAGCGCATGATGATATAAAAATTCTTGGTAACTAAAAAAGCAGGGCCCCGATGACCACCAGGAACAAGCAATGCAGCTCTTTGTTCTGTGGGTGTCAATGCCGTTCCAGAAGCAGTAGTAACACCGAGTTTCGCCCACTCGATCAGATTGAGCATCTGATCTCGCCCAGCCAGTGAATAATCAAAAGCTGCCGGTAACCGAACTTCCTGTCCCCAGTCTAGCCCGGGAACCCAGCCTAATTGTCGTAAAAAGTTTGCGGCAGAGCCCAACGCATCCGGAATACTGCCCCATAAATCGCGGCGCCCGTCTCCATCCATATCCTTGGCATACCGCAAAAAAGTGGACGGCATGAACTGCATATGCCCCATGGCACCTGCCCACGAGCCAATCATGCGTTCAGCGGAGATATCGCCGGCATCGACAATGCGTAACGCATTGAGCAATTCTTGTGTAAAGAAACTACTGCGGCGTGGATCGCAAGCAAGTGTGGCTAGTGAATCGGTTACAGACCAGTCGCCAAAATTCCCGCCGTAGCTGGTTTCCAGCCCCCAGAATGAAACCAGATATTGTGCCGGAATACCGCTTTCCTGTTGAATCTGATTCAATAATCCACGATGCTTAGCCAATAACTCCCGACCCCGTTGAACACGCTCATCATTAATGCGCAAATTAAAGTAATTTGCAAATGTCTGCGTGAATTCAGGTTGGCGTCGATCCAATTCAATGACCCGCTGATTGTGTCTGACTTTACTCAGCACTTGTTGGATCGTTGTATCGGAAATACCTTCGGTCTTTGCTTGCACACCTATTCGGGATATGCACTCACTGAAATGACCAGTGTCGGCATACACATTATGCACCGACAGCCAGCCTAATAGCATTAGGATTCCTGGGAATAAGTGCCTTAAACTGATATCAAGCAAACAAAGCTTAATTCTTGGCGAATAACTTACTGCAAGTGCGTGCATTATTTTATTATTTTCGATGAGGACAGGCTGGTTTGATACAATCCGCGTATAAAGACAATGAGTGCTCCTGCAACCGAAATCCTCGATCATTCGCAATAGCTTCCTGACGTTGCTCTATTTCAGAATCATAAAATTCTTCGACACGACCACATTGCAAACAGACCAAATGATCGTGATGCCCGTCGCGTTTTAGCTCGAATACCGCTTTACCACTTTCAAAATGATGCCGCTCCAACAATCCGGCCTGCTCAAATTGCGTTAAAACACGATAAACGGTGGCCAGCCCTATGTCTTCACCTTCGTTGAGCAATTCCTTATAAACATCTTCTGCGGACAAATGACGCACACTGCTTTGTTCAAATAAATTCAATATCTTGAGTCGAGGCAGCGTTGTTTTAAGGCCACTATTTTTGAGATCTATACTTTTTAGGTCGCCAGAATTGCTCATGGTTATCTCTGTTCAGAAAATGATTTGTTGTATCATATAGTGCTATGCTCACTTTGGAAACATATAATATCATCAATAAAATGGTTGCAAACATTCTCGTACCGCTGGTTTTCCTCATCGTAGCAGGATGCTCATACTTTCCTCATATTCTATATAAGATCGATGTGCAACAAGGTAATGTGATCGACGAAGAAATGCTGGAAAAACTAAAACCAGGAATGACCAAATCGCAAGTTCTTTTTGTCATGGGGTCACCACTGATTGTCGATACATTTCGCGATAACCGATGGGATTATGTCTATATATGGCGCGAAAAAGGCGATTTAGTCGAACAAAAGCGGCTGACAATCTATTTTGACGATGACAAATTAGTCAATATTGAAAATTACCTGAGTTTTTCTAAGTATCCAATCAAACCCAGACCTGTAGAAGCTAGCCCTGAACCGGAAAAGGTTCAATCAAGTACCACAGAAGCAAAATAAGTGATAATTTTTATTTATTGTTCATTTAGTAGGCCATTGAAAAACATTTTAGAAGCAGTCGATACTAGGCAAAAACAGGAGAGAAAGCGCAGTTTATGCGTAATCAACGAGCATTTTGAGTCTGTTCTTAACACCGTATCGGCTGTTCAAATCATTTTGCAACGGCCTGATAAACTTAAAATCATCGTGGGAATACAATGATCATTCAAAAGATTGCTATTGCAGGCAGCGCCGGACGCATGGGGCGCACATTATTGGAAGTGGTCTCACAAGCTCCCGATATGCAACTCGCCGCTGCATTGGAAAGAGCTAGCAGCCCTTATTTGAATAGGGACGCAGGAGAATTAATAGGCGCCAGTTGCGGCATTCCGATTGTCAGTGATTTTACAGTCGCGTTGAAGAATTGCCACCAACTGATTGATTTCACCCGCCCTGAAGGCACCCTCGCGCATCTGGCCGTTTGCCGGGAAGCCGGTGTCAAAATGATCATTGGCACCACCGGCTTCTCAGCACAAGAAAAAGCGCAACTCAAAGCAGCCGCACAAGATATTGCGATCGTATTCGCCCCCAATATGAGTGTTGGCGTGAATGTGACTTTCAAGCTACTGGAAATCGCCGCAAAAGTATTGAATGAAGGCTACGATATCGAGATTATCGAGGCGCATCACCGGCATAAAGTAGATGCACCGTCCGGCACCGCGCTACGGATGGGCGAAGTCGTTGCTGATGCATTAAAAAGAGACCTCAGCAAAGTGGCCGTTTATGGTCGCGAAGGTGTCACCGGCGAAAGAAATCCGGAGGCCATTGGATTTGCAACCATCCGTGCAGGTGATATTGTCGGCGACCATACCGTCATGTTTGCCGGCATCGGTGAGCGCGTGGAAATCTCACATAAAGCCAGCAGTCGTATGACCTTTGCAATGGGCGCATTACGCGCAGTGCGTTTTCTGGCCGATCAACCGAATGGCTTGTTCGACATGCAGGATGTACTCGGTTTACGTTAATTTATTCAATTATTGGCACAATCATTAGCTACCTGACTTAAGCGACCGCCAATCATGGCAACTTATGCAATGGGTGATCTTCAAGGCTGCTTTACGACATTTCAGCGCTTGATTGATCACATCCGGTTTGACCCTACTGCAGATAAATTATGGCTGGTTGGCGACATCGTTAACCGCGGTCCCGATTCGCTCTCGCTCTTGCGGTATATCAAGCAAGCAGGCGGTGCGATGACTATGGTACTGGGCAATCACGATCTGCATTTATTGATGGTTGCCGCAGGCATCGCAAAGCAACACCCCAGCGACACGATTCAACCCATTCTGGATGCGCCCGATCGCGATGAATTATTGCATTGGCTACGGCAACAAAAGCTATTTCACACCGCAAGCCAATACGCTATGGTGCATGCGGGCTTATTGCCATCCTGGTCGATTGCACAAGCTGGGCAATTGGCTCATGAGGTTGAACATGCCCTACGCCAGGACGATGATCAGGAATTATTTGCACTGATGTATGGCAATGAGCCGAATTACTGGCAAGACGAATGGACCGGCCATGTCCGCTTACGCGTCATTATCAACGCCATGACACGCCTGCGTGTCTGCACACCCGACGGCAGAATGAATTTCGCTTTTAAAGGCGATCCGCAATCCATTCCATCCGGCTATTTGCCATGGTTTGGCTTACCCCAACGAGCCAGTCGACAGCATACTGTCATCTGCGGCCATTGGTCCGCATTAGGATTACATCTCGCGGATAATGTGATTGCGCTGGATACTGGTTGCGTATGGGGCAGAGAATTAACGGCTATCCGACTGGAAGATCGGAAAATTTTCCAGCTTTCTTGTGTGGAATAGGCAACAACAGCGCCTCAGCAATCGCATGCTCCGCGAAACGGGCTAATTCCCGCCGATTCCTCATCCCGCATTGAACCGCTTCACTCACGGTGAGTTCAACATGGATGCTTGTCTGACTCAATATTTTTTGCAGCGACACGACCAAAGACGATTCGATATAGGCAGCTTCCGCGCAAATATTCCCTGCCACATTGCGATAGCCAATAGCCACTGGGTAAAGTAGCGCATCTGATGTAACAGCCGATTGCAGCAATGAAGCGTGAAAATGATTGAGTTGAGTGCCATCGGCGGTAGTGCCTTCGGGAAAAACGACAACCCGCTCGCCTTTCTCCAGTACGTCACTGATCTGTTGATTGATGCGCACTGTATCACTGCGCTTTGCGCGCTCAATAAATAATGTGCCCGCATTTCTACTCAACAACCCTAATACCGGCCAATGGCTGATTTCCGCCTTGGCGACAAAACGCGTCGGACAGACTGCCATCAGCACACAAACATCCAACCACGACACATGATTAGCCGCAAACAAGGCACGCGGAACTTCCGTTTCCGGCAATCTGCCGTGGCACTGCAATTTAATGTGGAGAATAGACAGCAAACCCACTGCCCAACGCTGCATCATGCGGCGCTGAATATGCAACGGAAAGTACGGATAAACAATCGATTGCAATAACCCTGAAGTAACATGTATGAGCAAATGAAACAGACGAATGAAGCGCAATAGGAGTGGTGTGGTTTTCTGCATCAGGTCTGTCGTGCTGGAAAAAACGGATCAAATCATCATGTTGATCTTTGGTTTAACTTAAAGAAGCCTTTTCATCCTATTATCAACACATTGCTCTTCATTTATTAACTCAAATTCTCAAAAATAGGCCATAACATACTATAAATATGAAATTTATTATCAATTTTTTATATTAAAATTTGGTTAGATTTATAGTAAAATAGAAAAATTACGGTATGGCAATGGCACAGCTTATGGTTCGCGCAATTATATAGTAATAATTCGGAATATTTGATTTGATTCCGGTCGCATTCAGATAATGGGAAATTTTTAATGGTATTTTCAGAGAGCTCAGTTAACTCATGGGGATAAATCAATAATGAAACAAGCAATTCTGTTAATTTGCGTCATATTTTTTTATACCCATAGTGCCTTCGCAAAAAACAACCCGGATATCAAATCTCAGGCGGCAATGGTATTCAATGCGCAGAATGCGCGCATCATTTATGACAAAAATGCCGACAAGGTGATGCCCATCGCTTCCATTACCAAATTAATGACCGCTATGGTCACGCTGGATGCACGGCTATCGCCGAATGAAAAAATCACCATTACTCAAGCCGATGTCGATAAATTGAAGCACACTTCCTCGCGCTTGCCCGTCGGAAGCAGCTATCCCCGCCATGAATTATTACGACTGGCGCTGATGTCATCCGAGAATCGCGCCGCAGCGGCACTTGGCCGCACTTATCCGGGCGGCACGCAGGCATTCGTGAACGCCATGAATCAAAAAGCCAGGAAAATCGGTATGATGAACAGCCGTTTTGTCGACTCTTCCGGTTTGAATAGTGGTAATGTCGCTACCGCGCGCGATCTGGCAAAACTGGTCACTGCTTCCAATAACTATGCGGCAATTCGTGAATTCTCAACGACATCCCAACATTCCGTATCACCTGGAAACAAGCGCGGCCAATTACAATATGTCAACTCCAATAGTCTGGTGCGCAACCAAGGTTGGGAAATCGATGTCTCGAAAACCGGCTACTTGAGTGAAGCCGGACGCTGCCTAGTAATGCAAGCCAACATTTCCGGTCAACCCGTGGTCATTGTTTTACTGAATTCCTGGGGTAAAAATACCCGTATCGGCGATGCCAATCGCGTGAAAAAATGGATAGAGAGTAACCAAGGCCGCAGGCAGGCATAATATCTATGCCACTCGCGCTCAAAAAACTAAGCCTGATTCAACCCATAGATTTCGCCATATTTGCTTTTTAGGTAATTAATGAAATAATCCGGATTCAAATCCTCTCCAGTAACGCGCTGAACAAGCGCTTGTGGTGTATAAAGACTGCCTTGGCGGTGAATTTTCTCGTTGAGCCAGCCTTTAATCGGCGCAAAATTTCCTTTGGCGATATTTGCTTCAGTATCCGGTTGCTCACTCAACAGCGTTTTATAAAACTGGCACGCATACATCGCACCCAGCGTGTATGAAGGAAAATACCCAAACGCCCCGCCGCTCCAATGCGAATCCTGCAACACACCGAGCGTATCGGTCGGCGGCTTGATTCCCAAGTATTTCTGCATCAATTCGTTCCAAATGTGCGGCAAATCATCAACCTGCATCGAACCATCAAACAAACCTTTCTCGATTTCATAGCGCAGGATGATATGCAGCGGATAAGTCACTTCATCCGCTTCCACGCGAATAAAATCCGCCTTGCAGGTATTGATCGCGCGATAAAACGAATCCACCGTAGCGGATTGCAGATTCTCCGGAAACGCCGCGCGTATGGTATCGAAATAGTGTGTACAAAAAGGTTTGCCCTGCGCGATCATGCGTTCCCAGAATAATGACTGGGATTCGTGTATGCCCATCGTCAACGATTCTGACGCCGGCAAATCCCCCAGCTCATGCGGACGCCCCTGCTCGTAGAGCGCATGGCCGGTTTCATGGATCACCGAATACAGTGATTCGATAAAATTACTATCCTTATAGCGTGTGGTGATGCGCACATCGGTCGGATGGCTTCCGCCGCAAAACGGATGTACCGACACATCGATACGTCCCTGTTCAAAATTGAACCCCATGTCCCGGCTGATTTTGCGCGCCAACGCTTCCTGTTTATCCAGCGCAAACCGACCTTGCAGAAAAGACGTATCCGGTTGATAGGAATGGTCTTGAATGGCATGAATCAACGGTATTAATTCCTGCTTCAGGCGCTCGAATATCGGCGTAATCATGGCCATTGTCGTGCCGCGCTCAAACAGATCGATGTTCGCATCATAAGGCGCCATTTCGGGGGAAACGCACTGCGCCCATTCCGTCTTCAATTGCAGAAAACGTTTCAGCACCGGCGCAAAATCGGCAAACTTATTATCTTGGCGCGCCGTCACCCAAACGCCATGCCCGCGCGAGCCCAGTTCCGCCAACTCCTGCACCAACCGCTTCGGCACCTTGGTTTCCAGTTCATAGCTGCGCTGCGCTTCGCGGATATTGCAGCGCTCCGCTTCGCCCAACGCAGCAAGATCCTGCTCATTTAACTCGCTCAGACAATCTCCCAGCGCGGGATCCGTCATGCGCTCGTAAATAATCCCTGCCAGCGCTGAAATTTGCTTGGCACGTGCATCACTCGCTCCCGCCGGCATCATCACCTCCTGATCCCAACCCAACGTGCTCATGACGCCGCCCAAATGGGCGATTTCTTCCAGTTTGTGGACTAAATTCTGATAATGTTGATTCATAGTCATCTCGCTTAATCTTATCATGCTAAACGCCGCGCTTAATTCACCTGATCGCAAGAGATAGCGCCAAAACCCCAAGCCCAGTATCATAGCAACTTTTACACCAATCATTCACACTGCCATGCTCTGGATAAAATCACTGCACATCATTTTCATGGTCACCTGGTTCGCGGGGCTATTCTACCTGCCACGTTTGTTTGTTTATCACGCCATGTGCGAAGACCAACCCGGCAAAGAACGCTTCAAAATCATGGAGCGCAAGCTGTATTATGGCATCATGACACCCGGCGCGGTACTGACCGTGGTTTTCGGCGTGTGGTTGTGGCTGGGTTACGGTTTTTCCGGAGGCTGGCTGCACGCCAAGCTGGCTCTGGTATTATTATTGATCGTCTATCATTATTACTGCGGAAAATTTGTTACGGCATTCAAAACCGACAGCAACACGCATGGTCACGTGTTTTACCGCTGGTTCAATGAATTTCCGGTGCTGGTTCTGTTTGCGGTGGTGATACTGGTGGTGGTTAAACCGGATTTAATTGGATGGGTTTCTGGATTGATTAGTAATAGTTAATAGATCAAAGTACAGAATTTTCTGTGTGCTTACATAATGAAAATTCCTTTTTTATGTAGTTAGCGCATATTAGCAAGCGCGTTGTATTCCGCATCTATTTCTCTGTCAAGTTGCAATAGGTAGGTCGAGTCAGCTCCTACTATACCTCGCTGTGAATCATCCATACGCAACCGGAATTGCCGAATACGCTCTAATAAGTCCCTGCCATGATTATTCTTGGCTCCCCACATTTTTCCGAATACACTCTCAAGTTGTTTCAGGTAGTGTATTTCTGATTCACTGTGTATGAACATTAAACGTGCCACTTCTTTGATCGCACGGTCTCGAGTAGCCACTAGCCAACGAGCTTGAGAATTTTGTTTTGATAGTGAGTTCCACTCTTGCAGAAAACATAGATCCCATGTCGCATTCCTAATATCCTTCAAGTTATGCGATTTGAGCATCCCCCGAATGCGTCCATGACTCAGATAAATACACAAGAAGAAGAACGCCGGGGAAGTAAACATATATTTGTCAAACAACCAATCAGTAAGTTGAAGCATAACCTCATAATCCGATACACCCGATGCCTTGATAATCAGAGCCTTCTTGATTGTAATGATGTTTCTTTCAAAATATTTGAGCTTTTCGGGTATATTCTTATTCTTAAGTTCACCCGAAGAGAAATGTGGAACAGCATCTTGTGGCACTGAAGTCCGCAAACCAAGTGCTATGTCTAGAAAAATATTAGCATTAAGATTATCTGCGCTTCGAAATAATGCAAGTTCTGTATCAGCAGTCACGAGATCCGCCGTATCCATATACTCATGGTAAGCAATACTTGGCTCGGACAAAATTTCAGCGGCATTCAGGAATGCCTGCAAACCAGCAACTATTCTCAAACTTTTCCCGCTGGAATCCTCTGGAACCTGTTTACCTCTGATTAGTGAAACAAGATCAGTAACAATATTACGATCAAGAAGGCAAGAAAACTTCTTAGATTCATGCAGATGATAATTTATCAATTGATACTGATGATTTCCCTCGATATCAAGAACATCCAATAAAATATCATCATTTCTGAGTATCTCTTCAATGAGCAAAAATTCGTCAAGTCTCGGGAATAAAAAGTGTATTTCCATCTAATTCTAGCTAGGTACTAAGCAAATAATCCAAACCTAATCATCCACAACCACCTGCCCCGGAAACAGCACATCCGTAAACCCAAATTGCCTAAAATCCGTGATCCGCATCGGATACAGAATCCCCTGCAAGTGATCACATTCATGTTGCACCACGCGCGCGTGAAAGCCGCTGACTTTGCGATCAATCACCGTTCCATATTGATCCACGCCCTGATAGCGCAAGTGCGCATAGCGCGGTACCACGCCGCGCATTCCGGGTACGCTCAGGCAGCCTTCCCAACCGTCTTCCATTTCATCGGATAACGGTGTCAGCTGCGGGTTAAGCAAAACTGTAAAAGGCACTTCGTCGGCATCGGGATAGCGCTGATTCTTGTCAAAGCCGAAAATCGCCACCTGCAAGCTCACGCCAATCTGCGGTGCCGCCAGGCCTGCGCCATTCAGCGACTCCATAGTGTCGTACATATCCTGGATTAACGCGTGCAGCTCGGGAGTATCGAATCGGTCGATTTTTTCCGCGACCTGCAACAATACGGGGTCACCCATTCTCAGTACCGGTCTAATCGCCATGACAACTCACCACATGTTCCAATATGTTTCTGACACGCACCATCGCCTGTTCCAACACCGCGTTAATTTCCTTGAGCGGTATGCCATTCACGTTAGTGCCGCGGCCGGCGGCATAATTGGCGACCACGGCAATGGTGGCGTAATTCAATTCCAATTCCCTTGCCAGCGCGGTTTCCGGCATACCGGTCATGCCAACCATATCCGCCCCATCGCGTTCCAGCCGGTTGATTTCAGCGGCGGTTTCGAGCCTGGGCCCTTGCGTCGCTGCATAAACCCCTCCATCGATAATTTCTGTATTGGCATTTTTTGCTCCTTGTAACAGCAACGCTCGGGTTTGCTGACTATAAGGCAGGGTGAAATCAATATGCGTCACGCGTTGTTCCGTGCTGTCAAAATAGGTGAAACTGCGTCCGTAGGTGTAATCGATGATCTGATCCGGAACTACCAGCCGGCCCGGCGCCAAGTCGGATCGAATACCCCCTACCGAGGCCACGGCAATGACGTGCAACGGTTTCAACGAATGCAGTGCCCATAAGTTTGCGCGGTAATTGATAGCATGCGGCGGAATCGTATGGCCATGCCCATGCCGCGCCAGAAACACGACATCACGGTCTCTGATTTTACCAAACGTCAATGGGCCGGAGGGTTCGCCATAGGGTGTGCGTATGATCTGCCGGTGTGATATTTCCAGGCAGGGCAATTGCGTCATACCGCTGCCGCCAATGATTGCAAGCATTATTCCTCCATTACCAAGCTTAATCTTTCACTGCATAAATGGCGGGCAAATTCCGCCACGCGCCGTGGATATCCATGCCAAAACCAAACACATAGCGATCCGGCACAGTCAATCCAACAAAATCAGCCTTGAATGGCTTGGGTTTGCCCGTTTCTTTTTCTGCAAGAACCGCACTATAAAATGCTTTCGCACCCTTTTCCAATACTTTGTCACGAATGGCGGCCAGCGTAATGCCTTCATCCAGAATGTCATCCAGCACCAAGACAACCCGATCTTTCATGTTTTCTTTCGGCTCCGCCTGCCAATGAATTTCACCCCCCGTCATTTTTTTGTCGTAGCGCGTCAAATGCAGATAATCGAAATCAAGTGGAAACCGCAGTTGCGGCAGCAATTGCCCGGTAAACACCACCGCCCCACCCATCACACATAAAACCAGTGGATATTGTTGAGCTAATTCCCGTGTGATATCTGTCGCCAAACGATGCACTGTTTGCACCACTGTTTGCTCAGAATGAATTAATTCGGCTTCTTCAAGTATTCGCTCAGCTTGTTGGACACTTTTCATGATAATGGAATTACTGGATTTAATTGAACCGCTGTACTGAAACAGTGAGCGACCTAACAAACAGGATTCCTCCCGTCGCCCATGATCCTATGCGCATTAATGTCGTACTTTAGCAGAATTCCATGCAGAAACACCGTCACATGGCAAAGCGATTAACAGTCGGCCACTGATGCAAGGCTTAGAGGTAAAATTGATAAAATTACATAGGGAGACGCAATTACGCGTGCGACCGCACTGCTCGTTGAAAAGCAACAGCATTCCGCATGCAGCAAGAAATTCCTACTGAGGTCACCAAAAATTCCTTCTGAATTTCGAAATGACAGATGATGATTACTTATGGTTTCCTAGGTCTTTTTGGATACCAACACCATATTCATATACCAGTTTCCCTCCCATCCAACCTGCGCTGCAAAGAAAAGCAAACCCAATAACCGATAAGACGATGGCAATCAGTCCTGGTTGCTCGAGCTGCGTGCCGTTCAGACGCATAAATAAGCTGACCGCATAAAAAGACCAGCTGGTCATGATCAAAATCATGTGCTGATTGGCAATCTTCGCGGCCGGACTCTGTGCGTCAATTTTTCCTAGTTCTAATAAACCGGCCATCATCGCAAATAGTGCGGTAATCGTTCCGATGACCAGCAACACCCCAGCCACCCAACCGACTTGCTCATTATTGGTAAATAAACTGGCGATGTCTGCTATCGTGGCAAGAAACCAGGTCGCTATCGGGAAATGAACCAGCATTGGATGGATAGGGTGCTTCATGAGTTTTCCTTGTGAATTAAATAAATATGCTTAACAGCGTCAGAAAGCCTGCTACCGCCACACCTGCGTGAATGAGCACGATGTTTTTAGGTGCAACGCTACCTTTAACATGGATTGAAGCCAGATAAAATCCACCCAATGCAGCCACAACAAGCAGACCCAGCGCAGCCGTTAGGCGCGTATCGCCCGAGCCTTCCAGAACCAACATGATCAGCATGACGAGACCTGTTGCTCCCAGCAAGGCATGAACAATCGACAAAGACCATGGTGCCAATTGCCCAGCAAATACTTTCGAGGCCAATACGACACCTCCAACAGCTGCGATTGCTAAAACTACGATTAGATATGTAAGCATTAACTCCTCCTATTTTTCTATATAATATTGTAAGGAATTCTACTTTACTTTATATTTTGGGACTTTTGCAATAAAAATATGTCAAAACTGCTGACTTCAATTTTTACAAAGAAATTAGAATGTCCGCTTTATCATTTTTAGGTCAAAGTCAGCAATCATTGGTCACGGCTTTGCTTCATCACCGCAGCGGGCTCACGGTGGATGAATTGTCACAATTGCTGTGCATTTCCCGCAACGCAGTCAATCAGCACCTTTCCAGTCTGGGAAGTAGTGGTTTTATACAGAGCGCTATGCAAGAAAGCACCGGCGGCAGGCCCAGCAGAATTTATTCGTTATCCCCGAGTGGCTTGGAGCTTTTTCAGCGGCGCTATTCGTTCATTGCAAAACTACTGTTTACCTGGGTTGACAAAAATCTGGGCGAACAGGAGTTGCAAGCATGCTTGCAATCACTCGGAGAGCAAATGGCGGGAGAGTTTGAAAACCGTATGGCGAATCAATTATCGCCAACTGACAAGCTTCGTGAAGTAGCGGCGATTATGAGTGAACTGGGCTATGACGCAAGTGTTAGGAAAAGCTCGGATCAGCACGACGAAATTATCGCCAATAATTGCATTTTTCATAAACTCGCCGAAGCACAGCAGGGATTTTGCGCACTCGACCTGAGTTTTTTGGCTGCTTTACTAAAAACTGACATCCAGCACAAGGAATGCATCGTTAAGAAAGGAAATTACTGCTGTTTCACGGTTGCGACCCAAGTGGGATAGTTAACCATCATTGTAACAATGCCTGCAGCCCGGTTTCATCGAGAATCGTAATTCCCAAACTCACCGCCTTATCATACTTGCTACCTGGATCGGTACCCACGACGACATAATCCGTTTTCTTGGAAACGCTGCCGCTGACTTTACCACCCAACGCCTCGATTTTTTCCTTGGCATCCTCGCGACTCATCGTGGGCAGCGTTCCCGTCAGCACGAAGGTCTTGCCGTTTAAAGGAACACTGATACCGATTGATGCGGGCTTTCCTTCGTGTTCATCCCAATAGACGCCACTTAAGCGCAGTTGTTCGATCACTTCGCAATTATGCCGCTCCGCAAAAAAATCCACGATACTTTGCGCAACCACCGGACCGATATCCGGGATTTGCTGTAAGCGCTCGCTATTGGCCTCGATCAATCGATCCAGACTCCCCAAATGCGCTGCCAGATCCTTGGCGGTCGCTTCGCCGACATTGCGGATACCCAGTGCATAAATAAATCGTGCCAATGTCGTCTGTTTGCTGTTTTCAATCGCACGCCAAATGTTATTGGCCGATTTGTCCGCCATGCGTTCCAGACTCGCCAGTGCGGCCACACCCAATCGATAAAGATCCGCCGGTGTACGCACAATGGCTTGATCCACCATTTGATTGACCAGTTTGTCTCCCAATCCTTCAATATCCATCGCGCGGCGCGACGCGAAATGTAGAATCGCCTGTTTGCGTTGTGCCGGACAGAATAATCCGCCCGTACAGCGTGATTTCGCCTCTTCCGGAAGCCGCACGGCCTTGGCGCCACACACCGGACAGTGCGACGGCATCACAAAAACTCGCGCGTCAGCCGGACGCTTTTCCAGAATGACCGACACCACTTCCGGAATCACATCACCGGCACGGCGCACGATGACGGTATCGCCAATACGCACATTCTTGCGCTCGATCTCATCCGCGTTGTGCAGGGTGGCATTGGTCACTGTCACGCCGCCGACAAATACCGGTTTTAAACGCGCAACCGGCGTCAACGCACCGGTTCTGCCGACTTGCACATCAATATCCAACAATTGCGTGACCGCTTCCTGTGCCGGAAATTTATGCGCGACCGCAAATCGTGGCGCACGCGACACAAATCCCAATTGCTCCTGCTGCAACAACGAGTTGACTTTATACACCACGCCGTCAATATCATATGGCAAGCGCTCGCGCTGAGCACCGATCGCCTGATAATAGGCTAATAATTCCTGTAATCCTTTGACCACCTGACATTCTTTCGCAACGGGAAAATGTAGCGATGCAAGATACGCCATCACATGGCTATGCGTATCCTGCGGCAAGTTCACATCGCGATTTTCACCAACGCCATAGGCGAAGAAAGCCAAACGCCTTGTCGCAGTGATACTAGGATCGAGCTGGCGTAACGATCCTGCCGCAGCATTACGCGGATTGGCAAATTCTTTTTCGCCCTTGGCCAGTTGACGTTGATTCAAACTCAGAAAATCAGCTTTCAGCATCAGCACCTCCCCCCTGATTTCCAGCAATGGTGGCGGATCTTTTACCGATAGCGATAATGGAATCGATCTAATGGTCTTTAAATTTAACGTGATATCTTCGCCGGTATAGCCATCGCCACGCGTCGCACCGGCTCTAAGCATGCCGTTCTCGTAGCACAAACTGACGGCAAGGCCATCAAATTTTGGCTCCACCGCATACTCTACAGAATCAACCGACAAACCCTCACAGACGCGCCGGTCAAACGCTGTCACTTCCACTGCATCAAACGCATTGCTCAACGACAACATCGGTATATGGTGGGCGATTTGCGCAAAGGCTTCGAGCGGTGCAGCGCCGACACGTTGCGTCGGCGAGTCCACGGCAATCAGTTGCGGATAATCCTGCTCGATCTGCTGCAATTCGCGCAATAGCCGATCATATTCCGCATCAGGCATGGTTGGATTGTCCAATACATAATACCGGTAATTATGCAATTCGATCTCGGCACGCAGGTCCTGCACATACTGTTTTATTTTCTCAATGTTTTCATTCATACTTCGTCATTTGTTGCTATCAACACTTTCGCTGACTATCGATCTGGAAATATTCGACTTAAGCCAAAAATAATATTGTTAACCAACGGATAGCTTACTTTATTTTTAACTGTTCAAACAAAATCCGTAATGACGGTTTGTAAAGCGTGATTCTGTTATTTCTAAAAAATCCTTTATACTGAATAAAAGCCCGCAAACCAACTTTCAGACATAAGCATGTCTTAAGATATTCCTTTTATGAGCGACAATACATTAAAAATCCGCATCCAAATTCAGCAACCGCAACAAGCCATCGAACAGACCTACCCTGATTTGCCCGAACCAGAAATTGTCTATGAACACTCGCTGGATTGGAAAAAAATTGGTGCTGCCGTTCTGTTGTTGCTATCCATTCTTGCTTTGATCGGTTATTTCATGTTGGGTACCGATAAAGTCCAGCCTCCTTCAAATGGAGAAGCTGTGACAGCCACTGATCCGGCTACCATGCAAGAAAATAAAACTCCACTGGAAGAACTTGCACCGGAATCTGCGGTAAAAGATCAATCCGCCAAAACCGAACTCAGCCAATCACCTGCTGAACAGAATAATGCTGCGGACATCATTCAACCTAAGGACAAAATTCAATCTGGAAAAACCATGAATCCAACCGGTCAAGCCGCTGCACCGGTAGTTAAATCGAAACCTGAACCCATAATCCATAAACCGGTTGCAGTCCCTCGCAATAAACCGGAATCTACAGAATCTACGAAACCAATATTACCACCAGAACCCCAAAACACATCGGATCATCCCCAGGTGCTGCGCGCGCAATTGAGCCATGACGTCAAAGCGCGTGAACCGGTGGATGCAATTGATTCCATACAATTACGGCCGGGTAAATCCCAACCGATTTATTTTTACTTACACTTAAAGAATTTGCAAGGTAAGCGCGTCGGCATTTTGTGGTATCGCAACAATAAACTGGATTCGCAATTATTTCTGGATATTCGCCTCGACAACTGGCGCACCCAGGCAAGCAAGCAATTGGATCATCAAAGACTGGGCACATGGCGTGTTGAATTGGTGGATGAATCCGGCAACCGACTAGCAACGCGGAGCTTCACTGTCACCGAACGCTGAAACGCTTTCAGGAAATTTAAGGATTCCCTATGAAATACTGCAGTAATTGTAGCGCCACGGTCGAATTACTGATACCCGCGGGCGATTCCCTGCCACGATATGTATGCACCACATGTCATGTCATTCATTATCAAAATCCCAAAATGGTTGTAGGATGCATTCCCGAGTGGGAAGACAAAGTTTTGTTATGCCGTCGCGCCATAGAACCGCGCCTTGGTTGGTGGACTTTACCTGCCGGTTTTATGGAGAATAATGAAACCTTGGCGCAGGCTGCCGCGCGTGAAACGCAGGAAGAAGCCAATGCGAAGGTGGAAATCGGCGACCTGTACGCAATCTACAGCCTTCCCCACATTAGTCAGGTGTATTTTTTATTCCGTGCACGACTGCTTGATCTTGACTTCAGTCCCGGCATTGAAAGCTTGGAAGTCCAACTGATGTCTGAGCAAGAAATCCCTTGGGAAGAAATGGCGTTTCGAGTCATTCATGATCCCTTAAAGCAGTACTTTAAAGAACGCAATCAAGGTAAATTGGGTTTTCACATGGGTGTGATTGATCGACCGCCTAGCAATACTTGATGAGTATTCATAGGGATGGCCATATAAAAAAGCGATGTTTTTAGATTCTCCCAGAGCAGGATATAATGATTACTTTTTACAAACCTTCTATGAAGCATTTATTTTTATCATTACTACTGTGCTTCGCTGTATCTTCAGTATCTGCCCAACAGCAAGGTATATCCATTGCGGCTAAAGCTTACATGTTGTCGGATTTCCAGACGGGGCAGCCATTAGCAAGCCAAAATGAACATGAACGTATAGAACCAGCTTCTCTCACCAAGCTGATGACAGCTTATGTCGTATTTTCAGCGTTAAAGCAAAATCGCCTGACGTTGGATCAGGTAGTGCCGGTATCGCAAACCGCCTGGAAAATGATTGGTTCACGCATGTTTATCGAGCCTAATAAACAGGTTACCGTCGACGAATTGATCCGAGGCATGATCGTGCAATCCGGAAATGATGCGTGTATCGCTCTGGCAGAAGCAGTTTCCGGCTCAGAAGCCGGTTTTGCGGATGTCATGAATAAAGAAGCCGAGCGTTTGGGTATGGCAAACACGCATTTCACCAACTCCACCGGCTTGCCCGACCCGAATCACTACACTACGGCGCATGATCTTACAGTATTGGCAACGGCAATCATCCGGGATTTTCCTGAATTTTACCCACTGTATTCACAAAAAGAATACACCTATAACAACATTACACAACCCAATAGAAATCGGCTGTTATGGCTGGATCCGCATGTCGACGGCATGAAAACAGGGTGGACCCAGAATGCAGGATATTGTCTGATTACATCAGCGACTCGCGACAAAAGACGCTTGCTATCGGTGGTCATCGGTGCTAAATCCGCCAATGCGCGCAGTGTTGAAAGCCAGCGATTGCTCAATTACGGCTTCCAGTTTTACGATACATTGCATTTATACAAAAAGAACGACCCGTTGACCACGATCCATTTGTGGAAAGGCGCGCAAAATGAATTAAAAGCCGGATTTGACCGTGATGTTTATTTTACGCTGCCCAAAGGCCAATCCGACAAACTCAAGGCCACCATGGAATATAAGCAACCGCTGATTGCACCTGTTCAACTTGGCCAGGAAGTAGGTACGGTCAAATTCACACTGGATGACAAAGTTATTGAAACCTATCCATTAGTTGCCTTAGAAAACGTTGAAATAGCGAATATCTTCGGTCGTACCTGGGATAGTGTAAAATTACTTTTTAACTAAAATCCAAATTTCGCCATAACGCTTCGCTACTCGCTGTGTTTAGAATCTTGAATTTTTGGAATATCCTAACTCTATTCAAACTATCAAAAGGGCTCGCATGATATATCTGAACGGTAAATTTATGCCCATTGAAGAAGCATACATTCCTGTTCTGGATCGTGGCTTTATTTTTGGTGACGGTGTGTATGAAGTGATTCCCGTTTATTCACGCAAACCATTCCGTCTCACCAACCACCTCAATCGGCTGCAACACAGTCTGGATGGAATTCGCCTGAGAAATCCGCTCAGTAATGAAGAATGGCAGAACTTACTGGAGCAAGTCATCGCCAAAAACGAAGGCGAAGATCAGTATCTTTATCTCCACATCACACGCGGCGTAGCGAAACGGGACCATGCTTTTCCTGCTAACGTTCCACCTACTGTCTTTATCATGAGCAACCCGCTATTGCCACCGCCTGCTGAGTTGCTGGTCAGCGGTGCAGCCGCCATTACCTCCTCGGATAATCGCTGGATACGCTGCGATGTCAAAGCCATTTCGCTATTGCCCAATGTGCTGCTGCGTCAATTGGCAGTGGATGTACACGCGCTGGAAACTATCCTGATCCGGGATGGATTTCTCACGGAAGGCGCGGCCAGTAACATATTCGTTGTCAAAGACAACGTGCTGCTAGCGCCGCCAAAGAGTCATCTGATGTTACCTGGGATCACGTATGATGTTGTTCTGGAGCTGGCAGCAGCCAATCGAATCCCGCATGAAATCAGAGAAATTTCAGAAGCAGAAATACGCACAGCCGATGAAATCCTATTGACATCGTCCACCAAGGAAATTATGCCAATTACATCACTGGACAACAAACCCGTTGGCAATGGAAAACCAGGCGCCATGTTTACTCAGCTGCATGCGTTGTATCAACAATATAAAGCTACGGACATGCGTGGTCATCCTTCAGGTACTGCAAGCCGCTGAAAAGTACCTGGAATATTTGAACTTAAGCAGTTTTCGATTTTGCACATGACAGAGCAGCCTTCTTTAATTGAATATCCCTGTGATTTTCCCATCAAAATTATGGGAAAAGTGCAGCAAAACTTCACACAAACCGTGCTGGCTATCGTCAAACATCACGCCCCTGACTTTGATACCACAACCATGTCGGTCAGGACCAGCAAGAACGGGACTTATTTAAGTATCACCTGCATCATCCGCGCTACTTCCCGGCCACAGCTGGATGCACTCTATCAGGCATTATCCGAGCATCCCATGATTGCTGTGGTATTGTGATCGACCATGCTGCAAAATTATTTCTCAACACCAGCTGTGCACCACCATTTCATCGTCAGAACATTCGGATTGTCCGATTACCAAACAACCTGGCAGGCCATGAAAGATTTTACCCATACGCGCACGGCAGAAACTTGCGACGAAATTTGGTTATTACAACACTTTCCTGTCTTTACCCAAGGCATTGCGGGAAAACCTGAACATCTATTGCACGACCACGGCATTGATTTGATTAAAACGGACCGGGGCGGTCAGATCACTTATCATGGGCCAGGGCAAGTCATCGCTTATTTATTGTTGGATATACGTCGCTTGAAGTTTGGCGTGCGGGAATTGGTCCGAAGTATGGAAAACGCCGTGATAGACTTGCTAAAATCCTATTGCATCAATGCAATTGGTCGCATTGATGCACCCGGGGTCTATGTCGATAATGCGAAAATTGCGGCACTGGGACTCAAAATCAAAAAGAACTATTGCTACCACGGCATAGCGCTCAATGTGGATATGGATTTAACGCCTTTCTCCTATATCAATCCATGCGGTTATCAAGGCTTGCGCGTCACGCAAACCAAAGACTTGGGAATCACCGATGGATTGGAAATTTTAAGCAGTAAACTTGCCAATCAATTACAAGAAAAACTTCTCAAAGGATAAGTTATTTATCATTATGACTACTGATACCCGCCAAAAAGGCGCCGACAAAACAGCACGCAATCCCATCAAAATCACGCCACAGTCACGTAGCGATCTACTGCGCAAACCCTCATGGATTCGTGTTCGTTCGTCGAACAGTGAGCAGTATTACGAAGTTAAACAGCTATTACGTGAACATAAACTGCACACTGTCTGTGAAGAAGCTGCTTGCCCCAACATTGGCGAATGCTTTGGCAAAGGTACCGCAACATTCATGATTCTGGGTGATCTATGCACCCGTCGCTGCCCATTCTGCGATGTTGCGCATGGCAGACCCAAACCACCGGATGCCGACGAACCGCTGCATCTGGCGCAATCCATTGCGGCCATGAAATTGAAATATGTCGTGATTACCAGTGTTGATCGTGACGATCTGCGCGATGGTGGCGCGCAACACTTTACTGATTGTATCCGTGAAATACGCACGCACTCGCCACATACAAAAATCGAAACATTGGTACCGGACTTTAGAGGCCGCTTGGAAGTTGCGCTGGAAAAACTCGCGGCTTGCCCGCCGGATGTCTTGAACCATAATCTTGAAACTGTACCGAGATTGTACAAACAATGCCGTCCAGGGGCGGATTATGCGAATTCGCTGAAGCTTCTAAAAGACTTTAAAGCGGATTTCCCTCATATTCCGACTAAATCAGGACTCATGCTTGGGTTAGGCGAAACCGATGAAGAAATTATGGAAGTCTTGCGCGATTTGCGTGAACACAATGTAGAAATGCTGACCATTGGTCAGTATTTACAACCCAGTATCGGTCATTTGCCGGTCATGCGCTATGTCACACCAGAAGGTTTTAAAATGTTTGAACAAGCGGCATTGGCAATGGGCTTCAGTCACGCCGCATGTGGACCGATGGTACGCTCCAGCTATCATGCAGACCAACAGGCCCATGAATCCGGTTTGTTATAACGACGATATTGATTACTCAGAAAATCACATCGTTATCAATCGATAATCTCAAAATCATGCGTTATTTTTACTGCGGCTTTGAGCATGATGGATGCCGAGCAATATTTCTCAGATGACAGATTAATCGCACGCTCAACTTGTTGTGGATTCAAATTGTTGCCCGTAATGATGAAATGCAGGTGAATGTGCGTAAATACCTTTGGATCAACGGGCGCGCGTTCGGCTTCAATCTCTACCATACAATCCGTAATATCCTGGCGGCTTTTTTTCAAAATCAGTACCACATCAAACGTGGTACAACCGCCCAGCCCCATCAACAGCATCTCCATCGGACGTGGTCCGAGATTCTGTCCGCCCGCCTCCGGTGCACCATCCATCAAAACCGAATGACCGCTACCTGATTCAGCTAAGAAACTGACATTTCCTTTCCATTTGATTCGAGTTTTCATCTCTCCCCCGGCGGGTACAAAAATAGTTATCCAAAGAAAAAGCCGACGTTATGAAGCGTCGGCTTTTCTGAAACCTGAATGACTTACTTCAGTGTCAGAATGAAATCTGCTAATACTTTAGCATTTTCTGGGCTAACAGCAGCATTAGGTGGCATTGGAATTGGACCCCAAACACCATTGCTTCCCTTCACGATCTTGTCTGCCAAATACGCAGAAGCATCAGCTTGGCCAGCATATTTAGCGGCGATTTCTTTCAGCGCTGGACCAACCAATTTGGTTTCAACAGTATGGCAGTTCAAACAACCACTACTTTTTGCCAGATCTGCATTTGCTTGCGCAACACCAGCTAATAATAAGGCTGACGCAGCAACGGCTCCTATTAACACTCTTTTCATATTTTTTTCCTTATTAAAATTATAAAAGGGTTTTCATTCTACCCTGAACTTTACATACGTGCATCAAATCCTGCAGATTTGTTATTTCCGGCATACAACCTTGTTGCCGTGCATGCCCAAGCACCTACAGAACCCGCTGCTGCCTCTGATTAAGCGGCTTTGCTAAGACTTGATGGCAAATTAATTAGTTCCGGTGAAAGCACTAAAATAGGCAGGCACGGGTATTGACGCTACAACGTGTTTTGCCAACAAAACACCTCGCCCCATGGGACGAGGAATTGAATCTGCAGAGATTAATCCGTTATCGCACCGGCGCTGGCGCTGGATACCAATTTCGCATATTTGGCCAGCACACCGCGTGAATAACGCGGTTGTGGCGGCTGCCAGGCAGCGCGCCGCTGCGCCAAAACTGCGTCCGGCACATTTAATTGCAACAATCGCTGCTCCGCATCAATGGTAATCGAATCGCCTTCTTGTACCAATGCAATGTTGCCGCCGACAAAGGCCTCCGGTGCAACGTGTCCGACCACCATGCCATAAGTACCACCGGAAAAACGCCCATCGGTAATCAATCCGACAGAATCGCCCAAACCTTCACCAATCAAGGCCGAAGTCGGCGACAGCATTTCGCGCATGCCGGGTCCGCCTTTGGGTCCTTCATAACGGATCACCACCACATCGCCGGGTTGGATTTTGCGTGCCAGAATCGCCGCCATACAGGTTTCTTCCGACTCAAATACACGCGCCGGGCCAGTAATTTTAGGGTTCTTGATTCCCGAAATTTTCGCCACGCAACCTTCGGTGGATAGATTGCCTTTCAGAATCGCCAAATGTCCCTGCGCATACATCGGATTATCCCACTGGCGGATCACATTCTGATCGGCGCGTGGTGTATCCGGAATATTTTGTAAGACTTCTGCAATGGTTTGTCCACTGATGGTGATGCAATCCCCATGCAGCAAGCCATGCACCAGCAACATTTTCATTACTTGTGGAATGCCACCCGCCTGGTGCAGATCAGCCGTGACATAGCGCCCGGAAGGTTTCAGGTCACACAACACAGGTACTTTGCCACGAATCCGTTCGAAATCATCGATATTGAATGGAATTTCCGCCGCATGCGTAATCGCCAGAAAATGCAATACTGCATTGGTAGACCCCCCCACCGCCATGATCACCGCGATGGCATTTTCTACCGATTTTCGGGTAATGATATCGCGCGGCAGAATTTGCTGTCTGATAGCATTGACCAATACCTCGGCGGACTGCCCTGCACTTACCAACTTCTCATTGTCTTCAGCGGACATCGTAGAAGAATATGGCAAACTCATTCCCATCGCTTCAAAAGCGGATGACATGGTATTGGCCGTGAACATGCCGCCACAAGAACCTACGCCGGGGCAGGAATGGCGTTCAATCTGCAGCAATTCCTCATCGTCTATTTTATGCGCGCTATGCTGCCCGACTGCCTCGAAGGCGCTGACGATGGTCAGATCTTGACCTTTATAATGCCCCGGTTTAATCGTGCCACCATATACAAAAATCGCCGGCACATTCATGCGCGCAATGGCGATCATGGCACCCGGCATATTCTTGTCGCACCCGCCAATGGCAATCACGCCATCCATACTTTCCGCCTGTACGCAGGTCTCAATCGAATCAGCAATGACCTCACGCGACACCAGTGAATACTTCATGCCTTCCGTACCCATGGAAATCCCATCCGACACTGTGATGGTACCGAACATCTGCGGCATGGCACCTGCTCGTTTCAATGCCGACTCCGCTTGTAATGACAGTTCATTTAGCCCTTTATTACACGGTGTTATGGTGGAATAACCATTGGCAACACCCACAATCGGCTTGTTAAAATCTCCATCGTTAAATCCGACTGCACGCAACATCGCACGGCTCGGTGCGTGCTGAGCGCCTTGGGTAATGGCCTGGCTACGTTTATTGTCTGGCATGCTTGCTCCTGAAATAAGATAAAAATACAATTTATGACAAGGCGTACGATTATCACAAACGCACTTGGTATAATGTTCAGTATTTTACCGTAAATAAGGTCGAAACTATGCTCGTTCATCCTCAAATTGATCCCGTTGCCATCTCAGTGGGACCACTTTCCGTCCATTGGTATGGACTGATGTATCTGCTCGGCTTTACGCTGTTCATCCTACTAGGGCGTTATCGAATCAAACATAACCCACATTCTGTGTTTACCTATGAGACGCTTGACGATGCGCTGTTTTACGGCATGCTGGGCGTTATCCTGGGCGGACGCCTGGGGCATGTATTGTTTTACCAGTTCGGTTATTACCTGGAACATCCGTTGCAAATTTTCGCCATCTGGGAAGGTGGCATGTCCTTTCATGGCGGATTCCTCGGTGTCATCATCGCCATGTCACTTGTTGCACGTAAACACCAACTGAAGTGGTTATCGGTAACCGATTTTATTGCACCACTAGTACCTTTAGGACTCGGTGCTGGTCGAATTGGCAATTTCATCAACGCAGAGTTATGGGGACGTCCCACCGATGCTCCCTGGGGTATGGTCTTTCCCTATGTTGACGAACTGCCTCGCCATCCCTCCCAGCTGTATCAATTTGCACTTGAAGGCATAGTTTTTTTTATATTTATCTGGATTTATTCGGCCAAACCGCGCCCGACCGGCGCGGTTAGCGGTATGTTCCTGATCGGCTACGGCGTTTTACGTTCATTTGCCGAGTTCTATCGCGAACCGGAAGATGGCTTCATGGGTGTACTGACTCTAGGGGTTACCATGGGTCAGTGGCTATCCATTCCAATGATTCTGACGGGAATAGCTGTATTGATTTGGGCCAACCGCCAAGCCACCAGTCATCCGAGTCCGCAGACTAACAATCCCCACA
Source organism: Nitrosomonas sp. Nm84 (assembly GCF_003201565.1). Lineage (GTDB taxonomy): Bacteria > Pseudomonadota > Gammaproteobacteria > Burkholderiales > Nitrosomonadaceae > Nitrosomonas. Next base: position 9,074 of record NZ_QJJP01000033.1, on the reverse strand, counting down.
AGAGAAAAAAACGTTGAGAATGATGAAAATATTTAATCAATTGATCGAGATCATTCGCCTATATACAGCTCCCAGCATGACTGTCAGACGAAATCACCACCACCTAAGGGTTACCCTTAGCAAAAAACAATAGTTTCCCCAATATACTCAATCTATTGACTCGATTAAGATGGCACCATTCGTTCATCATTAAAGGATACTCATCATGAAAACATCAACACTCTTAATCGCGTCTTTGTTTGTATTGGGTACATTCACATCATCTGCGTTTGCACAAAATGCAATCGATAACGAAGATCACTTTGCTTTGGCAGAACATCATGAAAACGCAGCCAAAGAAGTAGATGCAAAATTACAAGAACACAAAATAGCACTTGAAGAGTATGAAGATCATTCATCTCATTATGGACGCCGTGGCCAAGATGTTCAATCACATACAATCGCAAATATTCGCGAATATGAAAAACAATTAAATGAACATTTAGATACCGCTAATCTGCATAAAAGATTGGCCATGGAACAGCAAAATAACGTGATCAATAAAGCAAAACTCAATGTAAACGATGATTCCACAGTAATAAGATAAGAAAGAAATAAATCAAAATCGAGCGATCACAGATTAAATCTGTGATCGCTTTTTTTATTTCACACATTGTCCATTTGGATTCAAAATCTATCAGTCAAAGGACGTCAGTCAATCACCAACATACCGGTGTTTTTTGTTTTCTATTAATCTCGTCTAAGAAATCCGGTTCAGCAATATCACACGCCGCCTTTCACTGCGCTTTACGTTGTAGTTCAATACACACCGCAGCTTGATCTTTGCGATTTTTCAGTCATTGGATACACAAAAAACCATCATGAAAAATAACCAGCAGTACATGTGCCATTGGTAACCTACTCTACAACTAAGCAGCCTTGCCTTACAGCAAAGACCATCACCTTGTCAAAAACTGATAGCATCCAAAGCTATAATGATAGCAATCACGATGAATTGAGAGGAGTTCCTTACCATGACAGAATATATCGCCTGGTTTGACCAATTGACAATGAAAGATGTGGGCTTGGTTGGCGGTAAAAATGCTTCGCTGGGGGAGATGATTAGCCACCTTTCACAAGCAGGCGTTAACGTACCAGCAGGTTTTGCCACCACGACCAAAGCTTACCGGGAATTCCTGATTGTTAATGGATTGGTTGATCGTATCAATCACATACTAGATACCTTGGATGTTGACGATATCAACGCGCTGACAACCGCAGGTAAGATAATTCGCGATTGGATGCTCAGTGCCACACTCCCGGATACTATTTTAGCTGCAGTGTCACAAGCTTACGAGAAACTGGTGGCGAGTAATGATCATGCTGCAATCTCGTTCGCAGTACGCTCCTCTGCGACCGCTGAGGATCTGGCAGATGCTTCCTTTGCGGGTCAGCAGGAAACATTGTTGAATGTACGCGGACTTGATCAGATCCTCGAAGCGATCAAAATCGTATTTGCTTCACTGTATAACGATCGGGCGATTGCTTATCGCGTTCATCAAAAATTTCCGCACGACAAAGTATATCTATCGGCTGGCATTCAAAAAATGGTGCGCAGCGACCTGGGTGCCAGCGGTGTGATGTTCACGTTGGATACTGAATCCGGTTTTCGGGATGCTATTTTTATTACCGCTGCGTATGGCTTAGGCGAAACGATTGTACAGGGTACTGTCAATCCTGATGAATTCTATGTTTATAAACGCGGCTTGAATTTAGGATACCCTGCGATTCTCTCACGGCGTTTAGGCACGAAAGCCATCGAGATGATTTATAACAACAAAAATGACACCAACGATGCATTCACACTGACCCGTGATGTGAACATTGAGCGGCGCATGCGTTTTTCTCTGTCGGATGCCCAAGTTGAGGCGTTAGCGCGCCAGGCCTTGATCATTGAACAGCATTATGGCCGCCCAATGGATATCGAATGGGCGTTAGATGGATTGGATGGGCAGCTGTACATCGTGCAGGCCCGCCCTGAAACTGTTGAAAGTCGAGCCAATGCCGTGCTGGAACGTTTCAAATTAAACGGCACAGGAACAGTGCTCGCAGAAGGCCGGGCAATCGGACATAAAATTGGCCAAGGAACAGCCCGCTTGATCATGAATACGGATCAAATGCATGAAATTCAGCCCGGCGATGTACTCGTTACCGAAATGACCGATCCGGACTGGGAGCCCATTATGAAGCGGGCCGCTGCGATTGTGACCAATCGTGGCGGACGCACCTGTCATGCCGCCATTATCGCAAGGGAAATGGGAATTCCCGCGGTAGTCGGTTGCGGTGATGCAACCACGCTGATCAAGGATGGATCGGAAGTTACGGTTTCTTGTGCTGAAGGCGATACAGGCTATGTGTATGCCGGCTTGCTGCCATTCGAGCACACCACGTCCGACACTGGAAAATTGCCTAATTTACCCATCAAAATCATGATGAATGTCGGCAATCCCTCTCATGCCTTTGCATTTTCACTCATCCCCAATCAGGGGATCGGACTCGCCCGGCTGGAATTTATTATCAACAACATGATCGGCATTCATCCCAAAGCACTGTTGGAATTCGATCAATTACCCGATGATCTGAAAAATGAAATCAGCAGTCGCATTGCAGGCTATCAAAGTCCCGTCGACTTTTACGTCGATAAATTGGTCGAGGGTATCGCAACGCTGGCGGCAGCGTTTTATCCGCACCCTGTCATTGTGCGTACATCCGACTTTAAATCCAATGAATATGCCAACCTAATCGCGGGGAATCGCTATGAACCGCATGAAGAAAACCCCATGATCGGCTTTCGTGGCGCATCGCGTTATCTTTCGGTCGCTTTTCGTGATTGCTTTGAATTGGAATGCCGCGCTTTACGCAGAGTGCGCGATGACATGCATCTCACCAATGTGGAAATCATGATTCCTTTTTGCCGCACGCAGGAAGAAGCCGAACAAGTAACCGCGCTGCTGACGACACAAGGGTTGGTGCGTGGCAAAAACGACTTGCGCTTGATCATGATGTGCGAAATTCCTTCCAATGCGCTGCTCGCAGAAGAATTTCTACAATACTTTGATGGTTTTTCCATTGGCTCCAATGATATGACTCAGCTAACGCTCGGTATTGATCGCGACTCCAGCCTGGTCGCTCATGTATTCGATGAACGTAATCCTGCCGTCAAGCAATTACTCAAAATGGCCATTGAAGCTTGCCGCAAACAGGGAAAATATATCGGCATCTGCGGACAGGGACCTTCCGACTATCCGGATTTTGCAGTTTGGCTATATGAACAAGGCATCAGCAGCGTATCACTCAACCCCGATTCAGTGATGGATACGTGGCTACATTTAGCAAGGATTGGTAAATGACAAAACAAAAACGCACGGTTTTTTATTTGTCGGACGGTACCGGCATCACGGCGGAAACGCTTGGACACAGTTTACTGACTCAGTTTGACGGTATTGAATGGCAAACCGTCAACGTACCGTTCCTGGACGATATCGAAAAAGCCAGAATCGTGCTATCGCAGATTAATCGTGCCGCCGAACAGGATGGTCATCGACCTCTGGTATTCAGCACACTGCTGAAACCGGAAATCCTGCAAGTCATCAAACAGGCAAACTGCCGAGAATTTGATTTTTTTGAAACCTTTATCCGTTCCATCGAAGAAGAACTCAGTCAACCATTTGCGCGCATCACTGGACGTTCGCACGGCGTGCAGCACCATCTGTCCTATTTCAAACGCATTGCCGCAATCAATTATGTATTGGCGCACGATGACGGCGTCAACCCGAAAAATTTTGCTGACGCGGATATCGTCCTGATCGGTGTTTCCCGCTCCGGCAAAACACCGACTTGTCTGTATTTGGGATTGCAATATGGCATTGCCGCGGCAAATTATCCGCTGACGCAAGAAGATATGTCCACACTGCAGTTGCCGAAAGTATTGGAAAATGTACGAAGCAAATTATTTGGACTGACACTCAGTGCTACGCAACTGCATTTCATCCGGCAGGAACGCCGCCCGAACAGCCAATACGCCACGCTAACGCAATGCCAGCAGGAAATTCAGTGGCAGGAATCGCTATTTCGTATATGCAATATTCCCTATTTGGATACCACGCACATCTCCATTGAGGAAATCAGCGCCACGATACTGAATCGTTGCGGTTTGAAGCGGCAGTTATACGGATGAGTCGTAAAAAAGCCCTGGCAGATCATTTTGCAACAGCCTGCTAATGGTTTCTCTCAGTAAAAAATCAGAGTTTCCCCAGTATATCCAACGCACCGATAGAATTAAGATAATCTTGTCTATTTCATTTGTACTTTAGGAGTACTCTCATGAAAATATCAAAACTTTTAATAGTATTATCTTCGCTTGCACTTAGCTTATCCGTTCTACCTGCATTTGCAAATGAGGTTGCAGGAATTGCTGATAACGATCACGCTGCTTTGATAAAGTATTACGAAAAACATGCTCATGAAGAAGAAGACTTGCTGCATGAGGATGAAAAATTACTCGAAGAATATGAAGAGCATCCATTTTATTTTGGCGGAGGCCAGGATACCCAATCCCATACTTTGGCCAATATCCATCAGCACGAAAAAACGATAGAAAAAGACCTGCTTCATGCTGAAGACCACAAAAAAATGATGATTCAGAAAGATAGTTCGACAGATTAAGCAAAGGTCGAAAAATCGTAATTCTCCATCGCAATGAAGTAAAAAATATTGCCGCAGCAAAGGATTCTGCACCACCTGATTTTATGGAATCAGTCGCTCGGCAGGAAACCATATATTGAACCGACTGCCTTTGCCTACCTGACTGATAATCTCCAGACGCGCTTCATGCCGACTTAAGACATGCTTGACGATAGCAAGCCCGAGTCCTGTTCCACCGGTTTCCCTTGAGCGACTACTATCAATGCGATAAAAGCGTTCTGTCAAACGCGGAATATGCTCCGCTTCAATACCAATGCCGCTATCCTGCACATAAAACAAACCTTGCCCCTTATGTTTCTCCCAATTGATACTGATCTCACCTCTATCCGGCGTATAACGAATCGCATTGCTGATCAAATTACTAAACGCGCTGCGCAATTCCTCTTCGCTGCCCATTAGCTGGTCTTGCGTAGCAATATTCAATTTGATTTGATGACGCCCGGCGCTGAGCGATTCCGCATCCTGCAGGATGTTATGCAGCAAGCTGACCACATCGACTATTTTCTCATTGATTTTATTCTGCTCATTCTCCAGTCGCGACAGAATCAACAAGTCTTCAATCAGTCGCTGCATGCGGGTAGTTTGTTCAGTCATTAATGCCAAGGCACGCTTATTGAATCCGGTATTAACATTGTCATCCGCTGATAAAGTCTCGAGAAAACCACCAATAACCGTCAGCGGTGTGCGCAACTCATGAGAAACGTTAGCAATAAAATCGCGCCGCATGGTTTCTATTTTCTCAAATCGCGTAATATCTCGGCTGATCAAAAGTTTTTGGTTATAGCCATAAGGCACAAGCTGTAAAGAAATGATCAAATCTTTCAGGCGCGTTTGTTTCATAATTAAAGGACTACTGTATTGACGCGCCGCCAGATATTCCACAAACGGTATTTGCCGCACCAAATAAGTGATTTGCTGACCCGCATCCAGCGACAAATGAATGCCTAAGTGCTGTTCAGCGACACGATTACACCATTCAATCCGATCCACTTCATCCAGAATGACAATGCCGTCAGGCATCGCTGACGTGACATTGCGCATGCGCTCCAATGCCAGACTCAGTAATTCTTGGCTTTGGCTATGCTGTCGCACGTAGCGCGACAAATGCGCGAACACATCATCCCAAGCACAGGAACCCGCCGGAATACTGGCAGGAGAATGATCGGAGCGCTGTAACCAGCGTTCCAATGCAACTAAATGGCGCACATGATGAAACACCATCCATAGCAAAACAGCGCTGAAAAAGATCAGGGCTTTCACAGCGCCAAAAATCATCCACAATACTGCGGCGATAAAAATAATCAGTAAGATGTTAGAGGAACGCTTCCAGATATCAGACACTTAAATAACCCTGAGAAAAATGATAGCCGGGAGGAAAATGCTGATTGACATCGTTTTTAAAATTCAAATGCTGCATTTTACTTTGTCAAATTTCGACATCTGAAGCTTTAGTAGGCGGCAAAGCAATCGCCGAAAACCGATAGCCTGCGCCTCTGACAGTTTGTATCCATTCATCCTTGCCTGCCAATTCCAATGCTTTGCGCAGTCGACGAATATGCACATCGACGGTACGTTCTTCGACAAACACATGATCACCCCATACCCGATCCAATAATTGGCTGCGCGAATAGACACGTTCGGTATGCGTCATCATAAAATGCAGCAAGCGATATTCGGTAGGTCCCAGTTCAATTTCTTTATTTCCGGCAGTTACGCGATGATTGACCGGATCCAACCGCAATCCATCCATTTCAACCACTTCGTCAGAAGCTTCCGGAATCAATCGACGTAGCACCGCATTGATACGGGCAATCAATTCCCGTGGCGAGAAAGGTTTAGTGATGTAATCATCCGCACCAATTTCCAGACCGGCCACCTTATCCGCTTCCTGTGTTCGCGCCGTCAGCATAATAATGGGAATTAAGCGTGAACGCTCATTACGCCGCAACATCTTTGCAAACTCGACACCGCTCATGCCCGGCAGCATCCAGTCCAGCAAAATCAAGTCCGGCAGCGCATCATTGATCAGCACCATCGCCTTCTCGGCATTCTCTGCGCAAACGCTTTCATACCCGGCTTGCTGCAGATTATAAGCAATCAATTCCTGTATAGCAGCTTCATCTTCCACGATCAGTATTTTTGCAGCCATGTCTGTATTCCTGTATCGATTAAATTTTTCCTGCACAGAGTTTGCTACAATGGCCTTATCGATTACTTTTAGCAGTCTGTTAACTCACTTACATTGAATAACCATCATGGCCGGCTTAACCAAAAACACACCGCACCCCACAGAAATCAAATTACACCAGCAATCCAGAGTACTGGATATTGCCTTCTCTGATGGCAAGACTTTTCAATTTTCATGTGAATTTTTACGTGTCCATTCGCCGTCAGCCGAAGTAAGCGGCCATGGCCCAGGGCAGGAAGTACTCCAAACCGGTAAGAAAATGGTCAATATCCGGAAAATCGAGCCCGTTGGTAATTATGCCATACAACTTAATTTTACCGATGGCCATAACACCGGACTGTATTCATGGGACTTGCTCTATAACTATGGCCTGAATCAGGATAAAATGTGGCAGCGCTATCTGCAACGCATGGAAGAAGCCGGGGCAAGCCGCGAGCACGCCACCAAAAACCCGACGATGAATCATTCCTGTCAATAAATTGCCATCGACACGCATCAATAAGTCACATCATACTTAAACTTAATTATTACCATGACTAAAACTACGCATTTTGGCTTTAACACAGTTGCTGAAGATGAAAAAGCCGGTAAAGTCGCCGAAGTCTTTCATTCCGTAGCAGAACGCTACAATCTGATGAACGATCTGATGTCCGTTGGGCTGCATCGTTTGTGGAAGCGCTTTGCCATTGAAACCAGCGGCGTAAAGCACGGCGACAAGGTATTGGATATTGCGGGCGGCACCGGCGACTTAAGTACACTGTTTTTGCAGAAAGTAGGTAAATCCGGCGAAGTCTGGTTGACCGATATCAACAACTCCATGCTATCCATCGGTCGCGATCGTTTGATTGACGAAGGCACGCCTACGCCGGCTGCACAATGCGATGCAGAGAAATTGCCCTTTCCGGACAATTACTTTAATTGCGTCAGCGTCGCATTTGGTCTCAGGAACATGACGCACAAGGATATTGCGCTTAAAGAAATGCTGCGCGTCATCAAACCGGGCGGAACCGTCATTGTGCTGGAATTTTCCAAGGTCTGGAAACCGCTGCAACCGGCCTACGACGCTTATTCATTTAAGTTACTGCCCGCGATGGGAAAAGTCATTACCAATGATGCAGAAAGCTACCGCTATCTGGCCGAATCCATCCGCATGCACCCTTCCCAGATTGAATTGCAGGAATTGATGCAGCAAGTGGGCTTTGAACGGGTAGAATACTTTAATTTGACAGCAGGTATTGTGGCGTTGCATCGGGGATATAAGTTTTAACGGCGACGTAAAACGATAGCGTGGTAAGAATCGGTTAGCCATATTCACATACACGATCAAGGCTTATTGCTCCGACAAACCACAGTTTATCAGAGCAATACTTTTGAACTGCGTGTTTGAGGTCACTGCGCACAACAAATATCAAACATAGCAGGTGATTTATTTATCGCAGCTGTTTGAAGTGTATACTGTGCCTCGTCCGCTATATCCAGAGACGCTGCCAAAAGGTTCCCCCTTTGGATTGATTGCAAGCACTGTGCGAGTGTGTGTATCCTTAAGATGTCCGGATGCACAGGAGAATTTCCCGGTACCGCCGGTAATTTTAGTCGTGGCGGATGGCTGGAACGTACATCCCTCTTTCGTTTTTCCATCCTCATCAAAGCACTTCAGGCTGATACACAATGATAATGCAGTTGCTTCAGTAAATAGTTGATCGCCACTTTTCTTTAGTTGAATAATACCCTTGGATTTTACGAGTTCAGCTACTACTCCTTGATCACCATCGGGAGTTAAGCAACTTTCCGGTACGCCATCGTTCAGTTTGACTGCGACCTCTGCAAGGACACTGATTAACGCCCCACCCAGTTGCTTACTTTTGCCGTTTAAACTCATATAATTTGAGAGGCCATCATCCCGAGTAATGATAGTACTGTTAATAAAGTAACCATTTCCCGTCAAAGAAAAATCAACTTTATCCCCCGTATTCCCATGACCGTCATCTTGAGTAGCCATTGCAACATGCACATTACTCAGTATAACTGTCAAGGCAATCCATAATAATTGTATCCCGTCAGCGCAAATTGGACAAAATAGCGTGATTGCCTAAGAGAGTGTTTTAGTTCATCGTTACTTTAAAAAGGAGCGATGAATGACAGG
>NZ_QJJP01000032.1 GCF_003201565.1 Nitrosomonas sp. Nm84 | reverse complement strand
GCTAGTCGACCTTGACCCTTAAAGTCAAGTCATTTGTCATAAATAACACTCCGCCCCTCAAGGAATTTTTACGACTATCCAGCACTTTTCCCTTTTCCCTACAAGGACTAAAAAAATAAAACAATTTCACAAAAAATTTATATTTTTTGTGATGCCCTCCAAAAATATCCTGTCACCAACATTAATCAGAAAAATAAAACTGCCATCGCATTACTCACCATTCTCGCCAACCACGAATCAATGGGAAATAAATTCCCAGCTTTATTGGCCGTGCATCTAATTGCTGCATGAGCTTTGCATAGTAACTAAGTTGGCGATGATAGCGAGCCTGTTCTCGATCCAAAAATCCTTGTATATCAGTGCCTTCGTGACTACTCGTTTTATAATCTATTATCCATCGAATCCCATCGGAGTCGCAAAAAGTCCTATCGATTACCCAGCTCATTGGCACATTATCAACGATACCAGTGACCTTTAATTCATTTTGCGCCAGCTGTTGAGGCCCCAAAATCCACTGCCCGTGCGTATCGTTAAGCGCATTTGTCAGCGCTAGTATGATGCGTTCGACCGCATATTCCATTTCTTTTTTACTTCCACTCATTCCATCAGCCAGCAAATTCTGCCTGAATTGATATTGCATCGTTTGTATTCGTGCTGCATTCCAATTGTTCATTTCATCTTCTGCAATTTGCTGTAGCCATCGATGCACCACATTGCCCACATGGCGGGCCATTTCACTTACCCAAGAAAATTCTATTTCTTCGTGTATTCGTTGATTATCATAGGGTTCTTGCCAGGTCATCGATTTTGGAGCATCCGGCAATTCCCATTCTGCTTTCAACCGATAGATACCTTGATTGTTTATATTTCTGATAGTTACTTCATCGTCGTCGTTTTCTGAGTGGCAATCCCGTGATGTGCTATGTTGTTCCGCTGCATCGCTAAAAATTGGTTGTACAACTGTCCAGAGCCTGTACAACAATGAGTCAATCATCGGTTTTTTAAGTGCGTTCCCATTTAACTCTAAACCCGCATGACCCAACAAATGTAAAAACTTTTTTGCACGCGTTGCCGCGACATACACTAAACGATCCGCTTCAAACTGCGCCTTGCTTCGATCCAGTTTCTCCAACCATCGATAAATTGGATCTTTCTCTGTTCCCGTTTCCTGAATAGGCGCAAGCAATAAATCAACAGTCGATTGTTTTTCCTCATCTGCAGCTTCATTACTTGGCTGCTCCATCCATTTGATCAGCCATTTATCACTATTGCGCGGTGCTCGACCAAGTCCAGGCACAATCACTGTATCAAACTCAAGTCCTTTGGCTTTATGAATTGTCATAATCTGCAAGGTGCCATCCGCATTCAAGTCCGGTAAGGCATAAAGCGCACTCAACCCTGCTTCGAACTTTGCCAAATCCTGGATATCTCCGGCCATTTCTTGATGTTCAAGATAATCCAAAAAAATCTCGGCACCATTCTGATTATTTTCGATGTGATTATTATCTGCCGCGATTGAATTTGTGCAGCCCGGACCACCCAATGCTTGCCAAACCGCTTCCACTGTCACGCGGAGCGACTGACGTTGCCGATGACTCATGCACAACGTCAGTATTTCGCGCACGCGCTGTATGCGGATCTTTGCATCAGCGGAAACAGCATGCCATTGGCTTTCATCGCACATCAACTCCCATACAATCGTTTCTTTAGTAATGACAGTGCGATTATTTGCTTTTTCCTCAATAGATATCAGCGCATGAATATCGTTAAGCAAAAGACCACACCAGGGTGTGCGCAATAATGCAAGCCAGGCAAGGCGATCAGCAGGATTTATTAATGCACGGGTAAGCGTCAACAAATCCTGCACCACAGGTTTATGATGCAACAATTCAATATCAATGGCGCGAAACCGTAGACCGGCTGTTTTTATTTGCGCAACAATTTCGCTTAAATGGCTACGATTACGTACCAAAATCGCAATCGTACCGGCTGGATCATCGCACTGCGCTTGCATGATAATTTCCACCAATTGCCGCGCTTCTTCGGTATCATTTCTTTCCAGTAAAGGATGCACCTTCACCGCATCGCCTACTAACATGGGGTGTGTTGCAATAGAGGGCGTATAGGCCACTGCGCCTGTTACCACATCTTCGCGATCAGGCATGATCTGCGTAAAAGCCGTATTAACCCAGTCAATAATACCTTGCTGCGAGCGGAAATTTGCGCTGAGCGTGATCGGCTGCAAAACCAGTTGACCAATTCCTGTGTTGCGCGCTTGTAAAAAAAGCCCTACTTCCGCCTCACGAAAGCGGTAGATGGATTGCATCGGGTCACCCACCGCAAACAAGCTGCGTCCATCTCCTGCTTCCCAGCCTGAAACGAGCTTCTCGATCAACTTAAACTGACTGATTGAGGTATCCTGAAATTCATCAATCATCAAATGCCTGATACGATAATCTAATGCCAACGCCAAATCGGTCGGCGCTTCAGAATCGCCCAATGCAAGCAATGCGCGCTGAGAAACTTCTGAGAAGTCAACTTTGCCGCTAACCTGAAAAATGACTTTGAGTTGCGCCACGGCATAGGGTAACAACCGGGTAATTGCCCCCAGTATTTCCCATTGTTTATCGGAATAACAAGGCGGCGGCAATTGACGCAATTCATGCAGCGCCTGCCGAAAAGTGTCTTCCGGACCCAGCGAGTCAATCAGAATTTCCCATCGACCCTTCCACGCTTTTGCTGCATCCTTCTCAGCCTGGGTATTCCCGGATGGAAAACCTTCTTTAACAGAAATTCTTTTTCGCCAATCACCCTCCTTAGTCAGTAACAACTCAGCGATTCCATGCCAATGTGCAATATCCGCCTCCGATACTGCTTCCAGGCGCTCGCAGAAGGTAATTACTGAAGATTTACTTTCAGCAATTAGATTTGCAGCCGCGTAATGCAACAATTTCAGCAGTTCATTGTGTATTGCTTCCGGAAATAGCCGGGAAACAAATTGCAATGCACTACGACGCGAATTTTGCAAGGATGCTTCCAGCTCTTCTCGATTTCTACCATGCAGATGGCGCAACCAATGATCGCGCTTTGCCAACATCTCGGCGAGCAATGCTTCAATGCGCGCCATATCGTTATCCAGATGTTCGAGCAACCGCTCCACATCATATGCAATGGCATGATCCTGTTCCACCAACTCCAAGGTAACTCGCGCTGCTTCCAGATAGAAATCTGCAGCATCTTCAGTCGTCTCAGGTTGTGCGCCGAACTTTGATAACATTGGCATTTGCCGTGTCAGTGCCGCACATAACGAATCGATTGTTTGTATTCGTAGCCGCTCCGGATTCTCAGTGATCTGCCAACCAGCCTGTCGATCTCGCTGCAAAACAGCAGTCGATAACTCACGATTCAGTTTTTCATAAGCGGTCTCGGTATCAACAGGCTTATTTTCAATTTCCAGTGCGGCTAAAACACGTGCACGCATTTCTGCTGCGGCTTTTCGTGTAAATGTAATTGCCACAATTTCTTCCGGCGCATCAACACAGGCCAGCAAGCGCAGATAACGTTGAATCAAGAGCGCTGTTTTACCTGATCCAGCCGGTGCCTGCACGATAAAAGATTGCGTAGGATCAAGCGCCCGATAGCGCTCATTTGCATCCGGAATCGGCACCGTATCAGCCATTTTCATCGCCCTGCTCAATCGAATTATCGCCAATCCGTTCATGAATCCGGCAAAACAATTGCATATCGCAATATTCACAAGTCGCCGGGAAATTTTTCGGGTTTACTCTGGCATCGCCACTGCAAAATCCCATCGCCAGATTTGTCAAATACTGCCGCCATGCCGCAACCAGATCTTCCCAAGTGTCAAATTGTTTGCATGCATTTAATTGGGAAAAGGCTTTCACACCCGGCAACAAATCCGCATCTCGCACAATCGCCGCAAATCCCATGTCACCTCGCTTGATGGCAGCAAATGCGACACCGGCAGCTTGTTGTTGTGTTTCTTCGGTCATCACCAGATACAAAGGAAGCTGCGGCTCATCCGGGCGTTCCCCGAGCATTGTCTGAATGGATTGTTTGCTGGTTTTATAATCAATCACAATGTGCTGCCCGTCTTCCAGTTCATCGACGCGATCCAAACGCGCGCTCAACACCAAATCACCGATCCGGATAGTGCGCTTCTCCTCCGTCGCGATCACCATAAAATGACCGCGCTTCTTTTCTTCAGCCAGCCATTCACGTGCCAAACGCACCAGGCGTCGCTGCTCAACCTGTGCAAAACGACCTGAAAGCGCAACCGGCCGATACTGTCGCATCTGTAAAACCGCACTGCTGGCAGCGCTGGTCAGCATATTTTCAAGATCATCATCGCTGATGGCATCGAGCGCTTCCTTGGTTTGCAGCTGACGCCACAGCTGCGCCAATACCTGATGCACCAATGAGCCCCGCTCCATCGCATTTAAACCGACATGCGGTACATCTTGATTCTTAATATGTAACCGATGCTTGGCCCAGGCACGAAATGGGCATGCGGCGTAATCCTTGATGACAGATGTACCGCCTTTGATACCTTGCGTCATTGTTCCTTTATCCAGCGGCGGCGCCTGATTGTCTTCGATTCGCTCCAATTCACAGGATTGAACGATGAGATCACGATGCTGTGTAATCAGTGGAAGCGTGAGCTTTCCTTGCGGTACCGATTGAATCAATGGACTGGGTTTTAACTCATGCCCATCACGATCGTCACTATATTTTGGATAACTTAAAATAACTTCTTTGGCACCGGATAGCCATCCATCCGTCAAGCGTTGACAGTAAGCCGATGATTCCAGCGTAGAACCCAACGGCAGCCTTGCCTTACGTTGCAACTCCGGCGGCAGAAATGGATTGGGACGGGCACGCAAAGGCCATTGTTCATCCGATAATCCCATGACCCATAGATAATCAAATTCCATTTCGGCAGCCTCCAACACCCCGAGAATTTGAATGGGCACTTCCGGTGTTTCGGGTTGAAACAATGTATCACCGGCTATTCTTTTCAAACGACGAATAGCTTCGTGATAGCTGGTTTTGGCACTGACATGATCAAGCGTCGCAAAATCCGCAATGAGCGCTTGCCATTTACTCACTGTTTGGTACTCTGTGGAATCCAGACTGCGTTCTCCGGGAAAACCAACAATCTGCAATACTTCTGGGATGATTCTGGCAAACACAGTGTGGCTCTCTGATCTGGGTAGCTGTGTTTGGCGAAATGCAGCTAATACCGACAAACGCTGCAGCAAAACCGGGCAATCTGTTTGACCGCCTGCTTGCTGTATGAGCACAAGTAATCGCTCCAACGAAATCACAGGCTCCGCATACCGGCGTATACGCATATCCAGTAACGCACGCTGCTCCATCTCCGCTTCCGCTCCGGCAAGAAATGGGGAACGCAGCCAATGGCTTACACGACTAAACTCCACCTCCCGATCCAGCAGGGCGAGTACTACCAACGCCGACTCAATCAATGGATAAGATGTCAGCGCCAAACCCAATGAAATATTGAAAGGAACAACTGGATGTGTAGCACTCGGCAGCGCAAACCTGATATCCGGCTGCATGACGGTAGTAAAAATCCGCATCAATGCACTGCGATAATTGGCTAATGCCGGTACTACGATACCGACACGAACTGCATGATCGGCTTCTACTTTAGCCCGCGCCCATACGGCCGCCTGATAAATCTCATCACGACTGCTGATATTTTCAACACGCTGAATACTATTCAAAAACCGTGCTTGGCTCATTGCCGAGCTGGCAGTTACAACTTCACACCCAATAGCAGCCAGCTTGTTTAAAAAGGCAATCGATTGTGGCGCAATCACATCAAAACCATAGCAAATCAGTGACAATGGTTTTTTTATATCGAGAGACTCATAGTGCTCTGTGAGCAGATCACCAATACGCGCTTGGTCTGTCTGTCCGTTGCGCTCAGTGATATGTTGATAAGATTCTGCCCAATCCAGGAATGCTTTAACATCTTCATTCGGATAAAAATCGCGAAAATGACGCTTAAGCTGCCATGCGTGTGCCAGTTGCCATGCTTCGCGAGCCGATTGCGCTGTTTGTGGAATCTGCAGTAACGATTTTCCCGCCGCAGAGGATTGAATGACTGACTCCCACAGCACTTGCTCCTGCGCTGCAGAGAGTAACAAAGGTAACGTTAATGCCTGCTTTGAATAAAGCGCATTAAAATAAATACGCTCAATCAAGGATGTCAGCGGCAAGACATCGGCTGTATACCAAGTCGCCGCTTTACCATTGATTTGTTCTTGGTTGAATCTTGCCTTAAGCGCCAATGCAAGCCTGCGGTTTGGTGTTATAACCGTAGCACCGGCATTTATGCGCTTTAAAACCTCACCAAAAGGGATTTTCGGAAATTGCGAAGAGTGAGACATGCGGTATTCAGATTACCGCCATTTCTGCTTAGCGTTGCAGTTGATCCAATTTATCTTTAACACTAGCCCAATCATCCGCATCAGGCAGAGCATCTTTTTTCTCAATAATTGGGCGCCATTTTTTAGACAATTCAGCATTTAGCCCAATAAAATCCAATTGCTCATCAGGCACATCATCTTCAGCATAAATTGCTTCCACCGGGCATTCTGCAACACAGAGCGTGCAATCGATACATTCATCCGGATCGATGACTAAAAAATTGGGGCCTTCGCGAAAGCAATCTACCGGACATACATCCACACAATCGGTATATTTACATTTAATACAATTTTCAGTTACTACGTAAGCCATGACAACGATTCCTTGCGTAACACACTTTTATAGAATTTGGTATTTTAACAGAATTCTAATAAACAACGCCATCATCAAAACCACTGTAATGTTGATCAATTTTATTGCTACCGCCTACATTGCGTCGAAAGAACCGTTCATCTTTATACCCTAGTAGCTTATATCTCTTGTTTCAAACCTGAAGTTTATCGATCATAAAACAATTGCTTCTCGTAGGTTCCTATGCGTAAAATTCACTTTTAACTTTAACGGGCAATCATTATGTATTTTATTCAAAAGTATTATAAAACCGCATTATTTGCTTGCCTGTTACTGTCAGCATCCATCGCAAAAGCAAATCCGGTTGCTTGTTTCAGTACCAATATGGGGCAATTCTGCATTGAGCTTCTGGAAACACAAACACCGCTGACGACCGCTAATTTTCTCAGCTACATCAATAGCGGCGCTTATACAAATGGCATCTTTCATCGCAGCATGCCTGGTTTTGTCATTCAAGGCGGCGGCTACAAGCTTGTTGACGGTAGCAATGGAAAAACTCTTGCTCCCGTTACTACATTTCCTCCGGTTATCAATGAGTTCAAGATTTCCAATACGCGCGGCACCGTTGCCATGGCAAAACTTCCCGATAACCCCGACAGTGCTACCAGCCAGTGGTTTGTCAATCTGGCAGATAATTCCCTGAATCTGGATAATCAGAATAGCGGTTTTACTGTATTCGGCCGTGTTATCTTCGGCGGCATGACAGTTTTTGATGCCATTGCAGCTTTACCACCTACCAGTCTCAATCTTGGCGGCGGTCCCACACCTGTCCCGCTGACCAATTACAACGGCGCACAGGTTTTAATCAGCAACTTCGTGCAGATCAATCAAATCGCAGTCACCGATGCAACAGGTGTATTCAGTGAAGGCGTTGTAAGTTTCGCGGTTGATATTGGCACGGGCGAAGCACTCGAGGTCAGTTTACGGTTGATCGAAGACAGTCCGAACTATATATTTGAGCTTGACCAGGCCACTATCACGACATTGCCAACAAAACCAGCCAATGTCGCAACCTTCTCTAGCCAGAGCAGCGAATTACGCATTCCGTCGGTAATGATCGATGCGTCTACAGTTGTTCATAATGTATTCATGAAATTGACCAACCCGCAATCGTTTCAATTTACTTTAATCAGTTTTGACTAGCGGGTGCTGGAAAACCATTTGCGTTGCCACTACGGCGTTAAGCTTTGCAACTGCCTGCCAGGTCAATAGACGGGCAGGCACTCACGCAGTCTTGCAAAAAACTTATCGCTCATACGCTAATACGGGCGCCAGCCATCGCTCGGCTTCCCCCACTGCCCAACCTTTCCGTTTCGCATAATCTTCCACTTGATCTTTGCCGATTTTTCCGACGGCAAAAAAAGTTGAATCAGGATGTGCAAAATAAAAACCGGACACTGCCGCGGTCGGCACCATGGCAAACGATTCTGTGATAATGATGCCGGCATTCTCAGTTGCATTCAGGACAGCGAATAACGGGCCTTTCTCGGTGTGATCCGGGCAAGCGGGATAACCCGGCGCGGGACGAATGCCGCGATATTCTTCGTTGATCAATTGTTCATTGGTTAAAGTTTCATCCTTGGCATAACCCCAGAATTCACGTCGCACCCGTGAGTGCATGTGCTCGGCAAAAGCCTCGGCCAGGCGATCCGCCAGCGCCTTGAGTATAATTGCGCTGTAATCATCGTTGGCATCTTCAAAGGCTTTGACGCGTTCATCAATGCCAAACCCGGCCCCCACGGCGAACAAACCAATGGTATCCTTGATGCCGGTTTCCTTCGGTGCAATAAAGTCTGACAGACAACGATTGGGTTTGCCTGTGGGTTTTTGATCTTGCTGGCGCAGGCAATGATACGTCATAGCCAGTTTACTGCGCGTTTGATCGGTATAGATTTCAATATCGTCGCCGACGGCATTGGCCGGAAACAAACCAATCACCGCGTTGGCGCTCAGCCATTTCTGCTCGACGATTTTCTTCAGCATCGTCTGCGCGTCGCGAAATAATTGGCTCGCCGTTTCTCCAACCACCTCATCCTGTAAAATATCCGGATAACGTCCGGCGAGTTCCCAAGCCTGGAAGAAAGGCGTCCAATCGATATATGGAACGATCTTCTCCAACGGATAATTATTCAGCGTACGGATACCGATCAGTTCGGGTTGGTACGGTTGATAATTTTTCCAGTCGGTCTTATACGCATTGGCACGCGCTTCAGCCAGCGTCAGCAGCTTCGCCGGTCCTTTCTTGTTTTTGTGCTGCGTGCGTACTTTCTCGTATTCGTCCTTAATTTCCTGCACATAACCTGCTTGCAAATCCTGGGACAGCAAATTACTGCATACACCCACCGCACGGCTGGCATCCGGCACCCATACGGTCGGACCTTCATAATGCGGTGCAATTTTGACTGCGGTATGTACCCTAGAAGTGGTCGCGCCACCGATCAGTAATGGAATGGTAAACCCCTCACGCTGCATTTCTTTGGCGACATGCGCCATTTCTTCCAGCGACGGCGTGATCAATCCGGACAGACCGATGATATCGGCTTTCTCACGCCGCGCCATATCCAGGATCTGCGCACTCGGTACCATCACGCCCATATTGATCACTTCGTAGTTGTTGCATTGCAAAACCACGGTGACAATATTTTTGCCAATGTCGTGCACATCGCCCTTGACGGTGGCGATGACAATTTTTCCTTTCGGCTTGTTATCGCCCGATAATTTCTTTTCGGCCTCGATAAAAGGCAACAAATGGGCGACTGCCTGTTTCATCACGCGCGCGGATTTAACCACTTGCGGCAAAAACATTTTACCCGCCCCAAACAGATCACCCACCACACCCATGCCTTCCATCAACGGCCCTTCAATCACTTGAATCGGGCGACCACCCTTATTTTCAATCTCCACACGAGCTGCTTCGGTATCCTCCACAATAAACGTGGAAATACCTCTGACTAACGCGTGGGTCAGCCGCTGTTGCAGTGGCTCATCACGCCAGGCCAAGTCTTCAACTTGTTCTTTTTTCTTACCTTTGAAGTTTTCTGCATATTCAACCAAATGCTCGGTCGCATCCTCGCGCCGATTCAGGATGACATCCTCGACTTTTTTCAGTAACTCTGCTGGAATATCCGAATAAACCCCCAGTTGCCCGGCGTTGACAATGCCCATCGTCATGCCTTCCTTAATCGCGTGATACAGGAAAGCAGTGTGAATTGCTTCACGAATCGGCTCATTACCACGGAAGGAAAACGACACATTCGACACTCCGCCGCTTATTTTGGCATACGGCAGAGTTTGTTTAATGATGCGAGTTGCTTCGATAAAATCAACGCCATAGTTATTGTGCTCTTCAATCCCCGTCGCAATGGCGAAAATATTCGGATCAAAGATGATGTCTTCGGGTGGGAATCCAATCTGGTCGACCAGCAAATGATAACTGCGCGTGCAAATCTCCACTTTACGTTTCAGCGTATCGGCCTGGCCCTGTTCATCGAACGCCATCACGATCACCGCCGCACCGTAGCGGCGGGCCAATTTGGCATGATGGATAAATTCGGCTTCGCCTTCTTTCATGCTGATGGAATTAATGACGGGTTTGCCTTGCACGCATTTCAGACCCGCTTCAATCACCGTCCATTTACTGGAATCGAGCATGATCGGCACTTTGCAGATATCCGGCTCGGCCGCCAGCAAATTCAGAAAAGTTACCATGGCTTTTTGCGAATCCAACATGGCTTCATCCATGTTGATATCAATAATCTGCGCACCATTCTCAACCTGACTACGCGCCACGTTTAGGGCTTCCGCATAATCATCGTTGAGTATCAAACGGGCAAACGCTCTGGAACCTGTCACATTGGTACGCTCGCCGACATTGACAAACAAGGAATCGTCCCCGATATTCAGTGGTTCCAGGCCGGACAAACGTAATTTCTTGGGAATCTCGGGTATTTTACGCGGCGCGACATCGCTAACAGCCTGCGCAATCGCCTTGATATGCGCTGGTGTGGTACCACAACAGCCACCGACAATATTCACAAAGCCCGATTGCGCGAACCCTTTGATCTGGCTCGCAGTATATTCCGGCGATTCATCGTAGCCTGTTTCCGACAAAGGATTCGGTAAGCCAGCATTGGGATGCACGCTGGTATACACATTCGCCACACCCGCCAGTTCTTCGACATAAGGGCGCATGAGTTCGGCACCCAATGCGCAATTAATACCGACCGATAACGGCCGAGTATGGCTCACCGAGTTCCAGAATGCTTCCGGTGTTTGCCCCGACAGCGTACGTCCAGAGGCATCGGTAATCGTGACGGAAATCATGATTGGTAGACGTATACCATGATCTTCAAAATATTGATCAATGGCAAACAGCGCAGCTTTGGCATTGAGCGAGTCGAAAATGGTCTCGACCAATAGGATATCCGCCCCGCCATCGACCAGCCCGCAAATGGATTCCGTATAATCGGCGACTAATTGATCAAAGGTAATGCCGCGAAAACCCGGATCATTGACATCCGGCGAAATGGACGCTGTTTTGGTGGTGGGTCCAATCACACCGGCGACAAAACGCGGCTTCTCCGGTGTTTTTGCTTCAAAGGTCTGCGCTGTCTCGCGCGCCAGCTTTGCCGCGGCGAAATTTAGTTCATACACCAAATCCTGCATGTGATAATCAGCCATCGAAGCCGCATTGGAATTGAATGTATTGGTTTCGATAATATCCGCGCCCGCTTCCAGATAACCGGCATGAATCGACCGAATAATGTCCGGCTGCGTTAGGGTCAGCAAATCGTTATTCCCTCTTAGGTCATGCGGAAAATCAGCAAACCGCTGACCACGGAAATCCGCTTCGGCGAGCTTGAAGGTCTGAATCATCGTACCCATCGCGCCATCCAAAATCAGGATGCGTTGGCCAAACAAACTTTCCAATAAAGCGGTGCGGGATTCTCTAGTCATGGATTTGTTCATGTTGTAAAAAAGATGGATGAGGCATTATACCTGAGCTGTTTCGATCTATCGTATAGGTTGCTTGCAGGCTGTTGAGCTGACACAAGGCAAAAGCAAGCGAGAAAATACAACTTATGCGTAATAAAGTGAACATCTTGACTGTTTTTGCACCGCAACGTCAACGCAGATAGTTTTTCAACAACCTGTTAAAGATAAAGCAACAACAAGCGGTAACCCAGGACATCCAAATCACTGCTGTCAAAATCCAGCCGTATCTCAATCTCATGCTGCGATTCAATAAATTGCTGTGATTTATTCTCTTCCCGCAAGTAATCCTGTGCTGTAAAAATACGGCTCACAACTAACTGATCGTGCTCATCCAATAAAGATAGTTGCAATGCGGGCAATGCTTGCGAAAAAGGCGCATGATTGCGAATGGTTGCCGATAGCGTCGTAACTTCCGGCTGTCGCAGAATATTTTTCTGCAAATCCGATGCTTCGATACCCCATTGCTTGATGTCTTGAGGATAGGGCACGATGCAGGCCATGATCGCGCAGTAACGTTCCAGATATGGCCTGATTCCCGGCGCAATGACAGTCAGTTCGGTACGATTGATATACACTATCTGCCCAATCAGCAGGAGCAGTAAAAATACATTCGCTGCTGATCCCCACCTACCCTGTGATTGCTTGGCTGGTTTCTCAGTACTTAAAAAATTATCTGAAGTTGCAATTACCGCCTGATTCGAATCCGCAGAAAGCGACAAGTCTATGACATCATCTGAGTTTGTGGCGACTGCAAAGCTTTCTGCGGACACTGTGGGTACTGTGGGTACTTCTGGTACCGCAGGCACTTCAGGCTCGTTGATGGGCGGCGATTCAAGCTCGGGTGGATATTCAATGACCGATTCACTGACAGTAATCAATGTGGCAAAACCATTGAATACCTGCCGACAATGTCCGCAGCGCACATCACCGCTATGTGCTTGCAATTGCACGGCATTGACACGAAAAGTAGTGTCACAACCAGGACAGAGTGTCACGAGCGCCATACGCTATTCCCTGTATTTGACCGCATTGGATGTCAACAACTCGTTAATGAATCGGCCGCCGCGAGAATGTTTTTCAACGACCTGCTAAGGTGACGATTATTTCATCTTTTGATGCCGGTTAACAGTACCCAGGCTTCCTGCTCATCGGCGATGCACATATCAAACCAATGTTGATACACGTCCCGGACTTCTTCGACCTGTTCTTTGAGAATCCCCGACAATACGATATGACCATGTTGCCGGACTGTTTGTGCAAGAATCGGCGCCAATAGGACTAACGGATTCGCCAGAATATTAGCAACCACGACATCCACTTGCTCGTCCGGTTGCAAACCTTGTTGAACGGCTTGGTGCGTTGTCGCAAAAACGAACTTTGACGGATCGCACTGATTACGCATTGCATTTTCCTGGCTGGCTTCGATCGCTTGGGGATCGATATCAATACCGGTGACATGATCCGCACCCAGCTTCAGCGCTGCAATGGCCAATATCCCGGAACCACAACCATAATCAATGACTTTGTCTCCAGGCCGCAGATTCCGGTCCAACCAACCAAGACACAATTGTGTTGTAGGATGACTACCCGTGCCGAAAGCCAGTCCGGGATCGAGTATCAGATTGATCGCAGCCGGATCGGGCGATTGATGCCAGGTTGGTACAATCCATAAACGCTGGGATATCCGGATCGGATCAAACTGTGATTGGGTCAAACGCACCCAATCCTGCTCCTCAACACGTTCCAGGCGATAATCAGGCTGACTATCGAGTTGCGCAGTATGCGTTATATTGCGCAGGACTTCTTTGATATCTGCATCCTGATTAAACAGCGCAGACACTTCGGCATTCTGCCAGATCTCGCCGCTGGGCTCCCCAGGTTCTCCAAACAGCATTTGCTCATCTTTCGTATCGGCGGCAGCATCATGAATATCCACTGACAACGCGCCCTGTTCCATCAGCGCATCGCTCAGTCGCTCCGCATGAGCCGGGTCAGTTTTGATGATGAGCGTAATCCAGGACATATATCACGTCACCGTTAGTTGTGGTCAATTTGAATGGAGTGCTTGCCTGCCGATCAATCCTTTTTATTATGAAGCGCAAGCTTTTGTTCCAGATAATGAATGGAGGCTCCACCGCGCAAGAAAGATGCATCAGCGAGCAAATCCCGGTGCAATGCGATGTTTGTATTGATGCCAGTGACCACCATTTCGGACAAGGCAATGCGCATGCGCGCAATCGCTTGTTCACGCGTATCCCCATAAGTAATGATCTTGCCGATCATGGAATCATAATAAGGCGGCACCATGTAATTATGGTAGACATGCGAATCAACTCGCACCCCCGGACCACCCGGCGCATGATACTGCGTAATACGTCCCGCGGAAGGTGTCAGCTTGTATGCATCCTCAGCGTTAATGCGGCATTCGATCGCATGCCCCTTGAACATAATATCCTTTTGGCTGAACGGCAATACATGACCGGCAGCAACACTGATTTGCGTCTGTACCAGATCGATACCGGTGATGGCTTCCGTCACCGGGTGTTCCACCTGCAAGCGAGTATTCATTTCAATGAAATAAAACTCATTGTTCTCAAATAGAAATTCAAATGTTCCCACACCGCGATATTTAATACGGCGACAAGCATCAGCACAGCGCTCGCCGATTTTATTGCGCAATTTTTCAGAAATCCCGGGCGCGGGTGCTTCTTCGAGAATTTTCTGGTGACGGCGCTGCATGGAGCAATCTCTTTCACCCAGGTGAACAGCGTTGCCATGTTCATCAATCAATAATTGAAATTCAATATGACGCGGATTTTCCAGAAATTTCTCTGCATAGACTACCGGATTACCAAATGCCGCTTGTGCTTCATTGCGCGTCATGATCACTGCGTTGGACAAAGCAGCATCTGTATGCACAACCCGCATACCGCGTCCACCGCCACCGCCGGCAGCCTTAATGATGATAGGGTAACCAATCTCCCGCGCAATTTTCTTAATCTCGTCGATGTGTTCAGGTAGCGCACCATCGGATCCCGGCACACAGGGCACGCCAGCCTTTTTCATGGCATTTTTAGCGCTGACTTTGTCACCCATTAAGCGAATCGTTTCCGGCCGCGGACCAATAAATACAAACCCGCTTTTCTCTACTCGCTCGGCAAAATCCGCATTTTCTGACAGAAATCCGTAACCGGGATGAATCGCTTCTGCATCGGTTACTTCCGCCGCACTGATAATCGCCGGGACATTAAGATAGCTCTGCGCCACTGGCGCAGGACCAATGCACACCGACTCATCGGCCAATTTGACATATTTTGCTTCCGCGTCAGCTTCAGAATGCACCGCCACGGTTTTGATGCCCATCGCACGGCAAGCACGCTGAATCCGTAAGGCAATTTCGCCACGGTTTGCTATCAGAATTTTCTCAAACATAATTATCTGATCTCTATTCGGCAATCATTGGATGACGAATAAAGGCTCACCATATTCAACCGGCTGCCCATTCTCTAGCAAAATCGCTTTGATAACACCATTCTTATCGGCCTCAATTTCATTCAACAATTTCATCGCTTCAATAATACACAACGTATCGCCCACCTTGACGCTTTGTCCAATTTCCGCGAATGGATTCGCTCCTGGTGAGGCTGCCCGATAGAATGTCCCAACCATGGGGGATTTAACAACATGACCGTCAGGCAATGAATTTTTATTTGCATCCGAGGCTTCAGAAACTTTATCAGTTTCCGAAACGGGTATCGATGCTGGCTGTTGAGCAGGAGGCATCATCGGTTGCATAGCAGGCGGCAGAAATGCATAATTCTGCACCCCAGAACCAGATTTGCTGATGCGAACCTTTTCCTCACCTTCCGTAATTTCCAGTTCTGCAATACTCGATTCTTCAACCAATTCGATGAGCTTCTTAAGCTTTCTTAAATCCATATCCAATCTCCCGAGACATTGCCTCGCTTTAAGGTAGTTTTATAACTAGAAACAACCAAAATACTACTTTAATGTAAAAATGCGCAAAATAAGATCGCAGCGTCATAAGAATTGAAGTTTAAAAGTATTTATAGCCCCCCCCGTCAAAGGGATGCCATCGCATACCTCAGCGCCAGTTCGTATCCTTTAGCCCCTAAGCCACTGATAACACCAATCGCCAAATCCGAAAAATAAGACTGCTGCCGAAAAGATTCACGAGAATAGATATTCGATAAATGCACTTCGATAAAAGGCAATTTTACCGCCGCAAGCGCATCACGCAACGCAATGCTGGTATGCGTATAGGCAGCCGGATTGATAATAATGAAGTTTGTTCTATCATGCATTGTTTGCTGAACTCTATCTATCAAAGCGGATTCAGCATTACTCTGAAAAAAACCCAGTCTAACATCAGTATTTTCAGTCAATTTACTTAAATTTCTGTTAATATCTTGCAGCGTATTACCACCATAAATCTGCGGCTCACGAATCCCCAGCAGATTCAAATTGGGGCCATGAATAATCAAGATATTCTTAGCATTTGCATTTTCCACATCCATCTAATAATTATGGACTGTTATCATAAAAATGTACAGATTTTTGACGAATTTAGCCGAACTTAAGCGAAATTTGTTGAAAAAATATTGAATTCGATCGCTCAAGAATAGCCTCTGAATCACTTCAAAAAAAAATGATAGTTAAACAGTAAACAAGCAAACCGAGTTCTTTATAATTTGCCCGCAGTTCCCCAAACATCTATAATGCAGGGCTTCATTTAAGTCTTGGCTGTTGTAGCTCAGTTGGTAGAGCAACTGATTCGTAATCAGTAGGTCGGAGGTTCGACTCCTCTCAACAGCACCAAAAAACAAAGACTTACGAACAATACTGAAACACTTTTACTTCGATTGTGTCAAATTTGTGCCATTAAGTACGCTATCCACGATTCTCGCATGCTGAGCAAATTGCTCTGGAGCCAGATGCGCATAACGTCTCACCATCTCAGCAGACTCCCATGCGCCCATCTCCTGAATGACATTTAATGGCACACCATTCTGAGTTAACCAACTTGCCCAGGTATGGCGCAAATCATGCCAACGAAAATCCTCAATACCTGCACGTTTTAACGCTTTATACCAAGCTTTTGTATTAACTTGGATGATTGGTCTGCCCTTGTAACTGAATACTGACTTGGGATGCTTGCCGATCTGTTTGGTTAATACTGCTATAGCCGTCGAATTGAGCGTAACGTGAATCGATTTTCCTGCTTTGGCCTGATCGCCGTGTATCCACGCAACATTTCGCTGTATATCGACTTGCGACCATTCCAGTTTTGTGACATTTGATCGTCTCAATCCTGTAGCCAATGAAAACTTCACAATCTCCGCCAAATGTTCCGGCAGTTCTTGGATAAGCAAACCGGCTTGTTCTGCACTTAAATAACGCACTCGCCGCTTTGCTTCACGATACAGTTTAATCACGGGTGGTTTATCAATCCATTCCCAATCTAAAGCGGATCGCCGCAAGATTGCACGAATTAGCGCCAATAAGCGATTAGCTGTTGCCGGGCTTGATTGCTGAAGCTTTAACTCACCAATCTTTGCGATTACATCCCGAGTCAACTCATCCAGATACTTACCCCTGAAGAACTGTTGGAGCCAGTTTATTTTAGCCACATCTTCATGATGTGACTTTTTATGTTGCGTCTCCATCAGCCATTTATAAGCGGCTTCATCCCAAGTCCGCTTTGGCTTATCCCCCAGTCTTGCAACCCGCCAGGATTCCGCTTTCAGCTTATCGTGGAATTCTTGCGCCTGGGTTTTATCTTCAGTTGCAGCAGAGCATCTAACTCGCTCGCCGCTTGGTGTGGTGAAACTAATCCACCACGTCTTACCACGTTTACAGAGTGACATAATTGTTTCTCCTCATGTCCCACTTGTAACGCTTGCCGAGTGCAAGCATATAACGAGCGAATGTGGTCAGCAAGATCATCTTCAATAAATGCCCACCGTTTACCTAATTTTGCACCCGGAATAATTCCTGCTTTAGCGCGACGACGCACTTCTTCAGGGTGCAACTTCAAGAATTGGGCAGCTTCACTTAAATTTAATGTTCTCATGTACTATCCAACTTATTTTTAGAAAACCTTGCTATAACAAAATCAAAAATATGGTTACAACTGAAACCAAGAGTAAGGTTGATGCCAATAAATTGATGATGGCCGCCTGTCTGGAAATTCTGACTAAATCGTAAGTTTCCTGATCCACCCCGCTTTTTATCTTTTCATCGATCAGCTGAATACAGCTTTCCAGGAATTGATCTCGTGTTAATTGCGCGTTACCCATAGACGCATTAATCAGTGCATTGGATTTTTTGGTCGAATATTCACACCACCGATTAAAGTTCTCTTCCAATATCGCCTGGTAATTATTTAACAGCTCAGCATGGGCTTCTTTATTCTCTTCCAGCAACACTTCGTTGAGCGTATGCATCATCAATACCGGATCATCCTGCGACAAAACAATGCCGTGTTCTGTCGCTATTCTTTCAATGAGCGCATCTAATTTGTCATTACTCATGTTAAAACCGCAGCCACATTTTCAATGTTGGTAAAAAGCTGCTTGCGGATAATCGTTAATCGTTGGCGCACCATCACCGGCAAAGAACTATTCTTCAGCGCTTCATCGAAGGTAAATTTAGATTGCAGGATTTCACTTAAATCTTTGCCGAAAGTCTCGGGCTTGTAGTGCGGAATTCGGATGATGGCGGATACTCGCGCTTTGTTATCCACATACGCTTTCATTTCTTCGAACTGCTTGCCATTCATGCTGATTTCTCCCCAATAGGGATTTAGCCAGACAACAAACAGTGCTTCTTTCGGAAACTGCTTAATCAGATGCACAAAGCCATTGAGTGTATCCAGTAAAGCCTGACTACCCGTGATGACAGTGTGTACAACCAGTTCATGCCCCATATCCAGAAGTAAGGCGGGTATCTGGTTGCTGATGAGATAATGTGACATCGGTACAAAGGTGCTAGCACCATTGTCAATAATGACGTCATTGTCTGCTTTAGCTATCAATTCAATCAGATCATCAAACTTTCTCGGATCAATCTCATCATTGTTCATGACATTAATCTGCTTAACATTGAGTTTTTTAAAGCCATAAAAAGTAGCATTAACCGGATCTGTATCAATGCATAATGGATTGCCGCCTTTGGCAAACTTATGTTGTGCTAGCGTGGATGATATGAACGATTTGCCTACTCCGCCCTTCCCTTGCAAAATCATATGTATTTTAGCCATCAGACCAACTCCTCTTTTTCAGTTGCAGAATTAAAACGAAATCCTTCATGACCATTTCCAGCTGACTTTCCTTGATCAATACGCGAATGCTGCTTTTTGTCCTCACCAATATGTCGATTGACCAAAGTCCTGAACCATTGATAAGAACATTTGATTTTTTCTTCCTGATGCAAAATGTTCCAGATCTGGCGAATCGTCCAGCCATCCTTGAGTGCCTGCTCAATATCAGGCTTCAACGCGATGAATGCCGGTAAAAATTGCTTACCGGTACTTTTGTTTTTATCCGCATAAAGTGCGATTCGATCGGATAAGGATTTAGTCATCACACAATTTCCACAAAAATATTTATCTTGGCGTACAAACAGTTTTTTGTTTTTTTTCTTTCCTTTCTGTTTCTTTTTGTTGCTTTCAGTATCAATTAATTGCTTATCCTTTCTTTCTGTTTTCAAGTGACTGTTATTTAGCTGAATAAAGCTTCTTTCAAGTGTTTTTATACTGTTTGTAATTATGATATAACGAAAATAAACTATTTGCAAACATCGATTATAGTGTTAGTATATTTCTTAAAACTCACAGAACCGGGCAAGATATGTGGAGATGGCCATCTCCACCACAACTTATTCGCACTTTGTGCTCAACGTTGATCTTGCTCTTCGAGGAAAACTGAAATGATTGCCCAAAAGAACCTAAAGACAATCGGGAAAGAAAGAAGAGATAAGAAGCTCAGGGTTCCTGTTTTGCCAATCGAGGAAGCTGAAATAAAGACTAAGGCGCAGGATGCCGGATTAACCGTTGCCGAGTATCTGCGCAATCTGGGCCTGGGTTATCAAGTACCCAGTATTGTTGATAGCAGACAGGTAGATAGCCTGCTAAAAATTAACGGTGATCTTGGCAGATTGGGTGGATTGATCAAACTTTGGCTTACCAACGACAAGCGTACAAAATTGATTGGCAAGTCACAGTTGCATATGACCTTGGACAGTATCCGAAATACGCAAAGCACGATGCTGGATGTCATTATGAAGCTTAAAAAATAACTTTCGGAATAGTCCTTTTTGACTTAAGCAGCTTAAATACGATGATCGCTAAAATCATACCCATCAAATGTGTGCGCAAAAGCAGCTTTTCTGTGCTGATACAGTATCTGACTGACCCTCAAGACAAGAGTGAGCGTGTCAGTCAGATCAAGGTCTCGAATTGTTATTCAGACGATCAGATAGCTGCATTGATAGAGATACAAAACACACAGGAAATGAATAGGCGTGCCAAATCAGATAAAACCTGCCATTTGGTGCTGAGCTTCCCGGAAGGAGAGCGTTTGCCCTTTAAGAGTCTTAATGCTATTGAAGAGCGGTTTTGCGATGTTTTGGGTTTTAATGGTCATCAACGTATTAGCGTAGTCCACGATGATACCAATAACCTGCACATACATATTGCGATCAACAAGATACATCCTATAAACCTCACAATCCATAACCCCTATTATGATTACAAGAAAGTAGCAAAACTTTGTGAGCAAATGGAGCGGGAATACGGCTTAACAAAAGTTAATCATGAAACTGTGAGTGATAAAGCAGCCAGAGTAGCGCAGGAAATTGAAACCAGAACAGGTGTAGAGAGCTTGCTGAGTTGGATTAAGCGTGAGTGCTTGGATGAATTGAAGCAGTCGGACAACTGGCAGGACTTGCATCAGGCTCTAGCTAGACATGGCCTTGAAATCAAGGGGCGTGGCAATGGATTTGTATTGATTGCCAACAATGGTGTGGCTGTCAAAGCCAGCTCTATTGATCGCTCTTTATCCAAAGGGAATTTAACTCAAAGACTGGGTGCTTTTGTACAGAATGAACATTCTACGCAATCGTCACAACAAAACGCCAAACAATACCAACCAAGACCATTGCAGAATCGAATCGATACTTCAAAGCTTTATGCGCGATACCAGCAAGAGCAAGCTAATAGCGTCAGACAGCGTTCAAGCCAGTGGGCAATATTGCGACAAAGCAGAGATCAACTCATTGAACGCGCCAAACGAGAAGCAAAACTCAAGCGCAACATCATTAAAAGCATCAAAGCTGGAAAATTGGCTAAAAAAGCGCTGTATGCAACCGCACATCAGCAGTTCAAAACAACTATTCAAGTCATTAAAAGCGATTATCAGAAAGCCTATCAGCGTTCTAAAACTAATCATTCCAGAATAGGATGGCTCGATTGGCTCACATTTGAAGCCAAAAACGGCAATGCTGAAGCATTGGCTGTTTTGCGATCCAGAAGAATCGGTCAATTTAAGGGTAACCAAGTATCGGCAAAGCTAGGCAATGATAATTCCATCGCTAATAGCCACTTCAAGGATGGCTTTATTAAAGACAGTTCTGTTGAATCGATCACCAAAATCGGCACAGTCACTTATAAAGCAGGATCAACCACCATCCGCGATGACGGCAAACTGCTCATCGTCCTGCCGGACACAACACAAGATGCATTAGTGGATATTTTACAAGTGGCCATGAAGAAGTACGGCAGCCACCTGGCAATCAATGGAACTGAATCGTTTCGTCTTCAGATCGCTGAAGTGGTCGCACAAAATCAAATGCGCGTGACATTTGATGACAAGCGGCTTGAGAAATATCGGCAGGAGTTAATGAAACAGTACAGGGTAAATAGCGCGCAGTCGGTAGGTCAAAAACGATCCCTTACCTCCACCACCCGAAGGAGCCTCTGATGAATAACGTCAATCTGAGTTCTAAAGACAGCAGAAATATCACAAAAGACAAGATTATCGTTCGCTCATTATCCATTGTCTGCCTTGTTGGCGGATTCCAAGTTGCCACTCAGTATTTTGCGCAACAATTCAATTATCAGCCGCAATTAGGCGCGCACTTTTTTAACATCTATGAACCCTGGGCAATTCTGCTATGGGCAAATAAATGGTATGGCGAGTATTCGGGCATCTTCGATCTGGCGGCAGGTTTCGGCATTTTATTTTCTAGCATCGGTTTGATACTCGTTCTGGTTATTAAAATGGTGCTGGCTAATTCATCCAAAACCAATCAGGGGTTACATGGCTCGGCCAGATGGGCAAATAAGCAGGACATTGTAACTGCAGGACTGCTTTCAACAGGCAAGAATCACAAGAGTCACAAAAACGATGCGGTGTATGTCGGTGGCTGGCGGGATAATTCCGGCAAAACCCACTATCTGAAACACAGCGGCCCGGAACACGTGCTGTGTTATGCCCCGACTCGCTCTGGCAAGGGCGTGAGTCTCGTCATACCGACACTGCTTTCCTGGACTCAGAGCGCGATCATTACTGATCTTAAAGGTGAATTATGGGCACTCACTTCTGGTTGGAGAAAGCAGTATGCAAAAAACAAGGTGCTGCGTTTTGATCCAGCTTCAATCAGCAGCGCGCACTGGAATCCGCTGGATGAAATCCAGATTGGCAGTGGCATGGAAGTAGCGGATGTGCAAAACCTGACCACCTTAATCGTTGATCCGGATGGCAAGGGATTACAAACCCACTGGCAGAAAACCAGCCAGGCATTGCTGGTAGGTGTCATTTTGCATGTTTTGTACAAGTCAGAGCGAGAAGGAACACCCACCACATTATCGACTGTCGATGCAATGCTCTCTGATCCTGATCGCGATATCAGGGAATTGTGGATGGAAATGGCCATGCAGGATTATCTGGATGGCAAGAGTCATCCCGTGATTGCAGCCAGTGCGCGCGACATGCTGGATCGCCCGGAAGAAGAAGCAGGTTCCGTGCTATCAACTACAAAATCCTATCTATCCTTGTACCGCGATCCGATCGTGGCCAACAATATCAGTGATTCCGATTTTAAGATCCGCGACCTCATGCACCATGAGCATCCTGTTAGTTTGTATATCGTGTCACACCCCAATGACAAATCTCGATTGCGTCCTTTAATTCGCATTCTGATCAATATGATCGTCAGAAAGCTGGCCGATAGAATCACGTTTAAAGACGGTCAACCAGCCGCGCAT
The DNA here is from genome assembly GCF_003201565.1 of Nitrosomonas sp. Nm84. Classification (GTDB taxonomy): domain Bacteria; phylum Pseudomonadota; class Gammaproteobacteria; order Burkholderiales; family Nitrosomonadaceae; genus Nitrosomonas. Next base: position 14,269 of record NZ_QJJP01000032.1, on the reverse strand, counting down.
TACAAACACAAATTGCTATTGATGCTGGATGAATTCCCAAGCTTAGGGAAACTTGAAATCTTTCAGGAATCCCTCGCGTTTATCGCAGGCTACGGCATCAAAGCCTATCTGATCTGCCAGGACTTAAATCAACTCAAAAGTCGCGAGACCGGCTACGGACATGATGAAGCGATTACTTCCAACTGTCATATCCAGACCGCATTTGCACCCAATCGGATTGAAACAGCGGAACACTTATCCAAACTGACCGGGCAAACCACGGTTATCAAAGAGCAGATTACCACCAGTGGCCGCCGATCATCGATGATGCATGGACATGTGACACGTACCCTGCAGGAGACGCAGCGTGCGTTATTAACACCGGATGAGTGTATGCGACTGCCCGGCCCCATGAAAGATGCTGAAGGCAAGATCACCAAACCTGGCGACATGATTATTTATGTGGCCGGATTCCCCGCAATCTATGGCACACAGCCTTTGTATTTCCAGGATGAAACCTTTACGGCACGGGCACAGGTCAATCCCCCAAGCTTTAGCGATAAATTAACCGGACTGTGAGATACCTCGAGCGCATGAAAACCAACTTCATGAAAAAAAATATCAAAATCCTGGGTGTTTTGATTCTGACCCTAAGCGTTAGCGTATTTGTGCTGAGTATTGGATTACGTGTCAGCGGGATTTATATAAATACCACACCCAGCTTGCCAGTGGGTTTTTACAAAGTCGTTGATGAACCAATTGCCAGCGGTGCTTATGTCGCTTTCTGCCCACCACAGAATGCGGTTTTTGATATGGCCAGGGATCGATCCTACATCAACCGAGGAGATTGTCCGGGCGGTTACGGTTTGTTGCTGAAACGGGTGTTTGCACAATCCGGAGATACGGTTTCCATCGATCAGGCTGGCATCTTTGTGAATGGTGAACACTTACCCAACAGCGCCCAGTTAGCAGCAGATGCTGAGGGTCAACCATTGCCGCAATACAGGCTTAAAGCTGTGCTCAATGATTCCGAGTACCTGCTGCTATCCAATGTGAACCCACAATCCTTTGATGCGCGCTATTTCGGGTTGATTGCGCGTGATCAGATTCAACAGGTTATATACCCTTTATTTACCTGGAGTCATTAGCCAACAGGAGTAAGCGCCATGAATAGAACGGACGATGAAACTCAATCAAAAAATCCTGACATTCAAGATCAGGTGATCAAGGAAAAACTACTCGATGCAGAATTACCGGGCTTCCAGGCTGAATTTAATCCCTTAGAAGCCGAAAGGCTGGGTGCATTCAAAGAAGATGCCTTAAGTGAACAAGATGCGCTGGATAGCAGCATCGATCATGCAGCGGAGGATGAACAATGAAAGATTCTAAAAAAGCTTTTCATGAACAAGTCGCCGAGAATCTGATTGAGCAACTCAAGAAAGGCGTTGCGCCCTGGCAAAAGCCGTGGGAACCCGGTGATTTGCTGGCCATATTACCCGTGAATCCAACAACCGGCAAACGCTACCGGGGCATTAATAGCCTGAACCTGATGAGTCGTGCGTATACGGATCCGCGTTGGCTCACGTACAAGCAAGCGATAAGCCTGGGTGCGCAAGTGCGTAAAGGTGAAAAAAGCACGCTCGTTCAATACTGGAAATTCACCGATGAACACATCAAAAAAGATGATAGCGGGAATCCTGTTTTAAATAGTGAAGGCAATCCCATTAAAGAACAGATCAGACTGGAGCGTCCCAGGGTGTTTTATGCCGCCGTATTTAATGCGCAGCAGATGGATAATCTGCCAGAACTCGATATAAAAGCCCCTGACTGGGATCCACTGGAGCGGGCAGAACGCATATTACAAGCATCCCATGCCGTGATCCGCCATGGCGAGGCTGATCGTGCATTTTACCGGCCATCAACTGACAGTATCCACTTACCCCATAAGCACCAGTTTCCGACCCCCGATCGCTACTACGCAACCGCCCTGCATGAACTGGGCCACTGGACCGGCCATGAATTGCGCTTAAACCGTGATCTCTCGCATCCATTCGGTAGCGAAGGCTACGGCCGCGAAGAATTACGTGCCGAGATTGCCAGCATGTTGCTCAGCGGTGAGCTGGGTATTGGTCATGATCCGGGGCAGCATGTGGCTTATGTAAATTCATGGATCAAAGCGCTGCAGGAGGATCCGACAGAGATATTTCGTGCTGCTGCTGATGCGGAAAAAATCCAGGATTATGTACTGGCATTGTCACAACAACAGGAAATTGCACAGAAAATTGATAAGCAGGAGGCAACCAAAATGGATCAAATCAAGCAAAACACCACAGCTTATTTACTGAATCTCTCACCTGATCTGGCCACCATCGCATCTCGCAATATCAAACTGTTGAATGAGTTGACACAGGATATGTCAAAAAAGGATCAGGATGCCATCATTCTGGTTGCCGATGCACTCAAATTTTCGAGGGGCGGCGGCATTGATAACCTGGAGTTTGAAGAGGTGGCAAAAGACAAACTGGGTTTTAGCATTCCTGCTAGCTGGAATGGACAATTACAGATTCAGGGTAACATCATTCAAACCGATGAAAATGGTATTAAGTCTATAGTATCGGCTGATTCTATAAACACGGAGCCACAATTTTGGGGCGTGACTATGCAGCGTGATGACCAGACTTTCCAATGGGTGAGAGACTGTGAATCCAAACAAGAAGCGCAAGATTTAACGGATCTGCTCGCACTTATAGATGTCGCTGCAGAACAAAATGAACATGAAAAGGCCGTTAAGCTTGCCAACATCCATGAAAACCGCATTCGAAATGGTCCAATTAGCACTGAAGTATCGATATCAGGAGCCAAGACCGAGCAAGATGATGACAATGCTCGTCAATATTTGATTGTTCCTTATACGGAAAAGGATTTGGCGAAATCTGCTGGCGCTCGTTGGGACAAGAAGGCCCATGCCTGGTATGTAGGGTCAGAAGCAGATATTCAAACATTACAACGTTGGCTGCCGGAGAATGTTTCCAGACAGCAGGAACCGGCTATCGATCCTCACGTGGAATTTGCTGAATTGCTGCGCGCTCAAGGTTGTTTGGTTGATGGCAATCATCCGGTGATGGATGGCAGCAAAAACAGAATTAAAGTTGAGGGTGATAAGTCCGGTGAGAAATCAGGTTTTTATGTGGCGCATCTGGATGGGCATCCTGCTGGATATTTCAAGAATAATCGAACCGGTATAGAGACGCGTTGGAAGGCCAAGGGGTATTCGTTAACGGATGAGCAAAAAGCAGAATTGATCGCCCAAGCTGCTATCAAGCAGCAAAACAGAAAAGCCGAACAACAGGCACTGCACATCAAGATTGCTGATGCAATTCAAGCCTTGCTGGCGATCGCACCTTCTGCCGATTCCGAGCACCCTTATCTGAAAGACAAGCATGCCCGGCCAGGCGATCTGAGAATTGTGCCGCAGAATGCGGATGATTTGCCGACCGATTCAATCATCAAAATTGGTCAAAACTGGCAGGAAGTAAAGCGATTGCGTGAAGAAAATCCAGATAGTATCGTGCTGACAGCCGGTGATTTGTTGCTGGCCGCACAAGATATTGATGATCAGATCTGGAGTGTGCAAACGATACAACCCAGTGGTGCAAAGCTTTTTGCATCTGGAAGTAGAAAGGAGAATAACTTTCATGTCGTGGGAAATAACGGTCAGGGATTGGAAGCAGCCATTAATACAGCACCTACCATTGTGATTGCTGAAGGCTATGCCACCGCAGACACGCTATCCCAGGCGCTGGATTATCCTGTCATAGCCGCATTTGATTCAGGTAACTTGCCCAAAGTAGCTAAGGATTTGCATGAAAAGTATCCACATAAGCCCATTATTATTGCCGGAGATGATGATCATCATCTGGCATCAACCCTTGGCAAAAACCCCGGCAAGGAAAAGGCGCTTGAAGCAGCAAGTTTTGTTGATGGTGTGGCGGTATTTCCAGTTTTTGCACCTAATGAGCAGATATCAAAGAAATTAAATGATTTTAATGATCTGGCCAATAAAAGCATGCTGGGTATTGAGGCCGTCAAACGTCAGATTGGATCGGTTGTTGAAAAAATATCTCAGCAGGCTAAACAGGACAGCTTATTGAGGTTACAAGTCCCTATTGAACCTAAGCAGCAGGAAATCAAGCAAAAACGTATTAGTCAGGTAATCTGATAAGGAGGCCGCAAGATGCGCGATAATATGCTGAAGATTCCAGGAAACCCATCCAATCCTGATGAAGGTGATCTTTATGAAAAAATTGAGACTCGTCCCGGCACTACAAAAAAACAAAAGGAAGCAAGGCGAGGTGCTTATACAGAACTGCTCGAAGCTCATGCTCGATGGGCAGGTGGCAGCATACTGGGTTGTGATTTCCCGAAAGACTTCCGAGAAAAAGGAGGAACTACCTTCCTGAATCAGTCCATCAAGTCAGGCTATGATCTGGCAGTGATGGCGCAAATATTACGCGATCCGCGCTATGAAACGCTGAGAATATTTTATACCCGTATGAATCGCATCGTTCATCATACGGCTGTGAGTTCCAGATTACCGGGCGCAGTTTATCTGGAAAAGATTGGGCATGACAAACATGATCTAGGTATTTTGGTAGAAAAGACTAAACGTCATGTTAAAGCTGATGGTTACTGGTTATTGCATAACCATCCATCGGGTAATGCTACGCCATCGAGTCAGGATATCAGGCTCACAGAAATAATCGCATCATTTGTTCCGAGTTTCAAAGGTCATGTCGTTATCAATACCAGTCAATACAGTGTTATTGATAATGACGGTCATGTCGATTTTGTGAATTGGATGGGTAATCTGGCAGGTGGTTATCAGAATAACCACTATAAAAGTCATGAGCTGCTTTTGGAGAAAATAGCCTCACCGGAGGATCTGGCAAAGATAGGCCATGCTTTAAAAAATCGGGATCAGTTTTTTAACTTGATAGGACTCAGCGCAACAGGTTTTGTATTATCGTTAAGTGAATTACCACTAACTGTACTGATTCGTCCTCAAAATCTACTTCTGGCGCGACTACAAAATTTTGCACGCAATTCCGGCGTCAATACCATATTTGCCATCACGAATGTTAATGATTACAGACATCCCGTATTATTGAAAGCATGTGAAGCTGGTATATTAAAAGATGTATTGGCGGTGGACGGTTTTGATTATCGTTCATTGCGTGAAGAAGGGTTATTTGCATCAATATCTGGCGAGATAAGCGCCATTCTTAGGAAGCCCAGAACATTTGTGAAGGAAGATGGCGGATTGGGCAAATACACAAGAGGCAGAGGACGCAGTAGGTAGCAGACAGGATCTTGCAGAAATTTTTGTCGCCACGTCACTTCCGGTTTCTTGACAAATGGCGGTATCGATAGCCCCACTTGCTTCATCAGTTACTTCTCATGCGGCGGTCTCAATCTAATGGCTATTTTACATCTAGCTGGGTTTTTTCAGATTTTCCCTAAGAATACGGGATACGGGTATTTTGATCGTCCACATTTTGCATCAACGCATGGATTTCATACGACACATATCATCTTAAAAAAGAACTAACTGTGACATAATCCTAAAAATCTCAGTTGGAATTTGTGATAAAAACGGTAAGAGCATTGTACAGTCAATATTTATTAGGCTCTAGACTAGCAAAGTTAATAATATCTGATGATTTGCCATAGTTCATTAGCAAGTGCATCAGGTTGTTTTTTCCAACGCCATTCAGATTCTTTTAAATGCAGCTCAAAGTTAACCGACACACCGTTAAACTTTGCCAACCGCCGCTTGGTAAAACTCCAAAACGATTCAATACCGTTAATATGGCAATGCCCATCCCGCGCAAATTCATTATCACCATGGGATACACGAAAATGCTTGGAGTATCCTACATCTACCAAACCATTATAACCACGCCAGCCATCACTATAGATGACACTTTCAATGGATACTTTACCCAGTATTACCGCTTGTAAGGTCAAGCGCTTACAGTCCGGTACTATTTCGGTGTATACCCTGCCATCTCGCTCAAACACACCAAATACAGGCTGTTTTAATGTCCCGCGACCGCGTTTGAGTTTCCCATGATAACCTCGATGCCGTTTCGCACCAAAATAGCTTTCATCAACTTCCACTTTGCCTAACAGCTTGTCTTTAAGGGCAGTCTGATGGCTATAGATTACTTGCCTGAAAATGCCATACCAACGATTAATCGTGTTACGATTTTTACCTAACAGCAGAGCTGTTTTGCTGGCAGGTATATCAATGCAAAAGCATTGAATTATTTTTCTAATGTAATAATCACTTAATTTACTGTTTCTTAACATCTTGCTAAACTAACAGATCGTGTCTGCTAGTCTAGAGCCTTTATTATTATAGAGTCGGCAATTAAATAGTGCGGTTTGTCATGGCGGAGAAGGCCAGAATACGGAGATACTAGTCAATCTTTTTAATGGCCGGATCAATAAGAACATTAACTGCACCTCAGTTGATTTAATCAAGCTGGAAGCTATATGTAACAATACTTTCAGCCAATTCTGGCTAATTTATCAAAATCTCACCTGCTTACTGATACCATAAATCTTTCAAAAAGCCTTAATCTATGGGATTCTTGAGCGACCTAGGTGACTTCAACTGAGAATCTAGGATAATGTGGAGCATGGCCTTAGTTGCACTCTTGAACACGAGCCACTTCACAAACTGAGTAACGGAGAAATAAAATGAACAAACTGTTTATTCCATCTTTCTTGCTGGCTTTATTTATTGCAACGCCTGTTCATGCGGTAGAAAAAGCGGATGAACAGCGTCTTGATGAAGTTGCTGAACGTGGTTCGCATGTTATGCCGTTTGATTTGGAGAAAACTACGCATATTTTTTCCAAAACAGACACTGGAGGAATTCAACAGGTTATTGCGAAGGATAAATCTGATACTGAACAAATCAACCTGATACGATCACATTTATCTGCTATTGCTAAAGAATTTAAACAAGGCAATTTTTCAAATCCAGAAAAAATTCACGGCACAACGATGCCTGGGTTAGCAGAATTGAAAGCAGCTAAAGTGGGTCAAATTAATATTGTGTATAAGGAATTGTCAGACGGAGCAGAAATTACTTATTCCACTCATATTGAAAAACTTAAACTTGCTATTCACCAGTGGTTTGATGCCCAATTAAGTGATCATGCGCGCCATGCCGTGCCAGGAGGACATCATCATGACTCTATTCATCATAATCATAAGTAAATAAGTTGGTTACTCTACCTCTTACAGTGATGTGGTTGCTGCGTCGTAGCTTTTTCAACGAAGTATCAGTCAAAATCGTTGAATAGGGTTCTTCATGAGCGCTGTCATTCTTGAATCCACGCTGACTTGCCCCGTTTGCAGCCACACCAAAACTGAGATCATGCCAACGGATGCGTGTCAGTGGTTCTATGAATGCGAGCAGTGTCACACTGTGCTCAAGCCGAAGCCGGGTGACTGCTGTGTTTACTGTTCCTACGGCACGGTTCCATGCCCGCCAATTCAAGAGCACGGCAAAAACAGCGGCGATTGTTGTGACGGTTAGGCCATGAGCTATACGGCAGCCTCACAAACCAGCAGCTTCAGCATCTTGTTTAACCACTTATCTGATGGGTTGTTTGGTAAATCTTATCGACACTTATCTATACATGCTCGGTTATTGGCTACTTCTGGACAATTCCAATAACTTCTCGATGCCCACGGGCTCTTCTTGGAGTAATGGCACGACGGCATAAAGCTTTGCATACATGGTGGATACTGTCTTTATATCAGCAAGTTCATTACTAGCGCGCTGACACAATAAGGGAGAGTGGGCAGTTGTTGCAGCAACGCTGTTATTGATGATCCATGCCCACGGTTCAATACCTGCCCGGCGCAAATCTGCTTGAAGATTAGCAGCTTCCAGTACGGGTGTCGTTTCCGCCAATGTTACCAGCAGTATTTTGGTTTGCTTAGGGTTTTGCAGTTGCATCATCGGCGTATTGTAGTGCACGATGGAAGGATCCATTTGTTTGGCAATTTCGCGATGATAGGCGCCGGTGGCATCCAGCAACAATAGTGTATGCCCGGTGGGTGCGGTATCCATCACCACGAATTGCTTTCCCGCTTCGTGGATAATACGCGAGAATGCCTGAAATACCGCAATTTCTTCGGTGCAAGGTGAACGTAAATCTTCTTCCAGCAATGCTCTGCCTTGCGCATCCAGATGCGAGCCCTTGGTTTCCAGAACACGCTGCCGGTAGCGCTCGGTTTCCGCGTGCGGATCAATCCGGTCAACCAGCAGATTGCCCATAGCACCGCTGAGTGTTTCGCTTAAATGTGCCGCGGGGTCTGAAGTGGTTAAATGGACGGGAAGGCCCCGATGCGCAAGATTGACCGCGATGGCCGCAGCCAGCGTGGTTTTGCCAACACCGCCTTTTCCCATCAACATGATCAAACCGCAGCCATCCTTGGCAATCTCATTCGTTAGCTTGGATAAGCTGGGGAATGGAATGGCAGGGTGGCTTGATTTATTTTCACCATCGACAGGTAGATCATCAACCAATAGTTTCCGCAAGGCTGTCAATCCGACCAGGTTAAACGGTTTCAGTAAAATATGATCGCAAGGCAATTGGCTGAGGACTTCCGGTATGGCGGCCAAAGCGTTTTGCTCACGTTTGAAAATTGCGGTTGCCAGTGGATCCTGTGCTGTTTCTGCTTGTGGAAACAATCCATTAATGACTAGAAATTGTTTCGTCAAACCAATGGCTGCCAATTCTTCATGTGTGCGCGCTACTTCGCGTAACGTGGCTTGTTGCGCGCGGGCCACCAATACCAGCCGGGTGCGTTGCGAATCGGCGAGGGCATCCACTGCTGCCTTGTATTGTGCGCGTTGTTTTTCCAAGCCGGCCAGCGGGCCAAGACAGGACGCGTCGCCTTTGCCTTCCGCAAGAAAATCACTCCATGCGCCGGGCAGTTGCAGCAACCGTATGGTGTGACCGGTCGGGGCGGTGTCAAAAATAATATGATCGTAATCCGTTGTCAGCGCCGAATCGACCAACAAAGCGGTGAATTCATCGAAAGCGGCAATTTCAGTCGTGCATGCACCGGATAGTTGCTCTTCGATACCTTTGACCACCGTGTCCGGCAATACACCGCGCACCGGATTGACAATGCGATCACGATAGACTTGCGCTGCTGCTTGCGGGTCGATTTCCAGAGCGGCTAATCCGGGCACTGCTGTAATCGAGGTAACCTTGTTGCCAATCGTCATGCCGAACACCTGACCCACGTTGGAAGCCGGATCGGTGCTGACCAGCAATACCCGCTGACCGGCATCGGCCAGCGTTATCGCCGTAGCGCAAGCCAACGACGTTTTCCCGACACCGCCCTTGCCAGTAAAGAACAGAAATCGCGGCGGTTGATCGAGGAATTTGAGTTGCGTCATGTAGTTGGTTCGGGTTCGGGTTTGCGTTAGCAACAGCCGCCGCAACAACTGGATTCTTCGATTTCTTCCTCCACAGCAACGCCAGTCCAGCGCGCCAGTTCACCGCGATTTGGATAGCGGCCTGCCAATGCCACTTCGCCATCTATGAGAACCAATGGCAGCGCTTCAGCACCGGAGCGTTCCAAGAATGCTTTCACTGTAGAGTTATCTGCAAAAGCCATCGGTTGTTGCGCCAGATTAAAGCGCTCAATGGCAGCACCTTGTTGTTTGGCCCAGTCGACATCAGCGGAAAAGTTGATTAATTCACGATCAGCATCGGCACCGCAAACGCCTGAGCTACAACATAAGGCAGGGTCAAATATCTGTATGGTGGTCATTTTGATTCTCCATGAGTAAAGTTAATAAAGTTGATGCAATTTGTTTTGTACGGTTATTGTGCTTTTTGGTGGTAATCTCACCGAATATTAAGCCACATAGCGAGAGTAGCCAGCGTGACGAGCAATACCGGAACCGTCAACACAATCCCCACCTGGAAATAATATCTCCAAGTGATAACCGTATTTTTCCGCGCTAGTACATGCAGCCATAACAAGGTTGCCAGACTGCCAATCGGTGTGATTTTCGGCCCCAGATCGCAACCGATCACATTGGCGTAAATCATGGCTTCCTTGATTGTTCCGGTTGCGTTTGTTGCATCGATCGACAACGCGCCGATCAGTACCGTGGGCATATTGTTCATGATAGACGATAAGAAAGCAGCCAGAAAACCGGTGCCAAGTGTTGCTCCCCATAAGCCATAACTGGCGAAGACATCAAGCAGGCCGGTAATGTACCCGGTCAAGCCTTCATTACGCAAACCATACACCACTAAATACATGCCCAGTGAAAAAATAACGATTTGCCACGGCGCTTCGCGTACCACCCTACGCGTGTTAATCACATGACCACGCGCCGCCACCGCGAGTAGTATGAGTGAGCCAGTGGCAGCCACAAGGCTGATGGGCACACCCAAAGATTCGAGGCCAAAAAAGCCGATCAGCAGCAAGCCAACACCACCCAGCCAGCACGGAACGTTGCTGGATCGCTTATTGCTTCATTGGGTACCTTCAGTTGACCGACATCATAGTGCGCCGGAATACTGCGGCGAAAATAGAAAGTGAGTACTCCCAAGCTACCCGCTATTGAAGCAATATTGACCGGAATCATCACTGAAGCATATTCGGCAAACCCAATCTTGAAATAATCAGCCGAGACGATGTTCACCAAATTAGATACCACTAACGGCAAGCTGGCCGTATCGGCAATAAAACCCGCCGCCATGACGAAAGCGAGCGTAGCAGCCGGGCTAAGCCCAAGTGCCAGTAGCATCGCCATCACAATCGGCGTTAGAATTAAAGCTGCGCCATCGTTGGCAAACAACACTGCAACCGCCGCGCCCAGTAATACAATGTAGGTAAATAATAAATACCCATTGCCGCGACCCCAACGCGCCACATGCAATGCTGCCCACTCAAAAAATCCCGCTTCATCAAGCAATAAACTGATAATGATGATGGCAATGAAAGCTGCTGTCGCATTCCAGACAATATTCCACACCACCGGAATGTCACTGAGCTGAATCACGCCCAGCAGTAGTGCTGCGGTAGCGCCAAGTAGAGCACTCCAACCAATACCAAGGCCGCGCGGCTGCCAGATGACCAGCACGAGCGTTACGATGAAAATCAGTAGAGCAATCAGCATGTCAATGGTTCACGGTGTTTGAATTTCTGCTTGTTGCTGTCACTTTGATTGTGACGGCTTGAATTTCAAAATGCCGATGTAGTCCAGTTTTGTCCTAAAAGCGGAAGGATTTTGCTGCAAATCATCGAGTGGCAGCGATAAAAAAGTCTCGATACCCTCACGCAAGGTTTGATAAGCCAGCACGAATGCCGTGTTGATTTCTTCTTCGGTTCCCGTCGCTTCAGCGGGATCATCGACATCCCAATGCGAGCGCAGTGCGGGCCCGAGATACGCCGGACAGGTTTCTCCGGCGGCGTTGCCGCACACAGTGATTACAATATCCGGTGTAGCTGGTAAGTTATCCCACGATTTACTGCAAAGCCCTTCGGTTGCGATACCTTCGCGTTCAAGCAAAGCAAGCGAACGCGGATGGACCTGGCCGGTCGGTTTACTGCCCGCGCTCATCGCTTGCCAACCTTTGGGTGCCAGATGATTAAAAGTAGCTTCCGCGAGAATAGAGCGGCAGGAATTTCCGGTGCAAAGAAATAGTACATTCATGATCAGGCTGCGCAACAGGTTTCGGTTTTAGTGGGAATGGCGGTATCCTGTCCAAATACCGGAATTGAGGCTAGCGAATGAAATGCCTCCCAGGCGATGCCTTGCGGATCAACTGTCCAGTATTTATTTGATGATGCGTAGCAGCATTGTGCATTCTGTTGTTCCACAGCAGGCAAACCGGCTTGCGTCAAACGTTGATTTACTTCGGTTAAGGCATCGTCAGAATCAACCTGGATTCCCACATGATCCAAACCCGGCTTTGCACCTCGCGCCGATATGGCGAAATTGATATACGGATCATCCAGCATCCATTTTGCGTAATCCGATTTGCTGACGGATGGTTCGACACCGAATAGTGCTGAGTAAAAGCGGATATTATCCTGTAGGTTATTGACGGCAATATGGACATGAAAGCGTTTCATCATTGTCTCCTTCGTTAAGTTATATTTAGCTGTTTTTTTCATCGCAGCAAACTTCAACATTGCCGCAGGGTGTACCGGCGCAACAGTTCTCGGTGAGATAACCTATTAATGCATTCATGGTTGTAAAATTTGCCGAATAATAAATGAAGCGGCTTTCCTGCCGGGCAATCACCAGCTCCGCGTGAGTCAATTCTTTCAGATGAAAAGACAGCGTTGCATTGGGAATGCACAATTCCTTGGCAAGCTGACCGGCCGGAACGCCGGATTCGCCAGCCTGAACCAGCATTCGGAATATCGTGAGACGAGTCTCATGGGCCAGGGCGGCAAGCGCTTTAATTGCAATACTCATTTCCATGTTTCCAATATATTAGAAATTATAATTGACGTCAACCCTCTTTGATTTGATTAATCGTTAATTCATCAGGACCAATCTTAGAAATTTCTCATAAGTAGTTGATAGAATAGCTATTGCCATTTGATGCGCTAAATATAACCATATAAAATAACTGTATTGCAATTGTATGTGCAGAACATAAAGTTTCTGTTTTCTGTGCGACATATCAAAAGGCAGTTGTACACAGATTTTATTTTATCTAGAAATTTCTATCTAATATGCCCTGGATTCTTATGTGGGATTGTTGCTCGGTTCAAGAATAATGAATTATTAGGCAGCAATTATCTTGTCTGGAATCTCGTAAGATGGAAAGGACATCTTGTAAACTGCTGTCATCACCATACAAAGTTGCCAAGGTGCATACCCTACAAAGAAATCTCACAGTTCATGCTGTATTTCATCGCCAACCCGGCATGGGTGCCGCGGCTCTTGAGTTCGCTTTGCTGACATTTTTGATAAAGGGAATGATTGAAGAGTGCAAAAAATATCAAACTATTTCAGAGCTTTCCTAATGGAATTGAAGGGGATTAAATGAAACTCGCAATTATCATTTATTCGAATGACCCGGAAACAGTATGGAACGCCTTCCGACTTGGAATTTTCTCCCGCAAGCAGGGAGATACTGTTTCAGTCTTTTTGCTCGGAAAAGGTGTGGAGGTAGAATCTCTTGATAGGGACAAGTTTGATATTACCGGACAGATTCACAGTTTTTTGGATATAGGTGGTGCAATTCTAGCTTGCGGAACCTGTCTTAAGCTTCGTCAGCCTGAAGAGTTAGGAATATGTCCGATATCAACGATGCAGGATTTATATACGCTGATTCACGATTCAGATAAGGTATTGAGCTTTTAGGAAAATTTACGATGGATAATAAGCAATATTGGGAACAGATATATACTATCAAGAAATCTGACTCAGTCAGTTGGTTTCAGGAACACGCTGACCAGTCTCTGCGACTAATCCATAATACAAGACTCGGTAAAGATGCGGCCATTATTGATGTGGGAGGGGGAACTTCCAGACTGGTGGATGACCTTGTGGCCGAGGGCTATACTGATTTGACAGTATTTTATCTGTCATCAACTGCACTTGCTGTTGCAAGGCAGCGTTTGGGGAAACATGCGGATATTGTTCACTGGATAGAAGGCGATATTACCCGTGCAAAGTTTCCCCTGAACCGGTTCGACATTTGGCATGATCGTGCAGTGTTCCATTTTTTGACTGATCCGGCAGATCGCCATGCTTATGTCGAGCGTGTCTTAAGTTCGGTTCGGCCAGGCGGACATGTGATTGTTGCCACTTTTGCCGAAGATGGGCCAGAAAAATGCAGCGGCCTGCCCGTGATGCGATACCAACCTGAAGCCTTACATGCGGTATTTGGAGATACTTTTCAGCTGGTCGAACATGAAAAAGAGGCACACCACACGCCGTTTGGCACAGTTCAGCAGTTTGTTTATTGCTATTGCCGCAAGAGGTAGTAAGTGCTAATTCCTCGAATATTTTCAGAGTGCATAATCTTTCCCGGATAGAAGCACAACTTATTTATCCTGACTACTTCTTTTTGCTAAATGTTTTTGATATCTCTAAACTTTTAGACTCTTGAAATATCATCGCAGGCACCAAGCGTATATAAATCAACTCACCGACCAGTTCCACCAGCGTTTGAGTGACGATTACGACAGATGCCAAAATCCAGCCATCCGG
>NZ_QJJP01000031.1 GCF_003201565.1 Nitrosomonas sp. Nm84 | reverse complement strand
GATCTAGACGAATGGATGGAATACTATAACAATGAACGAACTCATCAAGGAAAAATGTGCTGTGGACGAACACCATTGGAAACATTGCTTGATGGCAAATCGATTTGGGCAGAAAAAAATTTAGCTCAAATCTAAACTGACAAACACCTAAAAAAACTGGTAACTGTCAGATCAGGTCTGAGCTAGTACAGTCTAACCCCGATCTTCCGGTTATTATAGTATATTTCATTGGGCCAACGCCGCCAACAAAGCTTATAGTCAATGCTAATATATCTCTGGGTCGTGTGGACAAACATTCTATTGGTATGAATGATTCTCCTCCTCTAACCGGCACAACCAATAATGCATTTGATCCAGCAACAAATGTGTTGACCATGGATTCTGTATGGGTAACTGGAGGTCTGAAGTATGAAAATGTAACCATACATCTTGATCAGTTCACTTTACTTGGAGTAGCAGGAGAAACGGTTGTGCCACCACCTCCTCCGCCTGTTACACCACCACCACCACCACCACCTCCTCCTCCTCCTCTAGTGAGTAGCTTTTGCTCTTCGGCCAATTTCACGATAGACAAATACAATGCCATTCAGGTAGGTATGTCGCTCGATCAAGTTAATCAAATTATTGGTTGCGAAGCTAACGACATCGTTAGGCAAGGAAGCCTTGTAACGTACGCATGGAATTATGTTAGTGGCGGAACGGCAAAATTGATCATGGTATTTTTCGATCAGTCCAGCTTAAATGTAACTGGCTCTATGGATGATTTTTTCAAAAGCTCCGGTGGTTTCTAGGCAACCCAGTAACTGTGTACAAGGGAGCCCTTACTGCATAAGTAGGGTTCCGCAGCAACCGATGTCACACCATATTTTATTTATTGTTTAATAAAGGAAGGTCTAAATGAAACTACGCTGGGCAGGTATCAAAAATTTAATCATCGTTACAATCGTGCTTTTCCTGGTTGCATGTGCGGTTGCACCGCGGTTTTCAACTTGGGATGGTCCTAAGAATTTCACAAAGGATCAAGTTTTCAACGCGGCACTACAAGCCGGGATAGACAATGGAATGAAAACCATGCTATCGGATCGGCAAAGCGGAACCATTACGCTTGTAAAAGGAATCGGCAGAAGTGAAATGGCGCTGAGTGTGCGTTTAGCGGATGCGGATGGGATCGTTCGTGTAAAAACTTCAGCAAATTTTCATGGCGAGAGTATTGCATTTCAAGGATTGCATGAAGAAATCATCAATAACTTTCATGTCCGTCTTTTTGAGGCACTCAATATTGACGTCAAAGAAAATATGTCAAACGTCAGAATCAGCCAAGAATTCTAATCCTGGAAGAAAATTTCACTTTTGTCACTGATGACTGACTTAACCTACTAGCAAAATGAGCGCTATCAACTGAACAACAACTTAATATCCGCAACCTGAAGAAAACCTTGCTCAGTACTGAGATCAACCAACGTTAAAGGGTGCTTGTCCAACCAATCCGGCGGAAAATCCATATCAACGCGATTTTTGTTCACATGGATGCGTATCTTCGGCAAGGTGCTGTTGGACCGGCTTCTATGCAATACTACTGCCAGCCTCAACAAGATACTGAGTCTGATCACCGAAATTCTCATTGACATGATGATTGATTCGAACTCTTCCATAGGAAATTTACGGCGATGACTGCGAATCAGCATCGCGAGTTTCACTTGCTCCTGGCGGGAAAAACCTGCCAAATCAGAGTTGGCAGTCAAATACGCACCATGCCGGTGATACTGATTATGTGCAACCGACAATCCGATTTCATGAATTACCGCACCCCACATGAGCAATTTCAGATCCGTTTTCTCGTCCAGCTCCCAAGCGGTTCTTACCTGATGAAACAAGTTCTCGGCCGTGTCCCGAACCCGATTAGCCTGCTCCATATCGACACTATATCTTTGCGCTACCGCCGTAATAGTCTTGTCCCTGATATCCTCATCATGTATCCGGCCAATCAGGTCATATAATAGGCCCTCGCGTAACGCGCCTTCAGATACGTTCATTCTTTCCAGGTTCAAGGCTTCAAAAACACCGTGCAATATCGCCACACCACTGGCAAACACAGGCTTTCTACGTTCTGACAAACCGACAAAATCAAGCAACGCGCTATCACCAATAGCAATCAATGCGTCGACTAACTGGGCCAGCGCTGAAGTTGTGATACCTGAATCACACCACCCCTGCGCCTGCACCACATCGCGTATGGTCATAATGGTGCCGGAAGACCCCAATGCCTGGTCCCAACCCATTTTTTTATACGCCGTTTCAATCGATTCCATTTCTTGCATCGCAAACAATATGGCTCTACGCATTTTCTTGGCCTTGATCTTGCCATCATCGAAGAAACGTTGTTCCACATTGACGCATCCCATATACAGACTTTCGGTACAGTAGGTGTCAAACCCCCGGCCAATGATTAATTCGGTACTACCGCCACCGATATCGACAACCAGCCGCTTGTTCACTTCATCGTATAAACTGTGTGCGACACCTGAGTAAATCAGCCTTGCTTCTTCGCGTCCGGCAATAATCTCTATCGGATGACCCAGCGCACTATGCGCCTGAGATAAAAAAACGCCGCCATTTCGCGCCTGGCGTAGCGTATTGGTTCCTACCGCACGCACATTCACATGAGGAATGTCTCTGATGCGCTGGCCAAAACGTTGCAGACATTCCAGCGCTTGCTGCATGGATTCCTTCGATAATTCGTGCTTGTCATTCAGTCCAGAAGCCAGCCTGACCATGTCTTTCATACGATCGATGATCTGTAAGCGACCGTCTACCAAACTGGCCACAATCATGTGAAAGCTGTTTGAACCTAGATCTACAGCAGCATAGGATTCGTCCATGTTGGTTGTCATAGGAATGGTAATATATAAATTAATAAGGAAATTTTTTAAAGAAATTTATGCAAAAACATCAGCTGATCATTATGCGACATGCCAAATCAGATTGGTCTGAAGGGAACGGCTCCGATTTTGAACGCCCTTTGACAGCGCGCGGAAAAAAAGCTGCTAAGCAAATGGGTAAATGGTTGAAGCACCGATATCGTATCGATCGGATCATATGTTCACCCGCATTACGGACAAAACAAACCTGCCAATTGGTAGCGGAACAGTTACGTTTGTCACAAAATCATATCCGCTGGGAATCCGCAATCTACGATGCATCACTCAATGATTTGGTTTCTGTTATCAAGAAATATAGCGAGAATATCCGTACATTACTACTGATTGGCCATAATCCCGGACTTGACCAATTACTCTGCTACCTGTCGCGTGATCCGCCACCTGTTACCAGCATGGGCAAATTACTGACCACCGCCGCAATCGCCGTGCTTGATTATGGCGACACCGGCATCACCGTACAACCCAATTATGCATGCCTGCAATGCTTGGTCAGACCGAAAGAATTATCCTGATATGCTTTTTTACTTCAATCACAAAAACGAAAAAACCACCCATTCGCTCATGAACTGAATCACCTTTACGTCATCCATGCATGCTTAATCATGACTCTTTCTTATCTTTTCCCTTCTTTTTACTATCCTTATTCTTTTTCTTATCTTTATTTTTTTCTTTCTTTTTCTTATCCTTATTTTTTACTTTCTCTTTCTTCTTATCATTTTTTTTATTTTTCTTCTTGTCTTCTGCTGTACCTGCTGCAACTTGACTTAAAGCTAGACTGACCACAGGCTTCTCACTGACAGTCTTTTTAACAGTCGTTTGCGTGCTTCTGACCGGAGCAGTCAGTTGCTTGGCCGCTTTATGCAAACAATCCGATGCCGATTTCTTAACCGTCCGCGCACGTATGTCACCACTAAAACCCGATATTTTTTGCAATTCCGTCAAGCTGATCGACGCCAGTGCTTCAACCGTCTTGATATTATGTTCAGCCAACAGCTTGACCGCGACAGGACCAATTCCAGCGACATCAGTTAACTTAACCATGACTAGACTCCAGTTTTGCTTGAAAAGCCCATTATATCCGGCTGTTGATTAAATACAACGAACTTTAAGCTCATACTGCGTGCAATCTATTCCTTGATGCAATGTACCCAATCTTATTCATCCTTATTCCCCGATTGCCCGGCTGACGATTCCACATTGATTTCAGGCTCGGACACTGGCGTCGCTAAAAACGTAACCGGCACTTCACGATAGGTCGAAGATGTTGTAAACACTTCCATAGTGACCGGTGTTGCAAGAAAATCGGCAAAGAAAAGGTTGACGTGATTACCTGATGCTGTGGAAAAACCCAGTCCATACATAGTGATCTGACCCGATCTGCCGATGCGGATCAAATTATCAAGCACGTAAGGCTCGTTTCCTGGAATTGCGCTGCCAGACGGATACAATCGGGCAATAGGCTCGCCATTGCGATGGCCGGTAATGCTGGAAATTTGATAGAAACCCTCCGAATCCATCGTTTCGGATGTCGTAATCGTTCCGCTGGCGGCAATATTGCCGCCGGTATAGCGCCAGTTCCATATTTTCTCAGCCCTGACACTTTGCATGGATAGCGCTCCGGCAACGAACAATGCCGCAAAAACGACGCTAAATAGAATAAAACGTAGCCAACCTTGCATAAGATAAGTCCTTCGGCAGATAAATGAATCAAGAAGAACGGCAAAAATGTGGATAACCTACTTAAATGCCATGCATATCATACGCGGAAAAATCGTCGTTGAATCCTACGGCTTATTCTGAACAACAGAATATACTCGTCGAACGAGTTTAGGGCATGTTCTCAGCAGAAAGAATGTGCTTGTGCGTGACAATTTGTAATCAGGCACATACCACCGAAACCTCTCATTGCCGGTCGCAGTTCATCAAGCGCTTTCTGTGCTTGATCTTCTTTACAAGTGAAAATGACTACTGAGTTCTCATCAGTCAGAAGAACATCATCGGGATCTCGTATGCCGCGTGTTCCCAGTCCTCCTACACCCTTGATAACAGTATATCCGCGTATTCCAAATCTTTTTAACAGTTCAACCAACTGATCAAGCTGCTCTATTCCGACAACGATTTCGAATCTTTTCATTGCTATTGAATCACTCATTATTTTTCCTCCGGGAATCATCAAATTACTTACTGTGCAATCACTGATAACAATCAGTTTGCACAATCAAGGTATCGTTGATCTTAATACACCCGGTGCTATGTGCATATTCAGGAAACCCTTGTTCTTGCTTAAAGGAAACCATTATCAACACTCGCTTTGCTGGCAAATACCCGTCTACGATAAGCGATCATCATCATTAACAGCACGCATACCGCCGCAATGATGGCTGGAAACAATAGAGTAGTGACCGAATGGTTCTCCAGTGCCATCATGACCAGTAGATTACGCACTGTGAACAAACCAAAAAACAGCAGGGATTCCGAATGCGGAAAATAATAAGCTTTTCTGACCGTCGGCCCAAACCCAAGCACATCGACGATTGTTAACGAAACAACCGCCCATAGTGGATCCGATGTCAAATACCACAACGGCAAAGACGACAGCGCCGCAACAAAGAACAACCAATCGGTTTTGGTAATGGTCACATCAGCACGTTTTATGTAGGCCAGGCAGGCAATGAAAATTGTGATGCTGCCCGAAACACCGATCGGCCAAGCACCCACACCACCCTTGTCTTCAAGCTGCGCCAGAAATATCAGAAAAGTAGTCGCACCCCAAATCACCCAGGAAAACACATGCGGCTTGATGGCACCGTCAAAGATTGCGCGGATATACGGAACAAACGCCGTCAATGTCAACACGATAGCGATAACGCTTAAGATCTCTTTGTGAAGCATGATTCCTTTGTTCTGTTGCGCTTGCGAAAACCCTGAACAATCCACACCTGTCATTCTGAACAGCGTGAGGAATCTTTGGACTCAACCACAGTCAACCATAAGATTTTCCGCTGTACTCAAAATGACAATTACTAAGGGTTTCTTAGGTCACGACGATTGTCCATGAGCTTTTCAATCTGTTCCACCGCACACAATACGCCATCTTCCTGCGCCATCGCGGCATTTAGCATTTTTGCACATTGAATCACTTCGGGATTCTCAGCGAAGGCGATCATGCTGGAAAATTTCTGCACATCGACTTTACTGTGATCTCAACTTACTATTGCTTGGCTAGCTTGAATTAGATTTCTGAAATGACCCAATATATTCGATCATCTTGTAGATTGGGCAAGTCCACGAGCTTCAACAGATCTTCTCGTTGTTCCCCATGATTGCCTTCTCCTCCACCACTTCGATCATTCAAAATCCTACCAATCTTGATATAACTGCGAATACTCAAAGTGGCCGCCCAGCAATGAGTGGCGATCAAATCAGGAGCGCCCAATGTAGAGAGCCACTACGAGCCCTACACCCAGGATTGCTACGACGACATTAACCAGCATGCCCCAACGTGCTCCATAGCCCTCGGGAAACTCAGCCTGACTCAGTGTTTTTAGAACAGCCGCATATTGATGGGATGAATAGACTGCAGATATTGCACCCAAGGCGATGAAAGAAAGACCCAGCCAAAATGTCAACACCATGCTAACAAAATGCACCTGATTTGGCGCAATGGCATTCAGCAGAGGTCCAGCACGCTCAATCATAAACCCAAAAGCAATTAAGGCAAGGCTAGTACGGTTCCACGCTAGAAGAGTGCGCTCTGCGGCGAAAAGAACTCTGGGATCTTGTAAGTTTGACACATTCTTTCCTAAACTGAGAATCGGGTTTACGGCACGATATAATATGTTACGTCAGAAGGCTGACTTATCCATCCTATTTCCATAATAACTTCTTATTTTCAGCTCGTAGCTACTCCCAAATCACCATTTTGAAACGTTCTTTAACGATGCCGAAATAATTGCACTTCCAGTCGCTTTGCGCAAAGAAATCCAAATGATGCCATTGGTCTTTCCGTTTTAAAATGCCCGCCGCCGCATCGTCCCAATCAGTAGCTGCCAACCTGAGTTCCAACTGTTGCTTACGTTCCGCTACTTCGTCAAAATCAAAGCCGTCGTACTCCCAGTGCAACACCTCAAACACATTACCCGCGCGGTCGGCATAGTCCATGCTGAAATCCAGTCCCCACTTAGGGCGCATCTTAATGATTTTGTAGACCAAAGGATTTGTTTGCGCCCAGCGCTCGAGTTGCGCCAACGCTTCCCCACTATATCCTTTACGCTCGAATAACAAACTGTGGTTAAGCACAGCTCCCTCCACCCGCTCCGGCTGCGTAAACCAATGCGCTTTTAACGCACGCCGATGTTCCCGATGCGCTTTGGCAGGCGTCAAGTTCATTACGGCATAGCGTTGTTCCAAATCCGTCAGGTCGTAGCCGTTCTGATCAAAAAGCGCAAGCTCATGGGCTGTCGGGGAATCCAAACTTTGCAGCGGTTGATTCCAATAGCCCTGGGGATTCAATTGATTGTTGGTTAAATCTAAGTAGCTCATGGGTATGAAGAAATAATTTCCAGTTAATAGAGGCTAACAAAAGCTATCTAGATTCGATGTGCGATTTCCCATACAGTTCACGCAACTCATGCCTAGTTCTTTCCAACACATCCTGTTGCTGCAAACGGAGCCCCCTTGCGCCGCTGGCTGTTGTCAACAGAGTGTTTCAGCGACAGCGCAATTTTTCGCGGATCATCCCACGAAAAAACACCGGGTTCAAGATCCAATGCGTACTGGTTTCGGTGACTTGTTGTGACCAATGGCGTGGATTATTTTGGAGCATTGGGTTTAGATTACGGTTAATTCAATAGCATAAAACGATATATCACCATCGTATTACAACTTATCTGAAGTTTTCCAATCTTGCAACATCCAGAAACTCAGCACCTTTTTGCGCATCCATGTCATTCTCAAACGACACCACACCGAGCAACGGACAATCCAGTCGTTGTTCCAGCGTCGCAATATTTTCCGTCAACACCAACATCTGCGGGTCCATGCAATTCGCTACCCATCCCGCCAATGTCAGACCGGCGGCCCGTATAGCTTGGGCCGTCAGTAACGCATGATTCAAACAACCGAGACGCATCCCAACCACCAGAATCACCGGAAAATCGAGTGTTTTCGCCAAATCCGCACCCGTTTGATGCTGATTGATCGGCGCCAAAAATCCGCCGACCCCTTCGACAATGACGATCTCGGCCTGCTTACTTAATTCGAGATAGGATTGATGAATGACTGACAAATCAATTTCTGTGCTCGTTTGTTGCGCGGCGATATGCGGGGAAATCGGTGGGTCGAATGCGTAAGGATTGATTTGTTGGCGGACAACATTCACATTGCTTGCGGCCAATAGGTGCTCGACATCCATCCATTGGCCGTTCTCACTCCCGGCAGCAATCGGTTTCATGCCAACGACTGTTTTACCTTGCGCAGCAAATGCATGCAATAGAGCACAACTGACGGTGGTTTTACCGATGCCGGTATCGGTTCCGGTAACAAAAAAACCCGTAGCCATAGAAACTAGTTAACCCATCAAACCCAATTGCCGGCGCGTTTCCGGCGTTAACACGGAGCGACGATCCAGTGGTTTCCAGGCATGACCGTAGACCACTTCAAATGTCGCAGGCAATTTGCCGTCGCGGCGCAATTTTTCGTATGCGTTGATCGCTTTTTGCCACTTGTTTTTCCCCATCAATCCCTGTTGCCTGCCCAACAATACGTTATGTGCGCCGATGGCTTTTAAATCGCGCATCACGCTGATGACGTCGGAATACGTCAGGGTGATATATTCCATGTCCATCACCGGCGTGGAAAAACCGTTGTGCACCAACAAGTCGCCAATATCGTGCATGTCGATGAAGCGGTTAACGTGGCTGAAGGTATCGGCTTGCGCAAAAGACTGGCGCAGTTCCTTCAGCGTATCCGGGCCGAAAGTGCTGAACATCAGCAGGCCGTCGGTGCGCAGAATGCGGTACATTTCGGCGAATGTGTGTTCCAGGTCATTACACCACTGAAACGCGAGGTTCGACCAGATCATGCCGACACTTTCATTTTTAACCGGAATTTGTTCAATATCGGCGCATACATAATCCGTGCGTTGCTGCGAAGGCAGCAGGCGTTGCCACCAGGCGGTTTCCGGTCGCGCATACGACAACATCGCCCAGGCGATATCGACCGCTATCAATTGGCTGGCGGGATAGCGTTTGGCCAATTGCTGGCTACCATAGCCCGTACCGCTACCGGCATCGATAATCACATCGGGCCGATATTTGATGTATTCCAGACGCGACAGCATGCGGTTGCTGATCTCGCGTTGCAGCACCGCCGCTTGGTCATAGCTGGTCGAGGCACGCTCAAACGCGGTGCGTAATTGTTTTTTATCAAGCGTGTGTTCGGAATTCATTGAGGCAAGTCAAAAATTGTTCAGGATACGATAAAAACGGTGCATGGCCGCAGTGCGGAAACATCACCCGTTGCGATTGCGGCAATTGTTGATGCATCCAATCGGCAGCAGCCGAATGGGTAATCACATCATTTTCACCGTGCAATAATAAAACCGGTTGCCGGATCGCGGTAATACGGTCGCGTAAATCGCTGTGCTGCAAAATCTTCAAACCTTTCTCCAGTGCACTGGGATCCGGCTCGGCGCGCTGAAAAAAATGCTTGCGCAGTTGCGACAAAATCTTACTCGCATCGCGGTCACCGCTCATTTGCAGCGTCAGGAAACGATTGATCGTGGTGGCATAATTGAGTTTCAAATTCTCAAGAAAAAGCTGGAGCAATTTGCGCTCCATGCCCGACTCCCAATCATCACGCTTGACAAAACAGGGCGTGGTGGAAATCAGCACCAGCTTCTGCACACGTTCCGGTTCACGCAACGCCAATTCCATCGCAATCTGTCCGCCCAATGACCAACCACCCAGCATGCAATGCTTCGGCAGAATTTCTGCAATGATATCGGCCAGATGATCCAACGTGCCTGGTTCACTGGCGGGACTCAAACCATGCCCGGGCAAATCTACCAGATGCAAGCGAAACTGCTGACTCAATTGTTCGCGCACGCTGCTCCAGATGCCGCTGTGCATCGCCCAGCCGTGCAATAAAACCAGATCGGGGCCTTGCCCCAGGGTTTCGATATGCAATGGCGTCATGATACTACCAGCTCGTGCAAGGCTTGTGTCAACTGCAGGATATCATGCGGTTGATGCGTAGCAGACAACGAAATACGTAATCGCGCTGTGCCCTGCGGCACCGTCGGCGGGCGAATTGCCGGAACCAAAATACCACGTTTGCGTAGTCCCTGGCTGATACGCACGGTTTCGGCATTGTCTCCGATCAACAGAGGCTGGATCGGCGTACTGGAAGGCAGTAATTGCCACGGCGATGATTGCAACGCCTCTTTCAATTGTGCAATGTTTCGCGCCAATGCATCGCGCCGCCATTCATCTTGCTCAATCAGCCGCAAACTTGTCAATAACGCATGCGATAACAATGGCGGTGTAGCCGTCGTATAGATATAACTGCGCGCGGATTGGATCAGGGCTTCGATCACCTCTGCTTGAGCCGCAACAAATGCACCGAATACACCGGCTGCTTTACCCAGCGTTGCCATGTACACGATGCTCGGCGAATGCTGTTTAAGATGATCGGACATCAATAAACTGCCCCGCCCTTGCTTGCCCAATACACCAAAACCATGCGCATCATCCAGCAACAACAGCGCATGATATTGCTCGCACAAGGCAACCAGCTGAGGAATCGGCGCAATATCGCCTTCCATGCTGAATACTGCATCGGAGATTACCAGCTTGCGCCGCGCATTCGAAGTTGCCAGACGTTGCTCCAAAGCAGCAAGATCGATATGCGGGTAGCGAATGAATTTCGCTCGTGACAGTAAGGCCGCATCATTCAGCGAGGCATGATTCAGTTTATCGGCAAAAATCGCATCCTCACGCCCCACTAAGGCAGTGACGACACCGATATTTGCCATATAACCGGTAGAAAACAACAAGGCTCGTGGAAAACCAGTGAACTGCGCCAGCGCATCTTCCAGACTATGATGCGCGGCAGAATGACCATGAATGAGATGCGATGCCCCTGCTCCCACGCCATATTGCTGCGCGCCTTCACACACGGATTGGATCAAGTCCCGATGATTGGCCAATCCCAGGTAATCATTGCTGCTGAATGCCAGATAGTCGCGACCATCAATGGTGATGTGAGTTGCTTGAGGACTTTCGACGACTTGCCGGAAACGCCGTAGCCCTTGTTGCTCACGGACACACAGCTGTTCAGCCAGGTCTGGAAACATGGTTTACAACATTACAGCGCGTGAAGTCCCAATTTATCCAGCAATGCCCGGTCATGGTCCGTTTCCGGATTTCCTGTCGTCAACAGCTTGTCACCATAAAAAATGGAATTGGCCCCTGCCAGAAAACACAGCGCCTGTATGGCTTCAGACATTTCCTGCCGACCTGCAGATAACCGCACCATGGCTTTGGGCATGGTGATCCGCGCCGCGGCAATAGTGCGCACAAACTCGAGCGGATCGAGCGCTGCGGTGCCATACAGTGGCGTACCCTCGACTTGCACCAAGTGGTTGATCGGCACCGATTCCGGATATGGATTCAGATTCGCCAATTGCGCAATCAATCCGGCGCGCGACTGGCGGGTTTCGCCCATTCCGACAATACCGCCGCAACATACATTGATGCCGGCATTACGCACTTCCTGCAATGTATTCAGGCGATCCTGATATTGCCGCGTGGTAATGATTTCTTCATAATATTCCGGCGCTGTATCGAGATTATGGTTGTAATAATCCAGGCCGGCTTCACCAAGTTGCTCTGCCTGGCCGGGTTTCAACAAGCCCAGTGTAGCGCAAGTTTCCATCCCCAGTGATTTGACCGCGCGTACCATTTCGGTCATTTTCTCGATGTCGCGTTGTTTCGGACCGCGCCAGGCGGCACCCATGCAGAACCGTGAAGCGCCTTTGGCTTTTGCGGCAGCCGCGGCGGACACCACGTCATCGAGCGACAACATGTCCTGATTCTCAACACTGGTATGATAGCGCGCCGCTTGCGGACAGTAACCGCAATCTTCGGGACAACCACCGGTTTTCACGGAAATCAACGTCGATAATTGCACACCGTTGGCATCATGATGCTGACGATGCACGCATTGTGCGCGATAAATCAGATCGTTAAATGGTGCGTCCAATAATGCCTCGATGTCCGCCACGCTCCAATATGTTGAGTCTTCCGATTTTCCGGTTATACTGATTGAGTCATTTTGTGTTTCGTGCGTTGTAAGTGAATTGTAATTCATGCCGATTTACCTGTCGTTCTGTTCAAATGGACAACGAATCGCTTCAATTGCCGATAATCTTGGATGATCAAGGATTCAATGCACGCTGTCAATTTTTCCGCCATTCATTTTTTAACAACTGATTAATTACCGTGCAAATCTTCACTCGGAAAAATTGTGTACTATGTGGCATTGCCGCCGACCTGGACATATGCGACTCATGCATGATTCACTTGCCGCAACTGCCAGAAAACCATTGCCCCATTTGCCTATGGCCGGTACCAACAGCGGAAATATGTGGTGCTTGTTTGAAAAAACCACCGGCTTTCACACGTACCATTGCGGCATTGCGCTATTCCTTTCCCATTGATGCGCTGATCCATTCATTCAAATACCAGGCCAATCTGGCCATCGCACCGATTCTTGCTGACTTGCTCATCAAAAAACTAACCACAACAGCAATGCGCCCGGATGTCATCATACCAATGCCGCTACATCCGATCAGGCTGCGCGAACGCGGCTTTAATCAGGCGATGGAAATCAGTCGCTATATCTCGAAGCACATGGGAATTATGATTCTGCCAGACAGCTGTAGCCGCATCAAGCATACATTGCCGCAAACCGGATTACCATGGAAAGACCGCCAAAAAAACATCCGCAAAGCATTTAGCTGTAAAATCGATCTATCGGGCAAGCATGTCGCGGTAGTCGATGATGTGATGACAACCGGCGCCACATTGAACGAATTGGCGAAGACGCTGCGCCAGCAAGGTGCTGCTGAAATCAGTAATTGGGTAGTTGCCCGAACGCTATCCGAGATCCATCAAACCGGCCCTTACATGGTGTAAAAAACCATTTCTATAAATCCTATGTTTAACATTATTCTTCATCAACCTGAGATTCCACCCAATACGGGCAATATTATCCGCCTGTGCGCCAATACCGGCATACAGTTGCATCTTGTGAAACCATTGGGTTTCCCACTTCAAGACAAGCAGTTATTGCGCGCCGGTCTGGATTATCACGAATTTGCTCGGATCAAAGTGCATGAAAATTGGCTGAATTGCAGTCAAAATTTGCAGGAACACCGTGTGTTTGCAGTGACTACCAAGGGAAAACAGCGCTACGACAAAGTTACCTACGCCGCCGGAGATGCTTTTCTATTTGGTGCAGAAAGTTGCGGCTTACCGATGCAGCTATTGGAAACATTTCCAGAGTCTCGTCGTATACGAGTACCCATGGTTGCAGCCAGTCGCAGTTTGAACTTATCCAACGCCGTCGCCATTATTGCTTATGAGGCATGGCGTCAGGCTGGATTTCCATCGGGACAATAAATCGTTACTGCAGATTGAGATTTTCGCTCAAGATACGTGGCGTCACAAAAATCAATAACTCTCGTTTATTATCCACTTTGGTCGTATTACGAAAAACGTTGCCCAACACCGGAATATCACCCAACAAAGGCACCTTATTGACGACTTGATTCTCAGTGCGGTCAAAAATGCCACCAATCACGACAGTACCACCATTTTCCACCAGAACTTTGGTAGTGACTTGTTTGGTATTAATTGGCGGTGGCAGGAATTGATTAATCGCCGTGCCAATTTTGTCCTGATTGACATTTAATTCCATATCAATTTGACCATTATAGGTGATCAATGGCTTTACCTTTAGTCGGAGTGTCGCATCCATGAAGCGGATACTGGTGGCGCCGCTACTTGTCGCTTGCTGATATGGCACCCGATCACCCTGCTCGATAATGGCTTCGATGCCATGTGCAGTCACCACGCGCGGGCTCGCAATGATCCGCCCTTTCTGATCGGTTTCTAAAGCTGATAATTCCAGATTAATCAACCGGTTGTTGTTAAATTTCAACAAACTTAGCCCCAATGCTGCAGGCCCGCCAAGCAGTCCGACGCCGGCAGCAGCAGGCAAATTGACATTCAGATTGCCACCACCACCCACTGAACCGCCTCCAGCCAAGGCGCTTGAGTCTGTAAGGTTACCTGAAATTCCCAATCCATTACTGCCCAGATTCGATGAGTTCTGTATACCAAAACGTGCGCCCAGATTCCGGCTGAATGTTTCAGTCGCTTCAACAATACGCGCCTCAATCATGACTTGCCTTTCAAAAACATCTAAGCGCTGTATGCGTTTTCTGATCTCGGTTAATCTAACAGGAATATCAGTTACCGTAACCGTGTTACTGATTTCATCTAAATTGATTGTACCGCGCTTACTGAGCATTCCTTCAAACGATATGGAATTAACTCTGCGATGATTCAGGTGGAAAATTTCTGTACGTAGCGGCTCCATTTCGGTTATTTGCAGTTGTGCTTCCAGATCCAATAATTCTCTATCCGCCATTTCTTTACGCGGCGCTACAAAAATGACGTTTCCCGTTTTGCGCTTGTCCAGACCATGCACTTGCAGCACGATATCCAACGCTTGATCCCAAGGAACATCCTTTAGCCGTAAGGTAAGATTTCCGCTGACAGAATCACTGGCAATGATATTAAGATTGGTGAAGTCGGCAATGACTTGTAATATCGCTCTTACTTCTACATCTTGAAAATTAAGCGATAATCGCTCACCCGTATAACCACCATTGATTCGCTTTCTTTTTTCCAATTCTTCTTCGCTATCCGTCAGCGCACGCACTTCCAAAATAAACTGTGAGCCAGATTGACGTGCAGAGTGTTCCCATCGACCATTGGATCTAACAATCATGCGGACGTTATCGCCCTTCTTGGCAGTTTCAATGGTACTCACAGGTGTCGCAAAATCTACCACATCCAATCGCCTTCTCAGGCTGCTGGGCAGTGAAGTATCGACAAACTCGACAAAAACCTCGTCGCCTTGCTGTTGAACATCAACGCCAGCATTAACTTTTGTCATATCAACGACGATACGGCCTTCGCCATTTGTTCCACGCCGGAAATCTATATCTCGCAGGCTGTTCATCTGTTTATTGGGGGTGTCTTCAGCAAATCGAACAGCTGCATTCACTACTTGATTCTCAGCTACCGCAACAAGCCGGATAAACAGCGTGTTGTCTATCGCACGAATATCGTGTCTCATTAGTTTTGATAAATTCAATACCACACGGGTCCGATCCCCAACCTGTACGATATTAATGCTGCGTAAATCACCTTCTGCAGCTTCTTGGATATTCTTACCCATGCCATTGGCAACCTGGTAAAAATCGAAATAAATACGAAAAGGATTACTGAGTGAAACACCCATTGGAAGGGTTGGCAGTGGGTGATCTAGCGTTAATTTGGCGACTACTTCTCCATTCTGGATATTAGAAATATCGATTGACCGAATATGATTACTATCATTTTGAGGTGTCTCTGAAAGCTGAATCTCTTCAGCAAAAACCGTGGTAACAAAAAAAATCAACAGTGCTGCTATTCCCAACCCTAGAATATTTATTTTCATTGTCGATAGCTACATGGTCCTATTTCTAATTCTTCAGCATGAGTGCACTAGTCCGCTCAGTCCATTCATTCACGCCCCCCTGTACAATCTCCACCAGCTTGACTTCTACTTCTGAAATATGATCGATTTTCCCAAAATTCTGCCCCAAATAATTACCTTTCCTAACGCGATGCAATGTGCCATCTGGAGATTTTATCAAAGCAAAGATCGACTCTTCCCGTTGCAGTGAACCAACCATCGATAAACTCTCCAACGAATAAGATTCCAACACTTCCTTGCTGCGATTTAAGTCTGGTTGAATGCCACTCATTGTATTCTGCGCTTGATCACTTTTACGTGGCAAAAATGGGTTGGGAATATCAAAGGCCTGATATGTGAAATGCTTATAGGGTCTAACTTCCGGTAGTGGATCAACCTGCCCATGTAAACCGTTACCTGAATCATTAATAAATGTTTCCAGATCGCCATAACCATTCTGACTACAAGCCGTTATCATCATCACTGAAATAATCAGTAGTACTAGTAGGAATTTGTTTCTAATCATAATTCATTTTCCTCCAGTCTGCTTTGCTATTTCTTCTTCATCCAGATAACGAAATGTTTTTGCAACGGCATCCAGTACCAATTTCCCATCAGTTCCAGGTGTTATGCCAATGTTGTTCAATGTTACAATCCGTGGTAATTGTGCAACATCGCTGACAAATGCGCCGATATCGTGGTATCCACCGATCACACGTATTGAAATTGGTAGTTCGGCATAAAATGCATTGATAGTTTCACTAGCTGCCGGTTTAAACAACTCAAACTGTAATCCTCGACCTAAACCTGCTTGATTAATATCGACTAATAGTGCTTCCATTTCTGATTTATCCGGCAATTGCTTTAATAATGCAGTTAATGAGTGTTCAATATCCTTTAGCTGTTGACGCAAAGCCGGCAAATTCACAGCACTTCTTTTTTTAGCCAGATAAGTAGCTTTTAATGTTTCTTCTTGGGCTTGCGCATCCTCCAGCACCTTAACCTGTTCTTCCCAAACGAAAAAATAGCCTGCGGATATGATGGCAACAAACAAAATCACCAGCGCACTCACCTTAAATGCAACTGGCCAACTTCCTGCATTATTTATGTCAAGCTGACGTAATTCGATAAGTAGATTCATTGCGACACATTCTTAAGTTAAGTTTGTCTGATTGGATTCAGGAATAAATTCTATAATTCATCAATAGCTGTACGCTTGAGCTTTACCTTCATATTAAATTCGTTTTGGCGTGTATTGTTTACAGTAATCGCTTTAATCTCTATCAACAATGCGGATTCTAGATGTGGAGAAGATTCGAGATTGCGCATTAACGTAGAAACCCACGCATTCGATTGTGCGTACCCCACCAGATTAATATCGTGATCCACCTGTTTTACACTCTGCAGATATACACCATCCGGAAGCAATCTCACTAACTGATCCAGTAAATGAACGACTTCAGATCGACTATGTTGCAACGTTTCAACAATTTTTTTGCGTGCCAATAATTCTTTGGTACGCGCCTTTATTTCTCTAATTTCAGCAATCTCTTTATCCAAAATAGCAGTCTGATCATTCAAATACTGATTGCGACCATTCTGATATTCTATTTCTCCAGCGATTATCGTATATATCCCCCAAACAACAATGATGCCTAGCAAACCAACCAATCCCGCCAGCACTGCAATTTGCTGTTGTTGCGCTTTGCGCTTTAATTCACGATGAGGTAGCAGATTAATTCGTATCATGATGGATCAAAGCTTCGCAATGCCAAGCCGCAGGCAATCAACAAGGAAGGTGCGTCTGAGTTAAGTTGTCTCGACACAATACGACTCGACAATTCCATATGTGAGAAAGGATTAACAACGAAAGTACTCACTTGTGTACGTGACGCGATAATTTCTTTAAGACCTGGAATCACTGCACATCCGCCTGCAATAAAAATATAATTGACATCGGTATATTGGGTCGACGTGTAAAAAAATTGAATCGCCCGCATCACTTCGATCGCCAATGTTTCACAGAATGGTTGTAAAACATCTGTTTTATAGTTATCAGGTAAATTCCCGCTGCGTTTGGCAACTTCCGACTCTTCTAACGAGAGATTAAATTGATTACCAATTTCTTGAGTCAACTGGTTACCGCCAAATGGCTGATCTCGCGTATATACCGGTTCACCATTGTGAAACACATTAATTTTCATGACAGTTGCACCAACATCAACCAATGCAATCACTTGATTCTTACCACCTTCTGGTAACTGACCGAGCGTTAATTCAAATGCCGCTTGCGCCGCATAAGACTCAACATCCATGACTATTGCTTTCAGACCAGCCGATAATGCCGCTGCCACTCGATCTTCCACTTTTTCTTTACGCGATGCGGCAATTAGGACTTCCACCTCTTCCAGACTGTCTGGCGCCGGCTTAACCACCTGAAAATCTAGATCAATCTCATCCAGCGGAAAAGGAATGTATTGACTGGCTTCATTTTCAACCTGAAAAGCTAAATCTTCTTCACGCTGACCGGCTGGTACAATAATTTTTTTAGTAATCACGTCGGTGACCGGTAGTGCGAGCGCGACATTCTTTTGACGTGTCCCCATACGCTTCCATCCACGTTGCAGACATTCACCCACTGCTTCTAAATTGACAATTCCACCATCCAGCATTGCATCCACCGGCATAGGCTCAATTGCGTAGCGTTCAATGCAGTAGGCTTGATTTCTTTTGCCCGTCATTGATAATTCGACCATTTTTACAGATGAAGAACTGATGTCCACCCCTATTAATCGAGGCGATTTCATCCTAAAAAAGTCTAGACTGAGATTCAAATTTTCCTTGAACATTGGTTTGTAAGAAGTAATACTCGCAGATTATTAAATTACCCAATTAATGCTAAATATATGTAAACTACCCGTTTCACTAAATTTGTAGAGTAGATTAAACAACTTACTTATGAAGTAGATTCTGACAGAGTTGACAAATTCTTATCCTAAGAAAAACAGCATATATTGCCCCTATAACTGTAAATTAATGTTTGTTCGCATTATTTAATTAAATCCATTTTCATGTTCGCTCGTTGGTTCTATTATTTTTTTGTTAGTCTGTCCGCATTAGGTTTGATTGGTGTGTTACTAGCCGGGTTTGCTGCGCTAGTCATCTATTCCAACCTACCATCACTGGATACATTGACCGATTATCGCCCTAAGATTCCGTTGCGCATATACAGCGATGAAGGCCTACTCATAGGAGAATTTGGTGCGGAACGCAGGAATGTTGTAAAAATCTCCGAGGTACCCGAACACCTTAAACAAGCGATTCTTGCAGCCGAAGATGATCGTTTCTATGAACATGGCGGTGTTGATTATCTGGGTGTATTGCGTGCCGCCCATTCAAATTTCTCAGCGGGCAGTGTGCGTCAGGGCGCCAGCACAATCACCATGCAAGTGGCACGAAATTTTTTTCTGACAAGAGAAAAAACACTGACAAGGAAATTCAGTGAGGCGCTGCTGGCCTTCAAAATTGAGCATAACCTGAGTAAAGACAAGATCCTGGAGCTTTACATCAATCAAATTTATCTCGGTCAACGCAGCTATGGCTTTGCAGCAGCAGCGCAAACATATTTCGGAAAATCGCTACAGGAAATCAATATAGCTGAAGCTGCTATGTTGGCAGGATTACCCAAAGCACCTTCTGGTTATAATCCGATCAGTAATCCTAAGCGTGCCAAAAGCCGACAGCTCTATGTACTGGGTCGGCTGCATAAGCTCAATCACATCTCAAGCGAAGAACTCAGTGCATTAGAAAAACAATCCATTCCCATTAAAAAGCAATCAACAGTCTTCGCAATGCCTGCTGACTATATTTCTGAAATGGTCCGTCAAGTCATATTTGATCGTTATCAAGAAGAAGCATATAGCAAGGGCATCAAAGTCTATACGACTATCCGTCAGCTGGATCAAGAAGCCGCCTACCATGCGCTGCGAAAAAACGTCATTGATTATGACAGACGTCGTGGTTACCGTGGCCCCGAAGCCCATATCGATTTATTGAAGCATGGCACCAACCAGGAAAAAACGCTTGATGATGCATTGGACGAAGTTAGCGATAGTGATGATGCTTACGCAGCGATTGTATTAGTCGCCAAATCCAATGCAGTACGAGCTTATCGGAAAGGTGGAGAAACTGTTGAGATTACAGGTGAGGGGCTTAAATTTGCACAAAAATTCCTAAGCGACAGAAAAGAAGCTGGAAAAAAATACATTACCCCAGGTGCATTAATTCGTATACAAAAAGATAAAAAGAATGCGTGGCATATTGTTCAACTCCCGGAAATAGAAGCTGCTCTTGTTTCTCTTGACTCCAATGACGGAGCTATTCGCGCTTTGATTGGCGGATTTGATTTTCATAAAAATCAATTCAATCACGTCACGCAAGCATGGCGTCAGCCTGGTTCCAGCTTTAAACCTTTTATTTATTCCGCAGCCTTAGAAAAAGGCTTCACGCCGGCCACAATCATCAATGATGCACCGCTCTCATTTAGTGCGACCCAGACAGGTAGCCAGTCATGGGAACCCAAAAATTTTGACGGCAAATTTGAGGGGCCTATGCGCATGCGTACTGCGTTAGTCAAATCAAAGAATCTTGTATCCATTCGAATATTGCAAGCCATCGGCATTCAGTATGCTCAGGATTATATTACCCGATTTGGTTTCGAAGCTAATCGTCACTCTCCCTATTTACCCATGGCATTAGGTTCCGGTTCGGTTACACCAATGCAAATGGCTGTAGGATATGCTATTTTTGCAAATGGCGGCTTTCGTGTTGCGCCTTATTTTATAAAGCGTATCGAAGATGAAAAAGGCCATTTACTTGAACAATTTCAACCTGTAACCGTTTCAAATGGTGCCAAGCGAGTCATCGATCC
Organism: Nitrosomonas sp. Nm84; assembly: GCF_003201565.1. Taxonomy (GTDB): domain Bacteria; phylum Pseudomonadota; class Gammaproteobacteria; order Burkholderiales; family Nitrosomonadaceae; genus Nitrosomonas. Next base: position 18,569 of record NZ_QJJP01000031.1, on the reverse strand, counting down.
ACGTAATGCGTTTATCATGACAAGCATGATGCAAGATGTGATCAATCATGGTACGGCTGTTAAAGCCAAGCAATTGGGGCGTACTGATTTAGCAGGAAAAACAGGCACCACCAGTAATTTTGTCGATGCATGGTTCTGCGGCTTTCAAAAAGATCTGGTGACGATTGCCTGGACAGGATACGATGAACCGAGATCATTAGGAAATAATGAAACTGGAGGGCGTGTTGCATTGCCAATTTGGATGGATTACATGGGTCCGGTGCTCAAAGGGATTCCAATGGCAGAATACAAACCCCCGAATGGGATCCTTGCAACAAAAATAAATTCATCAACGGGATTTCGGGAGTCTGTCGGAGATGTAACCGAATATTTCCTTAACGAACAGCTCCCGCCACTTTCAGATGTTCCTTCCCCTGTCGATCATGCGCCTAAAGTCACAAGAGATTTAAAAGATCAATTGTTCTAATATCACGTTCATTTAGAATTTATCGATTCTTCTTTAACCAATTTGCAGCTTCTATTGCATAATAAGTTAAAATCCCATCTGCACCAGCGCGCTTAAATGCAAGCAAGGATTCCAACACACAAGCTTCTTCATTTAACCATCCGTTAAGTGCAGAAGCTTTGAGCATGGCATATTCACCACTGACTTGATATACAAATGTCGGTGCACCATATTGATCTTTGACACGACGCACAATATCTAAATAAGGCATGCCAGGTTTAATCATCACCATGTCAGCTCCCTCATTGAGATCCAATCCAATTTCCCACAACGCCTCATCTGAATTTGCGGGATCTATTTGATAGGTATATTTATTACCCGCTCCGAGGTTTGCCGCAGATCCAACCGCATCGCGAAATGGCCCATAAAAACTTGAAGCATACTTTGCCGAATAAGCTAGGATACGCGTATGAATAAGTTTTTGACTATCCAGAGCATTCCTGATCGCTGCAATACGCCCATCCATCATATCAGATGGCGCCACAACATCGGCGCCTGCTTGCGCATGTGTCAATGCCTGTTGACAAAGAACACTGACCGTTTCATCGTTCATGACGTAACCGGATTGATTGATTAAACCGTCTTGGCCATGGCTTGTATACGGATCCAGCGCCACATCCGTAATAACCCCCAACTCAGGAAAATTCTTTTTTAATTGCCTAATTACTTTGGGCACTAATCCATCAGGATTATATGCTTCGTTAGCCGTGAGGTTCTTATATTCAGCACTAATAACCGGAAAAATAGCAATTGCAGGAATGCCTAGCTGTAAGCATTTCTCAGCTTGTACCATCAAATTATCAACGCTTTGTCTTACTACACCCGGCATTGACGCAACATGTTCAATCTGATTTTTCCCATCTAATACAAAAACCGGATAAATCAAATCATCAACTTGAAGACAAGCTTCTCGTACAAGGCGCCGAGAAAATTCGTCACGCCGCATGCGACGCATCCTTCTTTGAGGGAATTGGCTATGAGAAAACATAATCTGGGAAATGAAATAAATAAAATTTTTAAAAAATAACTTTGGGAACTATTAGATGATTATATCCTCTTATAGGAGGACGATCTTGATCGTATCCCCTGTCTTCCCTCCCTGAGACAGGGCCTTAAGTGATATTAAGGCAGCTCCCCCCGGTTTTACTCCCCTTTAGCCGGGGGGTTTTTTATATATAGTAGTATATAGAAAACTCACAACTTCTAATTATTCCGCAGCCAACTATTAATAACATCGCTTGCGTCTTCAACACCTGTAGTCGTTAAGCTAGAAAACAACTGAACGCTACAGCGTGGATACACATTTTTGATATATGAGTTTACATCTTTTAAAGTATTATTTGCTTGCTGTTTGCTCAGCTTATCAGCTTTAGTCAACAAAATATGAACTGCTTTTCCAGTTGGTGCAAACCAATCTAGCATTTGAATATCTAGAGACTTAAGTGGATGACGGATATCCATTATCAACACTAACCCTTTGAGTGATTCGCGTGTTTGCAAATAATTACTTAATAATCTCTCCCAATGCTCACGGATAGAATAAGGAACTTTGGCATACCCGTATCCCGGTAAATCAACAAGAAACTGCTCAGCATCCAATTTAAAAAAATTAATGTGTTGAGTACGACCTGGCGTTTTACTGACAAAAGCCAAACGATTCCGATTAGTCAGCGTATTAATGACGCTTGATTTACCAGCATTAGATCTGCCAGCAAATGCAACCTCAATACCCGAATGCTGCGGCAAATCTCGAGCATCATTCACCGATGTATAAAAAACAGCGCTCTGAAATTGAGACATAAAAAACACTTTATTAAAAATTAAAAGGAATATCCCTTATTCAATCGAAGATCGTTAGTAATCATAACTAATCCTTCCAGCACCAAATTCTCGACCATCGTAACTGGAATTTCAATAAACGGCATAAGGCTAGAAGCGCCTCCTCCACTCATGATACAGGTTTCAACTGGATGATCTTGTTGTAATGAAAGTAAATTATACATTCGTTCAATAGCTCCCACTAGACATTGGACCACACCACTTTGAATTGCATCATTGGTGTTTTGTGGAAAAATTCTATAACTTCCAGTATCAGCTCTTATCAATTGTGTACCTGACAATAAGCTATTAAACATCAAGTGAATTCCCGGCATAATAATGCCCCCCAGGAATTCCCCTGAATTCGAAAGTGCATCGATAGTTACAGCAGTTCCAACATTAATAACCAAACAAGCATGATGTCGAATTTCCCAAGCAGCAATTAAGGCAGCCCATCGATCACTGCCTAATTGCGCTGGATTTGCGTAACCATTCAGCACACCGCACTGAAATGCTTCTGCGACAACCCAATGCGTTCGGGTTGACCAAATTGAAACGAGCATATCAAGTTGGCTTCGTGTAATAACACGCGCAACATGTGAAATAATAACTAACGTTGGCCTAGGTAAATCAGAAAATTCTTCTTTTAGGGTAGATATCTCACTATAAAGAACTTTACCTTTCTTGATCCATAGATTATCAACATATAAACCCCACTTAATATACGAGTTCCCAGAATCGATCGCTAATATATAAGACATAAGATCATCATCGTCACTTAATGCGCAAAGAAACGTCTCCGGCATTATAAGAATTCCTGCCCACAGCAGTTATTAAAAATAACTCCCCCGTATCGTTGATGCCATCAACAACACCTTCAATCACTGAGCCATTAGGCAAAGTAAGATAAACTCTTTTACCTTCAAAAGCGTGGTAGCTTACCCATTCTTTCTTAAAATGTACAAAACCGTATTTCTCAAATGCAATTAAAATATCTAGTAATTCTGATAATAATGCGCCGAGTATCACATTACGATCAATGTATTCACCAGTAATAGTGAATAAATCTGTAACCTCTTGTTCAATAGTAGCTTTAATTTTATTGGAAAGATTAAAATTAATACCAACACCGATTACGGCACAAGAAGAACCAAGTACTTCACCACGAAGTTCAATTAAAATACCAGCTAATTTAGAGCGATGAAATAAGATATCGTTAGGCCACTTAAGGCTCACATCTTTAATAGAAAAAGAAATAAGAACTCGAATTATTGCAATACCAATCACCAAACTTAAGCCTGATAACGCAGAGATACCATGGTTAAAATGCCATCGTAACGAGAATGTAAGACTATCCCCCAAACCACTATACCATGTACGCCCTAATCTACCACGTCCGGCAGTTTGTAATTCAGCAGCTACAACAAAAATATGAGTATTTTTTTCTTGTTGTATCTTTAAATTTTTAAGTAGGAAATCATTTGTAGAATCAATAGAATCAAGAATTATTAAATCAAAAAACCTAAGATTAATATTAGAAGTTAAATTCCTCAATACTACATCTGAATTTAACCAGAGAATAGGACGTTCCCAACAATATCCTTTTCCGCGGAGTTTAGTTAAGTGAATTCCTAAAGCATTAATACTTTCTAAAGCCTTAGAAATTGTTCTACGCGAACATTGAAAGTGCTCTATAATTGAAGCACTTGAATGAAATTTTCCATCGCCTAATAGGCGAAGGATAGGAATGGCATATATATTCATTTTGGTAGGATTCAAATGTTAGGTAAATCTGAATCCTACTGAGTCCGCTTATCTTTTTAAATAGTTACAATAGCGGGGTAATATCGACATGATCTCAATTAGCTAAGGTAAATTTAGCTTATTCTCCAATTCCTTTAAGATTAACTACAGAAGCTTGCTCATTATTTGGCCTATCAATCAGTTCTACAAGCGCCATTGGAGCATTATCGCCTTTTCTAAAACCATATTTAAGAATTCTTAAATATCCGCCAGGACGGGTTACATAACGCGGGCCCAGTTCAGAAAATAATTTAACTACAATCTCTCGATCCCGGAGTCTATTAAAAGCCAATCTACGATTGGATAAGGAAGGACTTTTTGCCAAAGTAATTACCGGCTCGACGTATCTTCTAAGTTCTTTTGCTTTTGGTAATGTAGTCTTAATAATTTCATGACGCAACAATGAATTGCTCATATTACGAAACATAGCAGCACGATGACTGCTTGATCGATTTAATTTTCTTAACGCATTATTGTGGCGCATGATTTATATCCTTAGCAATATTATCAAGATTTGCAGGTGGCCAATTATCTAATTTCATACCTAAAGTAAGCTCTCGAGCAGCTAATACTTCCTTTATTTCGTTAAGAGATTTTCTTCCTAAATTTGGAGTACGTAATAATTCTGCCTCCGTTCGCTGTATTAGATCACCTATGTAATATATATTTTCAACTTTGAGACAATTAGCAGACCTTACTGTAAGTTCTAAGTCATCTACTGGGCGCAGCAAAATAGGATCAATCTGTGGAATGAGTGGCTGTTCCTTAGCAATAGGTGTGCTCTCTAAATCAGCAAAAATAGATAATTGCTGCACCAAAACTCGCGCAGCATAACGAATTGCCTCTTCAGGTTCAACGACACCATTTGTCTCAAGATCCATAACAAGTTTATCAAGATCAGTTCTTTGCTCTACGCGTGCGCTCTCGACTGTATAGCTGACACGTCTAATAGGGCTAAACGATGCATCTAAAAGAATGGTACCGATTGCTTTATCAGAATTTTTATTTTTTCTCAGAGTAGCGGGAACATATCCCCGCCCTTTTTCTATTTTTAGTTGGATATCTATCTTCCCATCTGTAGTTAAATGAGCAATTATATGATCAGGATTCATAATTTCAACATCATGACCGATCTCAATATCACCAGCTGTGACAATTCCTTTGCCCGTTTTCTTTAGAGATAATATAGCTTCGCTATTATTATGTAACTTTAATACTATTCCCTTAATATTTAATAAAATATCGACGATATCTTCTTGCACTCCATCAAGTGTCGAATATTCATGTACAACGCCAGCAATTTTAATCTCTGTGGGAGCATAACCTGTCATAGATGACAAAAGTATTCGACGCAAGGCATTTCCTAAAGTATGTCCATACCCTCTTTCAAAAGGTTCCATAACAACTTTAGCATGTAGCGGCGATATATTTTGAACATCAATAATACGAGGTGTTAGTAATTCATTACCTTGCATAGTAAGGTCCTTTTGCATAAAGCAAACCAATAAAAGATTAATTACTTAGAATATAATTCCACAACCAATGATTCATTTATCGATGTGGGCAGCTCTGAGCGATCTGGTTTAGCTTTAAAAATCCCCCTCATACCTTTAATATCCATTTCGATCCAAGTTGGGAAATTACGATTATCTGCTGCTTCTATGGAAGTCTTAATACGTAATTGGTTTTTAGCATTATCTGTAATCTGAATTATATCGCCAGCTTTAACTAAATATGATGGCATATTCACGCGCTTCCCGTTAACAAGAACACAATTATGCCTTACTATTTGTCTCGCTTCAGCACGTGAAGATCCAAAACCCATATGATAAGCTACATTATCAAGACGACTCTCAAGTAACTGTAATAAAATATTTCCAGTTATCCCTCTACGTTTATCCGCGGTCTTATATATGTTACGAAATTGCCGCTCTAATATTCCATATATTTTTCTAATTTTCTGTTTTTCACGTAGTTGTCCACCGTAATCAGATAATCTTCCCTTTTTCTGTCCATGCTGGCCAGGTGGATAATTTCTTCTTTCAATTGCACATTTATCTGAAAAACATTTCTCACCTTTTAAAAATAACTTTTCGCCTTCTCGTCGACACTGTTTACATTTCGGTTCAATATTTCTAGCCAACGCATTCTCCTCAAATACGACGTTTTTTTGGTGGTCGACATCCATTGTGTGGGACAGGTGTCACATCGGAAATACTCGTAATTTTAAAACCAGCAGCATTTAAAGCACGAACCGCCGAATCTCTACCTGGCCCGGGGCCTTTTATTCTAACCTCTAAGTTCTTAACACCGCAGTCAATTGCGATTTTACTTGCAGTTTCAGCAGCAACCTGAGCCGCAAATGGTGTACTTTTGCGAGATCCTTTAAAGCCTACACCTCCTGAGGTAGCCCAGGAAAGAGCATTTCCTTGTCTATCAGTTATAGTCACTATAGTATTATTAAAAGAAGCATGAACATGCGCTATGCCTTCTGATACATTCTTTTTTATTTTTTTCCGTATGCGCGAAACAACCTTAACCATGTAAGCAAAATTCCCTATTTTTTGATATTAATTAAACATATGTCCAGAAATTATCTCGCCCGAATTGCTTTACGTGGCCCTTTACGCGTTCTAGCATTTGTACGAGTGCGTTGACCTCGCACAGGTAGACCGCGCCTATGCCTTAAACCACGATAACATCCCAAATCCATTAATCTCTTAATATTCATAGAAATTTCTCGACGCAAATCACCTTCCGTTGTAAGTTTCGAAACATGATCGCGCAGTTGATCAATTTGATCATCTGATAGATCCTTGATCTTTTTATCTGCTTCGATGCCGACAGATTGACAAATATTTTTAGAGCATGATCTACCAATACCATAAATTGCAGTCAACGCAATACTTACATGTTGATGATTTGGAATATTTACGCCAGCGATACGCGCCATTTGATCTTCCTGTCTTAATAATTAAATTATGTAGTAATTAACCTTGTCGTTGCTTATGGCGAGAATCTTTACAAATTACCCGAACTACTCGATTTCTGCGAATTATTTTACAGTTTCTACAAAGCTTCTTTACAGATGCGTTTACCTTCATAAAATTCCTTAATCATTTAATTAATATTATCTTTTATTTCGCACGGAATGTTATTCTTGCACGTGTTAAATCATAAGGTGTTAAATCGACTGTTACTTTATCACCTGGCAATATTCTTATATAATGCATACGCATCTTTCCAGATATATGGCCAAGAACTATATGACCATTCTCAAGTTTAACGCGAAATGTAGCATTGGGGAGCGTTTCAAGTATCTCGCCTTGCATCTGTATTGTGTCTTCTTTAGCCATTAACTACCATTATGAATTTATTTTACAGGAATTTTCCCAGTACTGCCTTTAAAATTAGCTTTTTTCAATAAACTTTCATATTGTGATGACATAATATGGGATTGAATTTGTGACATAAAATCCATAGTAACAATAACGATAATTAATAGAGAAGTACCGCCAAAATAAAAAGGAACATTCCATTTAAGGATTAAAAATTCAGGCAATAAGCAAACAAGTGTTACGTATATAGCACCGGCTAACGTCAAACGTAACATAATTTTTTCAATATAGCGTGTCGTTTGATCTCCTGGTCTTATCCCGGGAATAAAAGCGCCGCTCTTTTTGAGATTCTCAGCAGTTTCTTTTGGATTAAATACAAGTGCAGTATAAAAAAAACAAAAGAATATGATCATAACAGCATAAAGTATTACATAAATTGGTTGCCCAGGAGATAAAGCGGCACTTAAATCCTTTAACCAAATCATAGATTCACTATTTGCAAACCACCCCGCCAATGTCGCAGGAAACAAAATAATACTCGAAGCAAAAATAGGAGGAATTACACCCGCCATATTTAATTTGAGAGGCAAATGTGAATTTTGTCCACCATAAATTTTATGCCCGACTTGGCGTTTTGCATAATTAACGAGTATTCTTCTTTGACCTTTTTCGATAAAAACAACAAAACCAGTAATTAATGCCGCAATAATAAAAATACTTAAAGCTACTAAAAAATGCATAGAGCCAGTACTGACCAGATCCAACGTTCCACCAATGGCACTTGGAAGTCCAGCAGCAATACCTGCAAAAATAATTAAGGAAATTCCATTTCCTATGCCGCGCTCAGTTATTTGCTCTCCTAACCACATCAAAAATATAGTACCAGTAACTAATGTAACAACCGTTGTCAATGTAAACATTTCACCTGGCGATAGTACAAGCCCTGCTTGCGATTGAAGTGCAATCGATATTCCATAGCTTTGAATACACGCAAGTGCTAGAGTTCCATAGCGAGTATACTGAGTAATTTTTCTTCTTCCGCTTTCACCTTCTTTTTTTAATGACTCAAGATAAGGTACAGCCACAGTACCCAATTGCATTATGATAGATGCCGATATATAAGGCATAATACCAAGTGCAAAGATTGAGAATCTCGAAAGAGCGCCACCAGAAAACATATTGAACATACCCAAAACACTACTCTCTTGAGATTCGAATAAGTCTTTTAAGATGATTGGATCAATCCCAGGGACAGGCACATGAGCACCTATTCTATATACTATCAATGCAAGCAGTAGAAACCACAAACGCCTTTTGAGTTCAGCAAACTTATCTACGGATTTATTTGTCATTTCTTTTATGGCCAATTTACTCATCCAATCGCTATGAAACCTTACCACCAGACATTTCAATAGCTTTTTTCACGCCATCACTTACAGCTATACCGCTTAAAATAATTTTTCTTTTGCAATCACCTGATTTATAAATCTTAATTTTCTTAGTTTTATTAGAAACGATATTGTTATTCTTCAAAATCGATATATTAATTTCGTCTTCTTGTATCAAATTTAAATCAGATAATCTTACTCTTGGATATTTACACTGCATCAAAGTGGTAAAACCTCTTTTAGGCAAACGACGCTGAATTGGCATTTGCCCCCCTTCAAATCCAATTTTATGAAAACCACCAGCTCTCGATTTTTGTCCTTTATGTCCACGCCCACATGTTTTTCCTAAACCTGATCCTATACCACGACCAACGCGTATTTTGTTTTTTTTTGCGCCATTAGCTGGCTTAATTGAATTTAAGTACATGATATATTTTTGTTAATCACATTTCAAAAGATAGTTAACTTTATGGATCATTCCACGGATCTCAGGTGTATCAATAAGAATTGAAGAACTATTCAATTTCTTCAATCCGAGGCCTCGAATAGTAGCACGATGTGATTTTTTAGTTCCTATAATACTTCTAACAAGAGTTATCTTAATAAATCTGTTTTTATCATCACTCATTATTCTTGCCCAAGAATTTCTTTAACAGTTTTTCCACGTTTTGCAGCAATATGTGCAGGCGTATTCATAGTATTCAATGCATTGAGCGTTGCTCTAACAACGTTATAAGGATTCGTCGAGCCAATACATTTCGCAAGAATATTAGTCATTCCCATAACTTCAAAAATAGCCCGCATTGGACCTCCTGCTATAATCCCAGTACCTTCCGGAGCTGGTTGCATGTATACTTTAGCAGCACCATGTGAACCAATAAGAGGATGATAAATAGTCCCATCTTTCAATTTCACATTTATCATTTTTCTGCGCGCCTCATCCATTGCTTTCTGTACCGCTACTGGAACTTCACGCGACTTACCTTTTCCCATTCCAACACTGCCATCGCCATCGCCAACAACCGTAAGCGCAGCGAACCCAAGAATGCGTCCTCCTTTTACAACCTTAGTGACCCTGTTTATTGCAACCATCTTTTCGTGAAGATCGTCACTGTTATCATCAGTCCCTACCGCTTTGTCCATCGCTTTCCCGACTCTGACCATATTAACCCTTATCTAGAATTTAAGCCCGTTTTCGCGTGCCGCATCAGCTAATGCTTTAACGCGTCCGTGATATTTATAACCTGCTCTGTCAAAGGCTATATCAGATATTCCACATTTCTTTCCTTTTTCTGCTATGCGTTTACCAATAAGTGCAGCCGCCATGATATTGCTTCCAGAAGAAATTCCTTCTCGTATCTCGGGTTCTAAAGTTGATGCGCTCGTTACCGTTTTGTTATTTTTAATATCAATCAATTGCGCATAGATATGCAAATTAGTACGGTGTATTGATAATCGTATTACATTTAACTCGGAAATTCTTTTTCTTGTTTTTAGTGAACGTTTAATTCTTTTTTCTTTTAAATTTAACATGATTATCTCAATTATTTTTTCTTTGTTTCTTTGAGAAGAATAATTTCATCAGAATACCGCACACCTTTTCCTTTATATGGCTCAGGTTTTCTGTAAGAACGAATTTCTGCAGCAGTTTGCCCTACTTTTTGTTTATCAATTCCTTTTATTATTATCTCAGTCGGAGTAGGCGTTTCTATAATAATTCCTTCAGGAATTATATGATCAATAGGATGCGAAAAACCCAAAGTTAAATTTATCTTACTCTGACTAGCTTGAGCTTTATATCCTACTCCAATCAACAACAGCTTCTTTTCAAACCCAACTGAAACACCATGTACCATGTTTGCAATCAGTGCCCTCGCCGTTCCAGATATAGCATTAGCGCGTTTAGAGTCATTCGTCGTTCTAATTCTCAAAATATTTTCACTCAAATCCAATAACACATCATCTGTAAATGTTTGTTTCATTTTCCCTAAAGGACCATTAACTGAAATTTCCATAGATTCAATGTTAATCTCAACATTTGAAGGTATAGGTATTGGATTACTACTTACTCGTGACATTTAAAGATCCTTTAAACAACAAAACATAATAATTCACCACCGACGCCTGCTAACCGTGCTTTTCGTTCTGTCATTACGCCTTTCGATGTAGTTACAATAGCTATACCCAGTCCGCTCATAATACTTGGCAAATCTTCACTCGATTTATATATTCTTAAACCCGGTTTACTTATGCGTTTTATGTTTTCAATAACAGGCATTCCAGAATAATATTTAAGTGTTATTTCGAGTAAGCTTTTATTTCCATTATTCTTGATGCAATAGCTTTCCACATAACCTTCATCTTTTAAAACTTTTGTTATAGCTAATTTTATACGTGAATTTGGCATATCGACAATTTTCTTTTTTGCCATCTGCGCATTACGTATTCGAGTTAACATATCAGCAATTGGATCACTCATACTCATGATTGCACCTAAATATTTAAATTTTTTTCTATCTTTGCATTAAAAATCAATCACAATCGTTACCAACTTGCTTTGATTATTCCAGGTATTTTGCCACTCATTGCAATTTCTCTTAATTTATTTCTTCCAAGTCCAAATTTTGAATATACACCTCGCGGTCTACCTGTTAATTTGCATCTGTTCCTCAAACGAACTGGACTTGAGTCTCTAGGCAATTTTTGCAATTTAATACGAGCGCTTAATCTCTCTTCATCTCCTAGAGAAAAATTACCTATTATTCTAGTCAATATCAAACGCTTCTCGGCATATTTACGAATTAGTTTTTGTCTTTTATCATTTCTATTAATAGTAGCAAGCTTAGCCATTCCTACCTCAATTCTTAAACGGAAAACTAAAAGCTGATAACAACGCTTTAGCTTCAATATCACTCTTAGCCGTCGTAGTTATTGATATATTCATTCCACGCAATGCATCTATCTTGTCGTAATCAATCTCAGGAAATATAATTTGCTCTTTTATTCCCATATTATAATTTCCTCTCCCATCAAAGGATTTTCCTGAAATTCCGCGGAAATCACGAATTCTAGGAATAGCTATTGTTATCAATCTATCCAAAAATTCATACATTCTAATATGCCTTAGTGTAACCATACATCCTATTGGATAACCTTCTCTCACTTTGAAAGTCGCTATAGATTTTCTTGCTTTCGTCACCACAGGCTGCTGTCCAGAAATTTTTTTCATATCAGAAATAGCATGCTCGACCACCTTCTTGTCGGTTGTTGCATCTCCTAGTCCAATATTGAGCGTGATCTTAATAATGCGCGGAACTTCCATCAATGACTCATAATCGAACTGATCTATCAGTTGTTTAGTAACAGTATTACGGTAATATTCTTGCAGGCGTGCCATAAAAGCTTCAATCCAATATTTTGATATTATTCAACTGCTTCATTGTTAGATCTATATACGCGAATTTTATTGTTATTGCTGTCAATTTTAAAGCCGACTCGATCAGGTTTTTTCAAAGCAAAATTATATATTGCAATATTAGATATATGAATAGACATTTCTTTATCAATAATTCCACCGATATTGCCACTTGCTGGGTTTGGCTTTTGATGCTTTTTAACAGAATTTACGCCTTGAACAATAACACGATCAGTATCAACAATCGTCAGAATTGATCCTTTTTTTCCTTTATCTTTTCCAGCAATAACAATAACATCATCACCTTTCCTAAGCTTTCGCATATATTTTCCTTTTACAGCTACAAAACTTCTGGCGCTAACGATACAATTTTCATAAAACGTGCATTTCTTAATTCTCTAGTAACTGGACCAAAAATTCGAGTTCCAATTGGTTCAAACTTATTATTTAGTAACACCGCAGCATTTTCATCAAACTTTAACAAAGAACCATCAAGTCGCCTTATGCCTTTAGCCGTTCTAACTACCACTGCATTATAAATTTCGCCCTTCTTAACACGTCCTCTTGGAGCTGCATCTTTTACGCTTACTTTAATTATGTCGCCTATTCCAGCATATTGTCTTTTTGATCCACCAAGAACTTTAATACACATAATAGACCGAGCACCTGTATTATCCGCTACTCTTAATGTTGATTGCATTTGAATCATTTATGTTTACTCTTTAATTTTTACGCGGCGTAAGATTTTTCTCTAGATCTAGACTGTCTATTTAGAATTTATTTATTTATTATTAACAGCAAAAGCTTGTTATTTTACCTATCTATAAGTCCATAAACAAGAATTATTTTCTTTGATTTATATGTATAATTTGAAAAACATCATTCAAACCGTTAATCATTATCTTTTAATAGCTTTATCACTTTCCAGCTTTTCGTTTTGGATATAGGTCTACACTCTTCAATCAGCACACTATCTCCAATAGAAAATTGATTATCACCATCATGTGCATGATATTTTTTTGAACGAGTAACAAATTTTCCATACAAATGATGCTTTATTCGACGTTCTACTAACACCGTTACAGTTTTATTTGCTTTGTCACTCGTAACTCGCCCACTTAAAGTACGATTAGTTTTTTCACTTGTCATGATTGCTTATTTTTTCTGTTATAACAGTTTTCACTCTTGCTATGTCTCTTTTAATTAATTTCAGTTGTTTAGTATTCGATAGTTGTTGTGTTGCTAATTGCATTCTTAATCCAAAATGTGCTTTTAATAAAAACACCAATTCTTTATTCAATTCGTGCAATTGCTTATTCCTTAAATCACTTGCTTTCATTACTATCCACCAATCTGTCTTATTGTAAACATTGTTCTGATAGGTAATTTAGCTGCAGCTAACCGAAACGCCTCCCTAGCCAATTCTTCATTAACACCATCCATTTCATACAACATTTTTCCGGGCTGAATCTCTGCTACAAAATATTCTGGATTTCCCTTACCTTTACCCATTCTAACTTCAGCAGGTTTATGCGATATTGGTTTATCCGGAAAAATTCGAATCCAAATACGCCCCCCCCTTTTTATATACCTTGTCATAGCTCGCCGTGCTGCTTCTATCTGCCGTGCAGTTAATCGCCCTCTTCCAATTGCTTTTAAACCAAACTCACCAAAGCTCACTTTTGCACCACGAGTTGCTACACCTGTATTCCGTCCTTTTTGCTGCTTTCTAAATTTAGTCCTAGCTGGCTGAAGCATTCTTGTCTCCAGAATTTATATACTCACTTATTACCACGCTACTACTTACTTTATTTTCGTTTAAGCTATCAGTACCCTCGACACCGAGCACCTTCTTATTTCTTGAGTTAGCTAATTTATTAGCAGATCCAGGTATTTTTTTTATATTTTTCTTTTTTTCATTATCTATAGAAGAAACATTTGGTGTGGTAACGCTAACTTCACTACTTTTACCAAGTATTTCTCCTTTAAATATCCATACTTTTATCCCGATAATTCCATAAGTAGTTTTTGCTTCCGATGTTCCATAATCAAGATCAGCTCTTAATGTATGCAAAGGCACTCTCCCTTCACGATACCATTCTGTTCTGGCTATTTCTATTCCATTTAGTCTTCCAGAGCTCATAATTTTTATTCCTTGAGCACCAAGACGCATCGCATTCTGCATAGCACGTTTCATAGCTCTACGAAACATTATTCTTTTCTCTAATTGTTGTGCGATATTATCGGCTATCAGTTGAGCATCAAGCTCTGGCTTTCTTATTTCTTCTATATTTACGTGAACAGACACACCCATTATTTTTTGCAATTCAGTACGCAATACTTCAATATCCTCACCTTTTTTCCCGATAACAACACCAGGCCGAGAGCTAAAGATAGTTATTCTTGCATTCTTCGAAGGTCTTTCAATCAAAACCCTACCAACTGAAGCATTTTTTAGTTTATGACTTAGAAATTCTCGTACCTTGATATCTTCGTTGAGCATAGTTGCGAAATTATTACTATTCGCATACCATTTGGACAACCAATTTCTTTGAACTGAAAGACGAAATCCAGTTGGATGAATTTTTTGACCCATGTCAGTTAGTGCCTTTATTTAGTATGATCAATGTTATCGCCGACTTTTAGCAATATATGACAAGTAGGTTTTACAATTCTATTGCCACGACCCTTTGCACGCGCACTTGTACGCTTCATTGAAGTACCACGATCCACCAGAATTACTGATACTTTAAGCTCATCTATATCAGCTCCATCATTATGTTCTGCATTAGCTATGGCAGACTCCAAAAGCTTTTTTATGATACCCGCACCTTTCTTGGGACTAAATGCCAAAATATTTAGTGCCTTTTCTACAGACAATCCTCGAATTTGATCAGCCACCAACCGCCCCTTCTGCGCTGATAATCGGATACCTCGTAATATCGCAGTTGTTTCCATCATTATTCCTATCGCTTCGTAACAGCCTTCTTGTCACCAGCGTGACCTTTAAAGGTGCGTGTGAGTGAAAACTCACCAAATTTATGGCCAACCATATTTTCAGTCACAAAAACCGGTATGTGTTGTTTTCCATTGTGAACAGCTACTGTCATTCCAATAAAGTCCGGCAGTATCGTCGAGCGTCTAGACCAAGTTTTAATTGGCCTTTTATCATTAGTATTGCGCGCTTTTTCTATTTTTTCTAATAGATGAATATCTACAAATGGACCCTTTTTAACTGAACGTGCCATTTAATTATTACCCTTTCTTTGAATATCTATGACGGATTATCATCACTTCAGTTCTCTTATTATTTCTTGTCCTATAACCTTTCGCCGGTGTTCCCCACGGACTAACAGGATGCCTACCCGCCGATGTTCTACCTTCACCTCCTCCATGAGGATGATCAATTGGATTCATTGCAACGCCACGTACAGTCGGCCTAATTCCGCGCCACCTTACCGCACCTGCTTTACCAATCGATCTTAGATTATGCTCTGCGTTCCCTACTTCACCGATAGTCGCATAGCAATCAACATGAACTTTTCGAATCTCACCTGAACGAAGCTTAAGCTGAGCATAATCTCCTTCCCTAGCTTGCAATTGCACAGATGTCCCTGCAGAACGCGCTAATTGAGCCCCTTTGCCAGGTAATAATTCAACGCAATGTATTATTGTACCTATTGGAATATTGCGCAAAGGCAATGCATCACCAGACTTAATCTGTGCATTCTTTCCACTACAAACTTGCATACCAACATTTAATCCCTTGGGTGCTATCATATATCTTCTTTCACCATCTCGATAGCAAACTAAAGCTATATGCGCAGTTCTATTTGGGTCATATTCTATGCGCTCTACAACCGCTGGTATATCAACTTTGTCACGCCTAAAATCAATAAACCTATAATGCTGTTTATGGCCGCCTCCACGATGTCTGACTGTTATACGTCCATAGTTATTTCTACCTGCTGTCTTCGACTGCTTTTCCGTTAAGCTCTTATAAGCATTTCCCTTATATAGATCCCTACCAAGAAGTTTAATAACGGCCCTACGTCCAGGAGATGTCGGTTTTAGTTTTACCAGCGCCATATCACTTTGCCTCTGTAACACTTGTAAAGTTTGTAAAACTCAATTCTTGTCCATTTTTGATACTTACTATGGCTTTTTTCCAATCACTTCTTCGCCCCAAAAAACGCCCAAATCTTTTTTGCTTTCCTTTGACATTGATAGTTCGAACATTTGTGACTTCTATTTTCTGCTCTCCCCACAATAACTCAATCGCAGCCTTTATTTCATGCTTAGTTGCATTCGTTACAACACGAAATATAGTCTGATTATTTTTTTCCCCCAGGAAAGTCGCTTTCTCCGATACATATGGCGCTAATATTATTTTTAGTAATCTTTCATGGGTGATATTTATGCTTTTCATGAGAGAAGTTCCTCAAATTTCTTTAATCCACTCTTTGTAATTAATACTTTTTCAAATCTTAACAAGCTTACTGGATCTACATTTTTAACTTCAACGATTGCAACATGCGGAATATTGCGAGCAGATAAGTACAAATTCTCATTCATTTCATCTATTATTACCAGAACTTCACTCAATCCAATTTCTTTTAATTTCTCTGACAATTTTTTAGTTTTGCAAGTATCAATATTAAACGTATCTGTAATTAACAACCGCTCATCACGAATAAGTTGCGATAAGATTACGCTAATGCCTGCTCGATACATTTTTTTATTTATTTTTTTCTGAAAATTTTCATCCGGGCTATTTGGAAAAATTCGCCCACCTCCACGCCAAATTGGACTTGATGCCATCCCAGCGCGCGCCCTACCAGTGCCTTTTTGCCTCCACGGCTTTCTTGTAGATTTGGCCACATCAGATCGACCTTTCTGCGCTCTTGTGGCACCACGCGCATTTGATAAATAAGAAGTTACGACCTGATGAACAAGCGCCTCATTATAATCTCTATTAAAAAGCACGTCAGACACAATTATATTTTCTGTTTGATTTTCGCTGCAGATAAGCTTAAGTTCCATCACCCGATCACCTTCTTGCTATATATTTATGCTTATTAATTGGCATTGTTTTCCTTAACACTTGGTCGCACCATAACATTGCCTCCTTTAGAACCGGGTATTGCACCTTTAATTAGCAATAAATTTCTTTCACTGTCGATTCTCAGAATTTCAAGATTTTGTGTAGTTCTTTTAACATTACCCATATGCCCTGACATACGCTTACCTGGAAAAACACGCCCAGGATCTTGCGCCATTCCTATGGATCCAGGCTTATTATGCGCTTTTGAATTGCCATGACTAGCTCTATTTGAAGAGAAATGGTGACGCTTGATAACTCCGGCATAACCTTTACCTATTGTTACTCCAGATACATCAACCCTCTGTCCAACTTTGAAAATATCACTTTTAATTACCGTTCCCATCTCTATCGACTTAAAATCATCATCCCTATCGATTCTAAACTCTCTCAGAATACTACCCACCTCTACACTAGCTTTCGAATAGTGACCAACAAGTGACTTACTCATTCGATTCACTCTTTTTTGTCCAAAAGACAGCTGAATCGCGAAGTATCCGTCTATTTCTTTATTCTTGATCTGAGTCACACGATTATTTGATACATCTATAACTGTCACTGGCAAACTATCCCCATTTTCAGTAAATATACGCGTCATACCGATTTTTCGACCGATTAACCCTAAACTCATTTTTTTCCCTTTTAAAGGCGCTTATCTAACTAACTTCTGTATTTATTAAATTGAAACAACAGTCGTGTGCCGATGACTCTTTAATCTTCAAACCAAGACAATTTATAGCTTAATCTCAACATCAACACCAGCTGGCAGATCCAACTTCATAAGCGCGTCAACTGTTTTGTCTGTTGGATCAATTATATCCATTAATCTCAAATGTGTTCGAATCTCAAATTGATCGCGTGATGTTTTATTTACATGTGGTGATCGCAACACATCGAAACGCTCAATTCGAGTCGGTAACGGGACAGGGCCTTTAACTACAGCCCCTGTTCTTTTTGCAGTCTCAACAATCTCAAGCGCTGATTTATCGATTAATCGATAATCAAATGCCTTGAGGCGAATTCTAATTTTCTGGCTTTGCATGTACTCAACCTTGGGCTTATCAATTCAATAGATTTTTATCTTATTGAGTTTTATCTTTTTAATATTTCTACCAATCATTCGATAATTTTCGCAACAACACCCGCACCGACAGTTCTTCCACCTTCGCGTATCGCAAAGCGTAATCCATCTTCCATCGCT
>NZ_QJJP01000030.1 GCF_003201565.1 Nitrosomonas sp. Nm84 | reverse complement strand
CAAAACCTTACCCAAGATTGATGAAACCGAGGGGGCAAGCATGTGATGAAATCCGTATGCACGGTCACCCAAAAAAGCTTAAGTAAGTGCCATTCGGGTCTGGCCTCTTTCCTTTTCGACCTTTTTTCTCCTTATCGCATGTTGCAATATATGTTTTTGTTGATCTTTACACAATCCGAGTCCAGACATTTCCATCAAAAGACATGATGTCGTCTTCACCGTTAGACCACATCACACCATCTGCGGTACTTAGCTGATAGCACGTCTTAGGGGTATCATTTCCAAAATCAACTTTGACCAACCGCTGTCCCTCCAATCGATATACCGAGCTCATGGACGAAACATAGACTTTATCCTCGAACCACTCGACATCCCAAAGATCATCATTGGTGCTTTCATGATTTATGACTTCCCATGTTTCGCCTGAACCGCACAGCAATGCGCCACTGTGACCAGTAATATATACTTTTCGATCAACAGCACATTTAACGCTTGTTAAATTAGCGTTTGTTGGCATATCAAGTTTCTGCCATATTTTCCCGTCATAATGCCAAACCTCCCCTTTCCTCCCAACTGCATAAATATCTGTCGCATTAAAACCATGAATTGCTTGAATATTAAAAGTTTTCGGCAATCCATCGTCAATGCGCGTCCAGAGCTTTAACTCGTCTAACCGATATACCAGACCACGTAATCCAACGACAAAGGCCCGACCAGCTATCTCTGAAACGGAACGAAAACCACCATAGCGAGTTTCCTTGGATGGCGGTTGACTGCTCTCTAATACATCGCCACTCATGAACCCATTTGCTGTGGTTACAGAGTAATATCCCTGTTCAGATATATCTACCAACCCCGGTTCTGGTTTAGTAATTATACAAAGGCTATGCGCATTATAATTACGATCTCCCTGAGTAAATTTCCCTCTATCCCATTTAAAAGTAATGGTATGAGGCTCATCCATCTCTGTCTTGGTGTCCGCAGCAGCAATATATCCAAGGTCCGATAAATGCACTACGGCGGTTCTTATTGTCAGTTCTGCCAAAGGTAATTTATTACTCATAAGTATCTATGCTCGACGTTTCTATTAATATCTATCTTCCAAATCCTTGACCTGTACCACTAGCCGGGCGGGTTCTTCTCCCCGTAACAGTCGGGCGTATTTTATCCTCTGAATCTATACCCATGTCGGCATGTCCCTGACGCACTTGTGCCTCAATACAGTCTTTATCACAGCCAGTCACATCTTCGACTGCTTGGGCTCCTACAGCTTCAGACTCTCCTACTTTCCACTCAGCATCCTTTTTGATTGATTTTCCAGATTCAGTCAAATAAGGTTTAACCGATTCGTGCTCAAGAGTAGCAATATTCGTTTCGGTATGAATTTCACCATGATCTCCTTCTGTTTGACTTGTCCCTTCTTCACATATGCATGGCGCTTTATTAATTGAGTATTTGTTTTTACCTTTATCATCTTTTAGAAGTGCACCTGCGTCTTGTGCGGCTTTACTACTTAAACCCGCAAATCCGGATTCATAAAATTGTGATTTCAGAACAACATGATGTGGAGTCATTTGTTCGCCATTGCTACCATTGCAGCAAGAATTTGGATCGAAAGGCGCCAACAGGCACTTACGGGCTGTACAGCAACCTTCGCTATAGTCATTTTCGCCTTTGCACTTGGCCACGATCTCCTTGCCCATGGTGTTGCAGGGGTGGTCATTAACCGCAGCCATAGCCATCGCATCTATAAAAGGCCAAGGCACAGCTTCATTAGCCGGACTTCCATGATTATTAGTGGTCATGTCCAAATGCCGATCAACATTTTCTCCTTCAAATTTAACATCCATCGACCATTTTATAAAATATACCTTACCAGTATTCTTACTGGAAATAACCCCTTTTTTCGCCGCAGCGCCAGCTTCATCGCCGGTTGATTTCTTAAAGTAAGATTTGTTCTTCAACATTATCTCCTTACCAGAAATCTGTACAGTTTTGCTTCCTTCGGTTGTATCAGAAGCCATTCCAGTATTTGGATAAGGTACTGGTACTCCGGGCGGAGTTGCCGGATTCTCAGGTGGTGTAAAGCAAACATCCGGCATGGCGCAAATGGTTTTTCCCGCGCCTGCTTTGCACGCCAATTCCATTCCATTCGCATAAACTTCATTCGCCATGACTACCCCCACTACTCCGCCAAGCAATAATCATCGAAGAACGCTTGCCATCATCATTCCCCAAATGCATTAGGACTTGATGCCCCTTGGTATAGGCTTTTTCACAAGCTGCCTTTAAAACCGCAAGCATCACCAATCCAATCACAGCCCCTACTTCACCGATGCAATCTGCCGGATGCCAGATATCAAACTCATCCCTCTCAATATTTCGATTAATACGACTAAACGCCAAACTAGCTTCTTTAAATTGATATTGTTCACCAGCAATATCGGTGATTTTGAATTCAAGCAGACTTTCGCCATGTCCGGCATCATCCAAAGATTCCTTAATCGCCGCCGTCAACCCATCTGCCCTTAAAGGTTCTTCCGAATCAATATGCGCCAGCTCAACCCCAAACCCCAAACCAACACAAACCAACTGATTTACCTGATTTGCAGTAGCCGGCTCCACAATCAAGGCCGCAGACCCCTCGCCCGGGATAAAGCCATTGGAATTCTGACTGGTTAACAAGCGCTCCTTATCTTCGAAATGCGCGAGCGTTGGGCCGACCAGCAAGCTGTCGGTTGCGGCAACCAACACATGTGGCAAATTCAATTCCTGAATCAGTTCGCGTGCATGCTTGAGCGCCACAGCCACCGAAACATGACCCTGCGCGATGACGCGTGACTTCGGATGAAATTGCAGTTTTAATTCTTCCTGCAAATCGAGAAAAAATTGATTGTCATCGTCAAACACACGCCCTGAGCGGTCTTTTTCAGATAGGCACAGCAACAATGGTGTTGCTTCGGGAACGACTTTCTGATTGCCAGAGAGGCATTCCTGAATAGCTGCACTGGCCATTTTAATGAGCTTGGTTCTCCCCCGCCACGGCTGTTCCAATGGCACTTCGCAGCCCATGATCCATTCCCCGCCGCTGTCCATGAAACGGGTTTCCTGGAAATTATCAATGGCGCAACGAATCGCTGCACAAGATGCCGGGACGCTTAAGCCGACACCGGTTACCATGCCGGTTGCTGTGATGGCTAGTGGAAAACCGCTCATGAAGCATCATCCTCTGTTTCAACCTTCTTCGACTGTGCCAGATGTTCCAGCGAAGGATAATAGGTTTTACCCAATTCACGCGCACGCCACCAACCACGAGACATTTTTCCCACCAGCACTTGCGGGATTTCAAACATATTTTTCTTGAGCGGCACGCTGGCGCGCCAGGTTATGGTAAACAAACTTTTATCCGGTTCAATCACCAGTGTATCGATTACCGCCTTGGTCTCATGGCGATCGCCTTTTTTGCGGAAAAAGACGACGGGTACATCAATGGTTGGCAGTACAAATCCGGTTCGGCTTTCCGGTGTCAGATTGACCAGCACGACTTCTTCCCCGCCACGAAGGTAAGAAATCTGCTGATCCAGCGGAGCAGCTTGGTAATACATATCGTTAAAATCAGGCGACAGGAATGGAAACGTATTATCAATCCAATTCTGATCATAGGTACCCGCATACGGCAGGCGCGATGCCCAACCACGGCCAACTGGCCCGAATGCCATCGGCGCATAGTCGCCATCCGGTTTTTCAACCGGTTGATTCAGCGCTTCGGTATGCGGCATGGGTGCGCCATCAATCCATTCTTTCTTAATGTTCTTATGAAAACCTTTACCGATTGGGTTATGCATGAAAGCCACGTGCTTTGCTGGGTCTTCCGGGAAATTATCGACACCGCCGAAAGCGACATCGTAAGAAAACGATTGCACTGTAAATGGTTCTGGTGGTGTAGCTTGCACTCCCGCCAATCCATATTCCCACACCCGCTTGCCGCACACGACAAAGGTCTTTTGCCACTGCCCGATGCGTAATCCCACCGGCACACGGGGAACTGGCCGTCCATCCGGTGCATAAGCACTGCCCTGGAGTAGAAGGTCACATTTTAATTTACGCGGCGCAAAATCAACTTCGTAGTACGGCGCCGAAAAACCCGGTTCACCAGTAAACGTATCGGCCATGATCAGCGGCAACTGTGTTTCATGCAACCGCACTTCCTCACCCGATTTGGGTAACTGAAACGTTCCTTTGACGACAACCACCAGCAATTCTCGCCCCGATGGTTCCATACCCATCGTGTAGCCTGCAATCATGTTGGTTTCGTTGATTAGATCCATTGCAATTCAATTGAAAAATATTAACCGATACTAGTTTATCTAAGAAGCTTTCGTTTTTGCATCCAGCCATTTTTTGAAAGACGACTGGCTTTCTCCTGAGGGGATTCCGGCCAGTAAATTTCCAACGCTGATATCTTCATCGAGATCTTCCCAATGAATGCCATGACCTTTGCCAATTATCCGCCAACTAGACCGCTCCTGTTCAGTGGCATGAGTTAATCGAGGATACCAATCGATTGGAACAGAAATTGTTCTTCCGTCACTCAACTCAACACTGAGCGTATCTTCAGATACATGAACATCCATTGCTTCAGGTATTTTCAGTTCAATATCCAAAGTATTCATCCCATGTCTCCATAATTTGTTCATTATGCTCGTCAATAATGTTCATAATCCGAATGATCTCTGATCGGCTAAAACCACCGCTCTTTTGCAATCGAACAGGATCAATCCAAAACTTCGCTATATTATCTTCTCGTTCAACGTGAACATGCTTCGGTTCGTTACGATCACCCGAGTAGAAGAAGAAACGATAAGGCCCAACTCTTAATACCGTTGGCATCTACGCTGTTCATTCAATAACATTATTAATACCATCAATTAAGCTGCACCGAACCACCCTTGATGCGATTCACTCCGCTGGAGCGACTAAGCACGTAACTGCCCTTGATGATCACTTTACCTGCCTTGGTCAGCGTGATGCTGGCCTTTCCGCACCGCAGCACCAGTTGCTCCTTGGCACTCACGAGCATGCGTTGACCATCCACATCGACTTCAACTTGAGCGGAGTGTTGTTCGAGCGGCCAACCCTCAGCGCCTTGCAATACGCCCATAATGATCGGTTTCTCAGGATCATTGGCTTCAAACATGAGTACGACCTGTTGCCCGATATGTCTTCCGTGTAGATCTACAGTGGTTCGTGCTTGCAAAGCCGCCAAACCCGGCTGGTCGGGATAACTTACTAGTGGTGTACGGCCTTCGTTCGTGATGCCGATTAATTCACCCACGATGATTCCCGTGTGTATATTTTCTGCGGGTGCCTTTCGGGAATCACGGGTTACTTCCCTTTCGATCAATGGACGCAGAATGTCGTTACCGGATTCTTCTTCAATCATCAAACCAGCATCGGCTTCGATCGTATCTTGACTACTCATTTTGCATTCTCCCAATTCCCCTCTTTAATTCTGAAGAATTTTAGTACCCTTCATCACAATATCGCCACCAGCCTTGATATTGATCTTGCCCGAACCGTCCACAGTAATGTCTTTACCCTTGATCACAATCGTCCCATCTTTCTTCATGCTGATGCTGGCGCTGCCGGTTTTGATGGTAATTGAATCCCCTGCATCAATCACCAGATTTTTACCAATTTTTGCGCTATCATCACCCTTGACGTCTGCACTGCGGTTACCATCCACGCCCAGGGAATCATTACCTTTCACACTCTTGGACGCATTACCCGTAACCGATTCGCTTTGATTCCCGCCAACCTCCAAGGACTGATTCGCGCCTACCTTTGTAGATTGGTTCGTACCGATGGTATTGCTTTGATTGGCGCCCACATTGGTACTTTGATATGCGCCAACATTGATCGTCTGATAGGCACCCACCGCAACTGCCTGAAACGCACCGATACCGATTTCCTGCGCACCGCCGACACCGATGGTCTCGTTGACACCGACTAAATGAGTGCGCTGCAATGCAACCGACGCCGTTTCGCTGGCGCCGACTGTTTTGGTTCTGTTGGAGCCGATGGTGATACTTTCATTCGAACCCACCATCTCAGTGCGGTTGACACCGACAGTAATGGTTTCGTTGTTGCCGACGGTTTCAGTGCGATCATGTTTGACTAGCGTAGTCTCATCATTATCAATCGTTTTTTTCCGGTCATGCCCTACCCAATGGGTTTCATCATTTTCAACTTCGATGTCCTGATTCTTTTCGGCATGCAAGTAAACTTGCTCGGAGCCTTTTTTGTCTTCAAAACGTAACTCATTGGCGTTGGCAGCACTCCCTTCTTTGCTGGAACGTGTCAGGATGCCGGTCTGCGTTTTATTGGCAGGCAGTTCATAAGGCGGCATCTGCTCGGCATTGTAGACACGTCCTGTGATGATCGGTTGATCAGGATCGCCTTCGAGAAAATCAACGATGACTTCCTGACCAATGCGTGGAATGGCAATCATCCCCCAATTCTTTCCGGCCCAAGGGTGTGATACCCGTACCCAGCATGAACTGTTCTCATTCTTCTTGCCAAGACGATCCCAATGAAACTGTACTTTGACCCGCCCATACTTGTCCGTATGGATCTCTTCACCCGACGGACCAACCACTACGGCGGTCTGCGGGCCTTGCACGAAGGGTTTTGGCGTCAACCGTGCAGTTCGATAGGGCGTACTGCTCTCAACGACAGTAAAGCTATTGCTATAGTGATTGCCGCTACTGGTTTTGGAATCAAAACTATCAACGCGAACATTGTGCGTTACGGAAGTTACCAGGTATTCGCGGTTTTGATCAGCGCGTGGAAATAGCGCTAATTTAAACAAGCCACCGCAAATCAAGCCATGCACATTGCCATTACCCTGCATGCGTTCATACTGGCTTTGCAGTTCCTGAATGCGAACCTTGACACAATCATTTCCTTCATCGTTTTTAACATACTCTCCTGGATAGTCGTAGACCTCAAAACTGGCTCTATCATGATCCCGGATAATGTTGGAATTAACATGCAAATCCGCTTTCGGATGTTCAAAATCATAGTCATTCAGGCAATAAGTACCCGTTTGCAGTTTTCTGGTGATATTCCAACCTGAAATGCACTCACCTTCTCTAACCACAGCCTGATCCGGTGGATAGTAAGAAATATCGTAACAACCTGACATCTTGTCGTGGCAGGCCATGTCATTGGCCAAACAAAGTGTGTGCTTGCCTTGCTCATGCTTAAAATAATAATAAATGCCCTCTTGCTCCATCAGCCGGCTAATAAAATTGAAATCGGTTTCACGATACTGCACGCAATAATCCCAAGTACGATGACTGCCTTTTAATCGATCCTCGATATCGGAATATCCCTGCTCTCGAAGCACATCCTTAATGATATCTGGCACGGTCTTGTTCTGGAAAATCCGGCAATCCGAGGTGCGGGTTAAAAGCCAGAGCCACGGGTGAATCGTTGCAAAATAGGTCGCATACTGTCCTTCGCTGACACCTTGCGAGATGCTGCTGACATAGCCATTAAAAAACCGTTTGCTTTTTGCGTGACTGAGTCGAATGGAAACATTCTGGCCGAGCAGGTCTTCAAAATTGATGTCTTCGGTGCTGCCCAATTCCACATTGATCGAAAAAAGACGCCCCAATTCTTCAGTCACAGTCATTTCGCGCAATAACAACACATCAGCACCCAGTGGGGTGATGATTTCGATTTCACGATTTTGTTGTGTTGAGGGCATAGTTTTTAGCTCATGGGTAGATTAAAAGATTATTCAAACCGGTAACTGAATTCACCATTCTGCACACCAATATTAACTGCTGAAATCGCTTCCCCGGTCATCATTTTAGTTAAAAATTGCTGACTAATGGCTGGCAGTACCGTATTGGTCAAAATCGCATCAACCACTCGGGCACCGCTTTCGAGTTCGTTACAACGATCGGCAATCAATTGCACCACGGCGTCATCGTATCCAAATGGTATGCGGTGGTTAGCCTTAATGCGTTTCTCGATTCTATTTAATTGCAGCTTGATGATGGCTCTGAGCATTTCATCGCTGATCGGATAATAAGGGATGGTTACCAATCTGCCGAGAAGCGCTGCAGGGAAAATTTTAAGTAAAGGTGTGCGCAATGCTTTGGCAATTTCATCCGCGTCGGGCATCAACTCAGGATCCTTACACAGATTCATGATCAAGTCGGTACCTGCATTGGAGGTCAGAAGGATGATGGTATTTTTGAAATCGATAAAGCGGCCTTCCGCATCTTCCATCCAGCCTTTATCAAATACCTGGAAAAAAATTTCGTGCACATCCGGATGCGCTTTTTCAACTTCATCCAGCAAGATTACGCTATACGGTCTGCGCCTGACGGCTTCGGTCAATATTCCACCTTCGCCATAACCGACATAGCCCGGAGGAGAACCTTTTAAAGTGGACACTGCATGAGCTTCCTGGTATTCGCTCATATTAATGGTGATGATGTTTTCTTCACCGCCATACAATGCTTCAGCCAGCGCCAAACCGGTTTCCGTTTTACCGACTCCGGAAGATCCACATAACAAGAACACGCCGATCGGTTTACCAGGATTATCCAGATTGGCGCGTGAAGTTTGCACGCGCCTGGCGATCATATCCAGCGCGTGCCGCTGACCGATTACGCGGCGATTCAATGTCCCCCCCAGATTGAGAATAGCATCAATTTCATTTTTCACCATGCGTCCCACTGGAATTCCGGTCCAACCTGCAATCACGGATGCCACTGCTTGACTATCCACCGTCGGAAACATCAGTGGCTGCTCCCCTTGCAACTCGACAAGCTGCTGCTGAAGTAATTTTAATGTGGCAAGCGCTTGTGGGTTGGAATGGTGATTGGGTGTCTCATTGCCCGATTGCAAATCCGCCTCAGGCTGTTGATTGTGCAGTTCAATGCGCAATTCAAGAATTTGATCAACCAACTGCTTCTCCTTGAGCCATCGCTGTTCAAGTTGTTCCAGCCGTTGTGCCTCTTCAGTCAATTTGGTCTCAACAATCTGCTTTCTATCCTTGATATCCACGCCGACCGCATGCTCCCGCTCGATAATGCCGGCTTCTGTTTTAAGCGTATCAATTTTGCGACGGCTATCTTCAACTTCGGGAGGAACCGCAGATTGGCTGATGGCAACCCGTGCGCAAGCAGTGTCTAACACACTGACACATTTATCCGGTAGTTGCCGGTCGGGAATATAACGATGCGATAATTTGACTGCATCTTCAAGGGCTTCGTCCAGCAGCAACACTTTATGGTGCTGTTCCATCACATTGGCAAGGCAACGCACCATTTGAATGGCTTTTTCCTCATGCGGCTCATCGATTTTGACGACCTGAAAACGCCTGGTGAGCGCAGGATCCTTTTCAAAATATTTTTTGTATTCCGACCAGGTCGTGGCAGCGATTGTGCGTAATGTGCCACGAGCCAACGCCGGTTTTAGCAGATTGGCTGCATCACCGGTACCAGCCGATCCGCCTGCGCCGATCAAGGTATGCGCTTCATCAATAAACAGGATGATGGGTTTTTCCGAGGCTTGCACTTCATCGATCACCTGGCGTAGCCGGTTTTCAAATTCGCCTTTCATGCTGGCACCCGCTTGCAGCAGCCCCAAGTCCAGTGTTCTGATGCTCACGCCTTGTAATGGTGGCGGTACATCACCGCTCGCAATCTTTAAAGCGAATCCTTCAACCACGGCAGTTTTACCAACCCCCGCCTCCCCCGTCAGAATGGGATTGTTCTGACGCCGCCGCATCAGGATATCAATCAGTTGACGAATTTCATTATCTCGGCCGACGATGGGATCAATTTTTCCTTGGCGCGCCGCTTCCGTTAAATCCATTGAAAACTGCTGCAGTGCTTTTTGTTTTCCCATTTGCGCCGCTGGCATGGCGCTAGAATATTCTCCTGGTGAAGCATTTCCCGCCAATTGGCTACCATCCGATGCCGCCATCTGGTCTTCAGGCGATCCTTGAACGATGGCATTTAGCTCGTCAACCAATGTATCCGTATTGATTTTCTTGAATTCTTGCGAAATCATCAGCAATTTATTGCGCAGCGCGGGCGTTTTTATAATGCCGACCACCAGGTGACCGGACCTTACCTGATTGCTGGCATACTTAAGGCTAGCATATAACCAGCTTTTTTCGACTGATTCTTCGACATCAGTGGAGAAATCCGACAAACTGGAAGCCCCTGCAGGCAAACGATCCAGCAATTGAACAAAATCATTCGCCAAGCGTGATGGATTCAGCTCGAATCTTTTAATGATACGGTGCACATCGGAATCGGGTAATTGAAGGATTTGATGCAGCCAGTGCACCAGTTCAACATAAGGATTGCCGCGCATTTTACAAAAAACGGTTGCGCTTTCTATGCCTTTGTATGCCAAATTGTTCAACTTTCCAAATAAGGCTGCCCGGCTAATTTCCGTCATAAGTTCTTCTCCAAATCGATAAACATATCTCTCGCATCATTAGTTCTGTTTTTTATCGCAAGCCAACTGTTCCAACCCAACCAACTATCTTTGCCGAGTCGCGCAGTCGGCACCTCATTTTTCTTTAGAACGAGATTTAAATCCCATTTGAATTCAAAGCCGATGTAATTTTTAACCAGATCAGAAAATGCGGTTATCTTTTCCCCGTTTGGCAATAGTGATTCAAATTGTTGCAAATCAAGTGGCCCAGCCACGATACGAAACTTATGCATGCATTGCCAACTACGTTTTCCTGCCGTAGCGGAGACTCCCAGTTGACCTGTTTGCTGATCCGTATTCAAATAACACAAACTATCTTTGGGTATCGTAAGCCACTCACCCACAAACTCTTCCACTGCGATGGGTACTTGAAAGTAAGCATGCAATATTGCGATCAATCCACTGGCATGTTTTGTTGAGCCGCCCATATGTATTGCAAAATGTAATTTTGCATGATCAGAGATGCCATCACGCTGCTGTTGAGAGCGCTCTGCGATTCCCAGCAACGACCCCACATAAAAACTGAAACGGTCATTTTGCGGGCGGTCAAGCTGTACGGTGGGTTCTTTATCCGCCCATGCGCGATAAAAAAGACTGAGTAACCGGTGGTGAAAAAGATCGGCAAATTCTGCTAGCGTCGGATCCCTAGCGATATTACTGCGATTTCTTGCAAACTCGGTAAGATGGATAGGCAAAGGACCATTGGGGCCAAACAAGCCAAAGAAAAACACTTTTAATGCCGCCGGATAGTCCGCATTCGCTTCAAAAGTTGCAATGGCTGCTGGCGCAAATTGCAGGAATGGCAATTGCCCCATGCGAATGGCATCATCGCTGGGTTTTACCGAATAGCCAAACCGCTGTTTATCAGGATACATGCACTCGATTAAGCGCACAAACTGATAAAAATCATACTTGTAGGGTTCTTGCTGAAGATCCTTCAGCATCGCTACAACAGAATTCTGGTTCCTGATCTGACTGGCCATTGCATTATCTCACCACGTTCTTTAGTTGAAATCCTGACCTGTGTAAAACTATTCATGGATGCATACTTACAAAGAAAACGATCCAAAACAGCCCCCATCAGAAAACTGCTCCCCCCCGCAAAAGCCGCTTCATCGAATGTAACCGTGATTTCCAGTCCACGCCCAAACGTGATGGGACCTTTTAGCGGCACCCGACAAGTTATCGGGCGACATTGTATCGATTGCAGTCCTTCAATTTGCTTGGCTATCGCGTGCTCGGAATAATCTGCATACAATGCCAGCATATCACGCAACGCCTTGGCACCTTGCTGCTGATCATTATTGACCAAGCTGAGGTAGTTCAATGATAAATGATTGATTAAACGCCACATGTAACTGCTTTCCGTAGCGGATGGCTTGGGATCCGTAGGGCCCACTAAACAAACGATATGGTCAATAGGCGCGCTTACTTCCCAACTAAAATCAGACTTGTTGCCATCCAATAACAAAAGCTTTGGCAAATCCCTGTTGGTACAAAGTGCCCGAACTCCCAGTTGTTTCATTTCGGTATCGAAAGGCATCTCGCTGGAATCCACCAGGGATAAATAGACTTCGCTACCAACATATTCAGTTTTTAAAATATTTGAACTGGTATTGACTGGAAATAAGGTGGGTTGACGTCTGATCGTATAGTAAGCAAAAGTGCCGGTATTTCCACTGTGCTCATGCGAACTGGAATAAAAAGGACGGAATGTCTGCTCTGATTGCATATCGCTTCCAAATCCAATGACTTCGAGAATACTGAAGACCTCAAAATCATTGGATTTGGTTTTATCGACAACCAGATGATGTTCTGCATTATGCTGTTTCAAGTGAATGCGATCCGCATGCTTTTCAAACAGATTGATCGCCGGCGTACAATTCAATCTGAAATTTTCTGCATGAACAACGTGTTCCAATTTATCTTGCGAAACATCCAACAGAATCAAAATTTCAATTTCATCCGTATCGCATTGTTGAAACACTGCATTAAGTTGATTCAATTGAAAAAATAAGAAACGCTCAGGCAATGCAAAATATTCCTGCAATAGACGGTAGCCCTGAAAGGTTTGTGCCGTATCGGGCAACAAGGATTCTTCCTGACTGTAGCCCACCGATTGAAGCATCGAACGATCCAAAACATAACTTTGTTGATTTGATGGATTTCTGATGACAACCGACAGGCCATGTCCCATGATTAATTCATAGAGTTGTACAGGCAGGCTGCCCGTGCCATGCAAGTAAAACGTTAAATGATCGGTAGCCAGTTGATTAAAGCGATAATTTGCAGCAGTCTGCAGTTTTATTCTAAAACCTGATTTTGTTTTTTTGGTATTTAAACCAGGATGAACCGGCACCTGGCCCAGGGGTAAATAAACAGCTTCCTTGACCTGGACTGGCCAAACGTTCACTTCGTGCGCAATTTGAAATTCACACCGACTCCGTCCTCCGCCTGCGGCCCTGCTGAAAAACTTAGTTCCCCGTTTCAGCACAAAACCCGTTTCAGTGATTCCCCCTTTATAGTCGGGATTAATCTGCACAATCATCATTGATGGCAAGGGGGCAAGGTAATGCGGATACACGATTTCCAGCAAATGTTGCGTGAAACGGGGAAATTCCGCATCCATTTTCAATTGAATGCGTGCTGTCAGAAAGGCAAAACCCTCTAGTAATCGCTCTACATAGGGATCGCTACATTCAGTGCTCCCCAAATCGAGATTTGCGGCAATTTTTGGATAACGCTTGGCGAATTCAAATCCCATCTCACGGATGAATCGCAATTCCTTCTCATAATAATCAAGCAAGCGCGGTGTCATTTTTGTCCTTGGATTTTAATGCATGTCATAAATAATCACTTGACTGCTTTCCAATTCAACTTCAGTTCGTAAATGTAAATGCAAAGGTAATGGCTTTGCGCATATTTCACCTTCTATTTCAAAAACAAAAACGTTATGTTCTTTTTTATTCTCATCTGCGATCACTTTAACGGTTAATGTTTTTTGGATTATCCTCGGCTCAAAATCAATAATGGCTTTCAATAACAAACGCTCCAATTGGATCATATCCAGTCCGGAAACAGTCTTTCCCGTGAAATCCGGTACGCCGAAATTAATAACCGATCGCGCTGTTTCAGGGAAGTCATCGAGTCCCTCGTTGGGAACATATTGAATGGCATTGAATAACCATTCGAGATCCCGCTTCACGCACGATTGAATATCTTGCTTTGAGCTGATAGAAGCACTTAGCGTATTATATTGAGCCTGCAATCCAACCAGTTGATGGTGCAATTGATGCTGTTTCTCTTTCTGCCCATCAATTCCCATGCCCTCGTGATTGGTTGGCATATTGGTTGAATTATTCAAATCCTGCTCTACTTGTTTAATTTTCTGCTTGACTTCGTTTATCAGCTGATTGACCGGATCTTCATTGGTAAGCCGATCCAACAATGATGGTAAAAAAAGGTCTTTTGAGAAGGTTCCCAAAACATCACCCCTCGACGTGACTCGAAGCAGGTTTGATATCAATTGTTCGGGTTTCCAGCAGGGGATATTCGGATTGATCGGTTATCCACATTTTCTGCCCATATCCGATACTTAAATCATGCGGAAATTCTTGCCAAACCGTTTTACGAGACAACGCCAGAAGCGGGTCTGTTTGATAGGATCGCGGGTACCGAGCTGGCATCAATCCGTAATTTTCTCCACCATTTTGCCAAGTAAAATGTGTCGGAAGCCACACAACATCACGTAAATCAACAGGCTCTTCGATTACAATCGAGCGCAGGTTTTCCAAACTCGTCCATATATAACGACCGTCGATAATAGCTTCTATGACGGGTCCAATTCGCGCATCGCTATCAGCCAGCCATGCAAACGATTCATTGTTTATCGTTCCACCGAGACTTGGCGCTTCCTCGAATGCCTGCATACGAAACGTTTGAGAGGCCTCATATTTTTCTTCCGCAGCCAACCTTAGCGCTTGAATCATCAATGCAATCCATTGCTTGGGTTCTCCGATAATCATGGGTTCTTTCTGTCCCAGAAAAACCTGCTCTCTGATTCGTTCACAAGCAATAACCTGGTGGTACATCAACACCATTGCGATTGAACTATCATCCAGTTCCTTCACAACTTTTAATTGGGTCAGCGCTCTATCCCATTGCCCCATTACCGCCAACAATTGAAATAAAAAGATCCTATCCTGAGAATTCGATGGCTGCTTCTTGATCCGGTCCTGCAGCAGTCGCAACGACTCGTCTAAGTTACCCAACTTTAAGCAATCTTCAGGTGTCATGCTGGCATTATTAATTTAATTGAGTGTTATTAAGGAAGCGTCAACTCACTCGCACAGTCGTCACCATTCGTTATGAATCAACACTTCCGTTACCTATTACGCTACTACTATTCAGCTTTATTTGTTTCTAGATTCCATTTTTTGGGCCCCACGGCAGTACCTGCCTTACCATCATTACCCACAGGGGTGTAGGTCCAAGATATCTTGTCATATACAAATGTCACTGTTTCATTAGGACGGCCGGAACCGCCACCGCCTACTGAAATAGACTGAATCATTGCATTTTCTAATTCATACTTGATATAGCACACTCTTTCTCCGGATTCCTGACATACTTCCAGCACTACTTTGGCAATATGTGTTCCCTTGGCGCAATATAAGCTGAGATCCACGCTCGCTTTGTCCATGCTTTTTGAAATGACAAAAGGACTAAAATCAGCGCGAGCTGCGCCACGACCCCCAGTGCCGCTAGCGCCGGACATAGGTTGACTCAATCCATGATTGAAAGCGAATACTTCGATCCATTCCTTATGACCATCATCTGTTGATTCGCCTTTAATAGGGTCGCAGCTTAGATAGGTATTTGTAGCCATTCTCTTCTCCTTGATTTACTGAGATTAATTAATAAAAATAACGCTCGACACATGCTTCACACCCTACTCCGGAAACTAAGTGCGAATAATTCAAATTTTACAACCCGGTTATTTCTTCTCTGAAGGCAATCTTGAAACTAATCGTAAAGACACGGTTAATCCCTCCAGTTGATAATGCGGCCTCAGGTAAAACTTGGAAGTATAGTAGCCAGGATTTCCTTCTACTGCTTCGACGACCACTTCAGCTTGGGCCAAGGGTTTTCTGGCCTTGTCAATTTCACTCGCTGTCGCCGGGTTGGCTTCAACGTAATTATTAATCCACTTTTGCAACCATGCTTGCATATCGTCCCGTTCCTTAAAGGAACCGACCTTATCTCTCACAATACATTTGAGGTAATGCGCAAAACGGCAAACTGCAAATAAGTAAGGTAGTCTGGCCGACAAATTTGCGTTGGCAGTTGCATCCGGATCATCGTACTCAAAAGGTTTTTGCAACGATTGTGCACCAATAAATGCTGCAAAATCAGAATTTTTCTTATGCAGTAATGGCATAAAGCCATTTTTGGCAAGCTCCGCTTCACGTCGATCATCAATGGCAATTTCAGTAGGACATTTCATATCAACGCCGCCATCATCCGTAGGAAAAGTATGCGTAGGCAATCCCTCGACAGCCCCACCCGATTCGATACCCCGAATCCGCGAACACCAACCGTACAATTTAAACGCACGATTGATATTCACGCCCATCGCGTATGCTGAATTGCTCCAGGTATATTTACTGTGATCTGCATTGGCAACATTTTCTTCGAAATCAAATTGTTCCACGGGTGATGTTTTGGCGCCATAAGGCAGGCGGGACAAAAAACGCGGTAATGTCAATCCAATATAGCGAGCATCCTCGGACTCTCTCAGAGACCGCCATGCTGCATATTCCGGGGTGCCAAATATCTTGGTTAAATCACGTGGATCAGCAAGCTCTTGCCAGGAATCCATATTCATGACTTTAGGAGATGCCGCTGCGATGAAAGGCATATGCGCTGCCGCTGAAACTTTGGCGATTTCTTTCAGAAACTCTACGTCCTGTGGAGAGTGATCGAACTCGTAATCCCCGATCAAACAACCAAAGGGCTCTCCACCAAACATTCCATACTCATGCGTATAGATTTTTTTAAAGACCGGACTTTGATCCCAAGCAGTTCCTTGAAATTTTTTGAGTGTCTTATGCACCTCTTTTTTAGTGACATTAAACACCTTGATTTTTAGCATTTCATCGGTTTCAGTATTGTTCACCAAATGGTGCAATCCTCTCCAGCTGCCTTCCAATTTTTGGAAATCATCATGATGCAAAATCAGATTTACTTGATCGCTCAGCACTTTATCGATTTGCGCAATCATTGACTGGATGGTTCTGATTGCATCTACCTCATCTTTTGGTATTAAGCTTTTCCCATCATTGAGAGCCTGATAAGCCAATGTCCTTACCGACTTTTCAATAGCTCCTTCAGCTTCTGGTGATTTAGGTTTAAATTCTTTCCGCAATAACTCAGAAAAAACATCCGACTCTTGTGTTTTCGCTTCCTCTTTGGGTGAATCAATCGCTGTCTCGGCCATCATTTATTCTCCTTATTTTTTACTTGGATTCGCTTTCAGAAACCTCAGATTCCGGTTGCTGAGGCTTTGGCGTCGAAGCTAATGACTTAAGCAAGGCTTCATCTTTCAATATTTCAGCGATTTTTTTCTCAGCACCGCCTTTTCCATCCATGTAAGTAATTAAATTGGCAAGTTCCGTTCTGGTTTGCAGCAGTTCTTTCAATCCATCAACCTTTTCAGCAACTCTTGCCGGCGAGAAATCATCCATATTCTCAAAAGTAATATCCACACTGATATTTCCTTCGCCAGTTAAAACATTGGGTACTTGAAAAGCAACCCGTGGTTTCATTGCTTTTAACCGCTCACTGAAATTATCAACATCAATTTCAAGAAAATCTCTCTCGCTGACTTCGGGCAAAGCTTCTGCCGGTTTACCCGACAAATCCGCCATCACACCCATCACGAATGGCAACTGGATCTTTTTCTCGGCACCATATAATTCGACATCGTATTCAATCTGCACACGCGGCGCACGGTTACGTGCGATAAATTTTTGACTGCTCTCGGCCATAGCTTCTCCCCTTCTCTAAAAGTTACTGAGTTTCTTAATTAATCAAAACCCGATTGACTGCAAAAAAAAGAAACCAGTAGATCAATGAAAAAATTCTAATCGTTGGAAACAAATGAATCTGTGATAAAAATCACGTTTGGTTAAAGGAAACAGATAAAGAATAATCGCAGCTAAAATCCACCCTCTTCAAAATATATTGCTTTGTGACAATAATTCCTCCCATCGCTATTAATAATAGAACCAAAGAATTATTTTTCCTTATCAGAATCAATAATTTTCTTAAAAACTTTCATATCTTCCGGCGGTATTGCTTCAATAATTTCCAGAAAATTCTTGGTCATTAAGGTTTGTGCCAATCGAATGATCAAGGAAACCGGATTGGTTGGCTCAGTTCGCTCAAGATACTTGCAAACTTTTTCAAGAACACGGGTGATATCTTCGCGACTCCTTATTTCCCCTTGAGAAGAACCATTTTTGTCCGCCATCCTAACGCCCTCACCAGCTAAAGAAGATTCTTCCAGGTCAGTGTCCTGACTTGATGTCGCTGCATTTTTACACAATAACAAAATTGGCTCTAACGCGATCTGCAATTTACTAAAATCCGGGAGCTGAGCTTCATTGACTTTTTGTTTGAGAAAATTTCTTATTTCTTGCAGAGTTTCTAATGCTTCTGTTATCAAATTACTGAAGTTCTGGACTGCTTGCGCATTATCTTGCGCATGAAACATTTCTTCAATTTGTGCTTGCGTATATCCCACTTCAACATTTGTACCTGATATTTTTCCCAAAACAATTAAGATATCGCGTATTGATATTCTGACCGGCGGGAATAAAATAATCACATTCTGAACATCGCGCACCAAAATTCCATAATCCCCAATTTCGGAGAGCACATTCAATCTGCGTGTAGGATCATTGTCATCTTCACTGTCAAGATTGGGATGAATATCTTCCCAGTACAAGGTCAACAAATCATTAATCAAATGTAGTCCGGAGACTAATCCAGCCAATCCTTCACGGCGTGTCCATGCACGGCTCAACCAGATGGCCACGCGTAAGTCCTTGGTGCGTGAAAACAATGCTTCGGCACGGAATGCAATTGTATTCCAGTTCGGTTCTTTTTCAGATACATCGCCCGCAATCCTTTCTTGTGGACTCTCCAGATCCTCGCTTAATTTGAGAAAATCAGCATCGTACTCAAGATCCGGACCGCAAGGTGATTCAGCAGATACTGATTTAAGTAATCTTTCAATTTCCATAATCATCTTGAGATTAATTCATTAACATTAAGATAAATATTCAAAAAATTGGCTAACACAATTTAATACGCTATAACCCCTATAGTCTATACGTATTTCCAAAATAATACATTCCTTCAACAGGTTTTAGAGCATCAAATCTGCAGAAACCAAAATGTAACAGCTAATCCACTTGTCATATGAAATGAAACTCATCATGCCTCAGAAAGCAGCGCTAATAGTTCTTACCATGAATTTATATAATTGCACAATTTCTTTATGTCCCTTACAGTATACGAATCGACTGCTTTATTCCCAGCCTGCTAGCAGTTTCCTAGCAGGCTGGGAATTCATGTAGCTTGTTGCTGGATTTGATGCATATATGCTTAACATTTACGTGTATTCAAGGTGTTTGTATTTTTCGCATCACTCAATGCAGATCTAAGAAAGCAAGGAATGGTTATATGGATGTTTGTTTTTTAGAAGGATATCTCACATCTGAGCATGCCTATAGCCGGGTGGCAGTAAATCACCTGCCTTTTCTTATTGGCCGGATGCCAGATTCGGGGCTGCCTATCGATGCCGATACCATATCTCGTCATCATGCAGAAATTTTCAGTTGCGATGGGCAATTATGCATAAGAGATCTTAATAGCACCAATGGGACTTTTCTCAATGATAACAAGATCACTCAGAGCCTACCGATTGAGGATGGTGATATTGTGCGCCTGGGTGATGTGGAATTAAGAATTATTATTGAACATGGGAAACCATCGGCTACCGCCGATGAACAAGAACATACCTACATTGCTACCGGCAATGTCCTGGAAAAAATTGCCAGAGGCGCTAAAGAGCTGAAAGTGCTTCTTCAGAATAAACAGGTAAAATGTGCGCCACAACCTGTGTTTGATAATCATCTGGCGATTGTCGCCTATGAGCTACTAGGGCGCGGAACTCACCCTTTGTTACCTGAATCTCCTGAAGCGCTTTTTTATATTGCTGAACAGAGAAGTGCCGAAATTGCATTAAGCGAATTATTTCTTGAAACAGGATTAATAGAAGCGCACAACTACCCGCAAAATGTTTACTTTTTCTTTAATATACATCCTAAAGAAATCGAGAATATCAATAATTTATATCATCATCTTGATAAAATTCGTGAAACCTATCCACACACCAAGCTAGTCCTGGAAATACCTGAAAAAGCGGTTTCCAATATCCAGCAAATGAGTGAACTAAAAAGTCACTTGCACGCATTAAAAATTGGCTTGGCATATGATGATTTTGGCGCTGGTCAAGCACGTTTGCTCGAATTATCAGAAGCTTCTCCAGATATATTGAAATTTGATATTTGTCTTATTCATAACATAGATATGGCCAGCCACGCTCGGCAACGCATGGTAGAAATGCTGGTGAGCTATAGCCATGAACAAGGCATTAAAGTATTAGCCGAGGGCGTGGAAACAGCAGGCGAGGATAAGGTGAGTCGGCAAATCGGTATCGATTTATTGCAAGGCTTCTATTATGGTAAACCGGGGGACAGGATTGGTTGCTGAGATGCATTGCTTGCGTCGCATTAGGAAAGCAGGCCGGAATCGGGGATAAGCCATAAATAAGCGGACTGACCCAATGAACCGTTCAGCTGAATAGCATGGAGTTTGGCATACGCTAATTATAGCTCATCAATATTTAGTGTCGTTCGCATACTTTAATACCCAAAGAAAGAACGAACCGCGAACTGGCGGCATCTCGCATAAATATGATTTATTATAAAAGGGTCTGACCCCTTTGTTGCCTTCCTTTGTTGCCTTTGTTGGACCCCTTTGTTGGACTACCTTTTTTGTGCGCTCATTTTGGCCATGCCCATGATGGAATCTGCTTGCCGGTTCCAAACGACCACACAGCATTGACCGATCGGTTTTTGCTATCGAGCTCCACGGGTTCGGGTTTTGCCAGCACCGGTCCGACCTGTCTATGCCATCACGTGATACTGTCTGTCCTTCTCGTGATGCCTGAAGATCGAATCCGTATTAATTATCCTCCTTTTTTGATGTATCGATATGAAGCACAACCGGCGGCGCTTGCGGGTTTGACTCTGGACTGTCGAATGACTCTAATAACGCTCTTAGTTCACCCTCTGATGTAATACTAGCGATTATGTCCATTGCACTCGATAATTTCTCCGGTGTTATCTCCTCAGTATCTTCTTTATTTTTCGGTGTTAGTGTTAATGGCTCGCGTGGGTCGACCGGTTTCTTGCGCTCGTACTCGCCTATTAAGTTTGCGAATGCTAACTCGTGACCTAAGACGGTGGGACGTGCTTGTTTCGCGTCCCAGATTACGTCTGTAGATATGTCCTTGTAACGCGTGCTTGGGATTAATACCTGTATGGCCTTGCGCTCGCACGCGCCTCCTGCGATGAATGCGTCGTTCCCTTGTAAGCTCCATTCCGCCCAGTTGTATAATACCGACCCTCTGTCGAGGTTGAACGGAGCGTCGTACTGCTTTCCTTTGTTGTCTAGATCGGCCCGGCGTTTTAAGTTTGCTATGCCCTTTTGGCCTTCAGTTGATTGAACGTAAGATGGATTTACGTATACGCTTTTCATTGACCGATCTATTTGTTTGGATGTCACGGATTGCGTCGACCATTTGTCTCTGAAGATATTTTGCGGATTCCAAACCTCTTGACTTCTGCCTAGAACTAACATGTTAGTACTCGGGTCGGCTCCTATCGCTATGAATTGATTCCATGTATCAATGTTCTGTAAGGTCGGCTGCTTCAGTGGTTGGTCTCCTCGGTGCATCTTCGCATATGCTTTGCTCGAATTAATTGTTGCTATTCGGAAGTTGGTCATCATATTAACTAAATTTGTTCGGGGCATCTTATGTGTTTCCTCGAGGGCTGATTGATGGGTATGTGTTTTTGGGTATTGTACTCTCTTTTCTCTCTCGATCTAGTCATGGGACTGAGTTTTGACTTTCTTGTTTATGTTCATGTGTTTCATTGTGCTCTGGGCTATTTGACCATATTTTCTCTCTTCCTCGGTTTCTTAAATCAGGTGCGTTGTTGTTGGTTGTTGGTTGTTGGTTGTTGGTTGTTGTCTCTTCTACTCAGGATACTTTCGTTGTCTCCCGTACTTCGTTCTGCTCTATTCATGTTGCGTGGGTGATCCAGAAAAAGTAGTTCGGTCGCATTGGCTGAAAATCGGGTGTAAGCCGGAACCCTCGGGATTTTTGAAGCTGCGAGCATAATAGAGTTTCTGAAAAAACATCGCTAAGGAGAATAAATGAGTAACTGCCTATGAAAAATCTCAACAATGACTGATTTGCGCAGTGAGAATTCTCACAGGCTTTGTAACCAATATTTCTATATACTTACCGGCATTAGGGATAGGGCGTTTTTTAGAGATAAGGAGGAACGTATAAAAAATGGAACGGGCACTACTAGCGTTTATCTGGATTACCCTTGCCGCTGCTTGTTTGATTCTGACGGGCTGCTCCAGCCCCCCCAAACCTCCCGTAGCCGTGGTCTCTCTCAATGTACAACCCAATATCAATCCTTACACCACAACGACAGCAGAAACAAAAGCGCCAGAAGCGAGGCCGGTTGTCATCAGATTTTACGA
The DNA here is from genome assembly GCF_003201565.1 of Nitrosomonas sp. Nm84. GTDB lineage: Bacteria > Pseudomonadota > Gammaproteobacteria > Burkholderiales > Nitrosomonadaceae > Nitrosomonas. The sequence goes on along the minus strand of NZ_QJJP01000030.1, from coordinate 22,273 downwards.
GCTTACTTCACTGGCAGCATTCAGTTCCGCAGATTTTTTCTCGATTTTTAATGACTACAAAGCGACTCTTGAGAACGAATTGAAAACGAGTGAAGAATTTAGATTGACACCGGGCCAGAAGCAGAAATTTAACCGAACATTGAATATCGATACACGCTATGTCGGTGTCGTTGCTGCTTACAAAGATCTTGAACAGTCACAATGGCGCGCATCTGCAACCATTCCGCCAAAAGAAGAAGCGCCTGAAATCTATATTTTTTTAGAAGGAAACAAAATCCAGATTGGTGCCAAACCAGAGTGCGGATTCTTTTGCCAATTTATGTCGCCCAAACCACCGCCGGGAACATTGTATGAAGTTATAGAATAGGCTCGCTAATGAAAAATTTGCAATCCATTAGTTTAATTATTAAATAATCAGAGAAATAGTATGTCCTGGAATAATAAAGTTATTTGGTCGGAAGGAATGTTTCTCCAGCCCCAGCATTTTCAACAGCAAAATCGTTACCATGAACGATTGTTAGAAAATCGCATTGCGCCATTGCTGGGTTATTACTGGGGATTTAGCAGCCTCGAACTCAATTCGACTGCATTAATGCTGGGTAAAATACAATTAACTTCAGGTCGCGGCATCTTCCCTGATGGCACACCGTTTAATTTTCCAGAGCAGGATAAAGCGCCGCTGCCACTGGATATTGACGTTAATTTACGCGATGAAGTCATTGTACTTGCACTGCCCGTGCAACGCGTCAGTGCAACTGAAACTGATTCAGGTGACAGCCAAGACGGCAATTTAGCGCGCTACGCTATTGAAGAAATTGAAGTTTCCGATAACAACACTCAGAACCCAAGCAGCGCATGCTTACAAATAGGACAACTTCGCCTCAGGCTGATGCGTAAACGCGATGCCACAGACGCGTATACTGTTTTAGGTGTAGTGCAAATTTCTGAACGCCGCGCGGATAATCAAGTCGTGCTGCACAAAGAATTCGTCCCGCCATTGTTACACGTTGGTTCTGATGTCATGTTAAGTGGTTATTTGCAAGAATTGTGTGGAATGCTTCATCAGCGGGGTGAAGAATTGGCCTCGCTGATAACACAGCCCGGCCATCGTGGAATTGCAGAGATTGCCGACTTTCTGAGGTTGCAAACCATCAATCGCTATGAGGTGTTGTTCAAGCATTTGACAAAAATTTCAGTATTACATCCAGAAAGACTATATAGCCTATGCATCGGCTTTGCAGGTGACATGTCAGCTTTTGATGAAAAAAACTCGCGTCGCCCTTCCAATTACAAAGAATATCATCATGATGCACTAGCATTATGCTTTAGTAGCCTAATGATGGAACTGCGCCGACTACTTGCACTAGAAGGTATTTCGAATGTGGTTCCTATTGAATTGGAAGAGCGCCAACATAGCATACGCATAGCACTGGTCCATGATAAAGGCTTATTCAAATCTGCGAACTTCATTCTCGCTGTCAACGCGCAACTTCCTGCTGAAGCCATACGAGTAAAAATCCCAGTTCAAGTAAAAGCCGGACCATCAGAAAAAATACGCGATTTAGTGAATCTCGCTTTACCTGGCATACCGCTTACTCCTTTGCCCGTCGCTCCAAGGCAATTGCCTTTTCATGCAGGATTCAACTATTTTGAATTGGAGCGGAAAAATGAATTATGGAAACAATTGGAGCATTCAGCCGGTTTAGTGATACATATTGGAGGAGAGTTCCCAGGGCTTGCGCTTGAACTCTGGGCAATAAAAGAATGAGATAGTTTGACGTTCAATCCTGCTCAACTTCTCAACTTATTAATTTAAATGATTAAATCTTATTATGCGCGAGAATGACCCCTTTGCATCACCAGACTTGGATAAGACAATCATCATGCCATCTCCTGGTGGACGTACTCCCCCTGCACAGCGATCTTCCCCTCAATCATCATTGGGCGTACCGGTTGACAGGTCAATCATTGATAGCGATCACACGCCCGCAGTGACCGGGCTCAATCCCTTAATCACGGCAGCCAACCCGTTATTAAATACCACCACCCTATTACGAACAACCTTGCACCATAACGATTTAGCCGGATTGCGTGATTACCTTGTACAAAGTGTCAAGACTTTTGAAAACCAAGCCAGAGCTGCTGGCGTGCCATCCGAGAAAGTCATTGCAGCACGATATGCACTATGCACGTTTGTTGACGAGTGCATTGCTTCCACGCCGTGGGGAAGTAATGAGTGGGGAAAATACAGTTTACTCATCCAGTTTCATAATGAAACTGTCGGCGGCGAGAAATTTTTCCAACTATTAGCAAAACTTGCTGAAAATCCTAAACCCAATCTCGACATACTCGAATTTATGTATGTCTGCCTTACCTTAGGATTTGAAGGACGCTATCGCGTAATAAATAGCGGCAAGAGCCAGTTGGAAGCATTGCGTGAGCGGCTTGCTCAGATCATTGGAAAAGAACGCAACAAATTCGAACCGGAATTATCGCCTCATTGGCATACGGCTGCTTTCAAGCGCGCCAAGTTTTTTTTATTCATGCCGCTATGGATTTTAGCTTCCTTATGCGGGTTAGCCCTGCTAATAGCCTATTTGAGCTTTAGTTTCCTATTAAGTGACGCTTCAGATCCAGTATTCGCTCAGATACAATCGATTCGCACCGCAAATACCATCCAACATCAACTACCGGTATCGCAACCACCGGCAAGTCCCTATCTTACAGAATTTCTTACTCAGGAGATCAACCAAAGATTGCTGACTGTGCGGTATGAAAATAACCGCCATATCATTACATTACTGGGTGATGGAATCTTCTCGCCTGGCAGCACGGTTGTTTCTCAATCATTTGTACCTGTCTTGAAACGTGTCGCTGATGCTTTAAACAAAAGAACGGGGCAGATTCAAGTCCTGGGTCATACCGACAATCGGCCTATCCGAACAGTAAAATTCCCTTCCAACTGGCATTTGTCGCAAGAACGCGCTCAGTCTGCCGGGCAGCTTCTCGTCAAAATGGGGGTAGCTAGCAATCGAATACAAGCAGAAGGCCGAGCAGATGCCGAACCTATTGCTTCCAATGATACTTCTGAAGGTCGTGCAAAAAATCGGCGAGTCGAAATAATTGTTGACTAAGATTTCATTCAATACTTGTTGGTATATGCATAATTCTATTGAGTAACCTGAGATTAACTAAATGAAAAAGATTCTAAAACTGCTGTTCAACCGCGTAACGTTGACAATTCTTGGCCTGGTTGCCATCAGCGCACTCATATGGTTTGCAGGTCCACTCATCGCATTTGCTGACTATTATCCATTGGCATCGGATACGCACCGGATGATACTTATCGCAGTTATTATCGTCTTTTATATTGGGAAATTAGTCTGGAATTTCATTCACTCCAGAAATCTGAATGTTCGCTTCATGGAAGGACTGCTGCAGCAACCCCCTGCACAGCAAGGCGCTATGAATAGCGCAGGTAGCGAAGAAGTTGCAACGCTGCAAAAACGTTTCGAGGAAGCAGTCGCTGTACTAAAAAATACAAATCTCGGTAAAAAACACGCTTTTCTCGCTAAACTCAACCGACAATATGTATATGAACTTCCCTGGTATATTTTTATCGGCGCACCCGGGTCAGGAAAAACGACAGCGCTGGTGAACTCAGGACTGCAATTTCCACTCGCTGAGCGTTTTGGTCAGGAAGTTATCCATGGGATTGGCGGCACTCGAAACTGTGATTGGTGGTTTACCAATGAAGCCATTTTACTCGACACTGCGGGCCGGTACACCACGCAAGAAAGCAACCAAGAACAAGACAGTGCCGCCTGGAGCGGATTCCTGAAGCTGCTCAAGAAATACCGCCCCCGCCGCCCCATCAACGGTATTATTGTCACCATCAGTTTGACAGATTTACTGCAACAAACGCCCGCCCAGAGAGAAGCGCAAGCGAATTCCATACGTAAGCGTATCCAAGAACTCCATTCCGAGCTTAATATCCGCTTTCCTATTTACGTGCTTGTCACCAAAATGGATTTACTCAATGGCTTTATGGAATTTTTTGGCAAATATGGCAAAGAAGAAAGAATGCAAGTGTGGGGAGCAACTTTTCCACTTTCAGAAAATGAAGATGCCATGCCGCTTGCTAATTTTGGTTCCGAATTCGCTTTACTGGAACAACGCCTCAACGACAGGCTCATTGATTACTTGCAAGATGAAAGAGATATCCAGAAACGCGCCCTACTCTATACTTTTCCCCAGCAATTCAGTGCACTGAAAGCTACGCTCGGGGATTTTCTCGATCAAATTTTTTCGCTGTCACGCTTTAGTCAGCCGCCACTATTACGCGGCATTTACTTTACCAGTGGCATACAAGAAGGCAATCCGATTGATCGCATCATCAGTGGTTTTGCGCGAGCACTGCAGCTTGACGGTAGACAATTAATTCCTCACAAGCCCAGTGGAAAAAGCTTCTTCCTATCACGGCTCATTCAAGACGTCATATTAAACGAGGCAGAAATTGCGGGGACTAATCTTCGCTGGGAACGTCAACGCGCACTGTTGCAATGGAGTGTTTCTTTCATTGCAATATTTTGTACTCTCGGCTTGATTGCTGCATGGGCAATTAGCTTTACCCAGAATCAAGCTTATGTTGCAGAAGTGTCCGCAAAAATACCTGAAGTTTCCAAGCAGGTTGAGCAACTCCCCGTGGTACAGAATATCAATATGCCAGATCTCATCGCTGCGCTCAAAGCCGTGAAGGAACTTGCCATGATCCCCGGCGGCAACATGGAATCACCACCACTTTCCATGAGTATGGGTCTTTATCAAGGCGATAAACTGACAGCTGCGGCGAACAATTCTTTTCAACGGCTACTGCAGGATACATTTCTTCCACAACTGATACTGCGTATCGAATATATACTCAGCAGCGCAAATGCCAGCAATATGGAATTATTATATGAAGGCCTTAAAGCCTATCTTATGCTGCATCAAGCCGAACATTTTGATCCGGTAGCTTTAAAGGCTTTTATCATGTTGGATTGGGAAATCAGCTTGCCGAGGGAATTTACCCATGATCAACGCAAGATTCTGGAATCACACCTTGATTCCTTATTGAGCCATGACCATTTAGCTTCCCCCATTCCAATCAATACGCAACTCATCAACCGGGTACGCTCCATCATCGCTAAAACACCTTTAGCACAGCGGATTTATAACCGCCTAAAACTTCAAGGAATGAATATTAATGTTCCTGAATTTACCATCGCAACAAGCGTAGGATCGGCAGCCACCCTTGTATTCGAGCGTAAAAGCGGCATGCCTCTTAGCAAGGGAATATCAGGTTTATATACCTATGATGGCTATTACAATTTTTTCCCGCAGGCAGCCAAGGAAATCACTCAGCAGCTTGCTCAAGAAGAATCTTGGGTACTTGGTCTTCCCGAAAAACAAAGCAAATTAATATTCAGTTCCCAAGATGAATTTCAAATCAATGAAGAAGTTCGCCGCTTATATTTGCAGGACTACGCAAAAAACTGGGATGCCTTCATTAACGATATAAAACTCATCAATGCAAACTCCTTGCAAAAAAATATTGAATTAACACGACTTCTTTCTGCCGCCGACTCTCCACTTTCGTTATTGTTAAGAGCCATCGTCAAAGAAGTTACATTGGTCAACACTGATCCCGCTGAAAGAAATATGGTTGAGAAAGCCACCGATCAAGTCAAGAATGCAAGCAAAACTTTAAAGCAGTTACTTGGGCGTTCGGAAGAAAAAATAATGACCGCAGAACTTGTTTCAAGGCCAGAGCATATTGTTGACGAAAAATTTAAGGAGTTGCGTCGCTTGGTGCAGGCACAAAGTCCTGGACAATCAGCCCCCATAGACGGACTACTTTCTCAGGTTAATGAACTTTACTTATTCCTTACGGCAACTGAAGAGGCACTAAAGACAAACACTACGCTTCCAACCAGTAAAGTACAATCAGAAATGGGAGCCAATGCCCGTCGCTTAAATGAACCGCTACGTTCTATGTTCACAACACTTTCTTCCAGCAGCCAGAATCAGACTGAAGGAATGACACGGGGTAACTTGAATCAATCGCTCAAAATAGCAATTACTGATTTCTGTCAGAAAGCGATTGCCGGACGATATCCTTTTACGAAAAAAAGTAACCAGGATGTGACACAAGACGACTTTACGCAATTATTCGGTTTTGGTGGACGTTTTGATGAATATTTCCAGAAAGAACTGGCTCAGTATGTGGATAACACAAAACAAGCATGGTATTTCCGACAAACTGGCAATGCTCCCAGAGATCTTCAAGAATTCAAACGTGCGCAAATTATCCGCGATATTTTTTTCCGTGGGGGAGCGCGTGCCACGAACATCAATTTCACGTTCAAACCAATCGATATGGATCCAGCGATCACACAATTTATTCTGGATATCGATGGACAACTGGTGAAATATAGTCATGGCCCTCAAGTACCGGTTTCCATTCAATGGCCTGGTCCGCGAGGAAGTACGCAGGTACGTCTACAAATTTTTCCTGCTCAACAAGAAGGCATATCGGGACAAGTCTTTGAAGGCCCTTGGGCGCTGTTTCGCATGTTCGATAACGTGCAAATCAATCCATCCTCACAACCCGAAAAATTCAGCGCAATCTTCAATATCAACGGTAGAAAAGCGCAATTTGAAGTAACGACCAGTAGTGTTCAGAATCCATTCCGACTGCAAGAGCTCAAAGAATTCAGATGCCCCTCTACGCTATGATGGGCGATAAAGAATTCTTAACTGTCGGTTGGTACGGAAAAATACCGTCTCTTGGTGACTTCGTTTCACGTCGCTTACCTCCCAGTTTTATTGATATCTGGGATACTTGGTTGCAAAAGGCCATAGCATCAAGCCGGGAACAATTAGGCGAGCATTGGCTTGATTTATATCTTACCAGCCCAATTTGGCGCTTTATACTCATGCCGGATACCTGTGGCAATACCAAAGTATGGACAGGTATTCTCATGCCAAGTGTCGATAAAGTTGGGCGGCATTTCCCGTTAACCATTGTCACTGAAATTGAACCATATCCCGGCACTGTGTTATCAATCCTTCTAGCACAGCATTGGTATGCAGCTCTGGAACAAGTTGCACTAACTTCGCTAGATTTCAATATATCGCCTGATGACTTAGATCAAAACTTATCATGCCACCCTCCTCCTATATTTTCGGGTGCAGGCTCATCATTTTATCGTCAAGAATTGGGTGATTGGTGGCAAGCTTCGTCTCTAAAAGGTAATAATCATCAGTCATTATCATTACCGACGACAGACTCTCTGGTTGAAGTTTTCAATGAGGCAAGTCAAGATGTTTTTAGTAAAATAGGACTCGGCAAAAGTATATGGTGGAAGGTTGACTTTGAAACGGATAAAACACAGTTGCACTGTTTTACCGGGCTTCCACCGGAAAACAACTTTTCGATTCTACTTGATAATGTTACGCAATAAGGGCGTTCTAAATTTAAAGTTAACCTCCTGATTAAAAATTAAATAATGACTGCAAACCAACCACCAGGCGATCATGATCTAACGATCCTAGCTCAGGAAACAGTAATCGGTTCTCAAACCAGTATGCCCCGTGAAGGACACGTTCTTCCTATTGGCACAGCGCTCGGAGAATTCGAAATTACCGATATTATTGGGTGGGGAGGCTTTGGGATCGTTTATCTGGTATACGATCATTCGCTACAGCGTCAGGTTGCGCTGAAAGAATATATGCCTTCAAGCTTTGCCATGCGGAATAATCAAGGAGAAATCTCCCTAAAATCTGAATCCAATAGAGAAATATTTCAAGCAGGCTTACGAAGCTTTATCAATGAAGCGCGCTTACTTGCACATTTTGATCACCCTTCACTGGTGAAAGTTTATCGCTTTTGGGAAAACAACGGAACAGCCTATATGGTGATGCCGTTTTACCAGGGTATCACGCTCAAAGAGAAAATACGCAATACAGACAAGCCACCTGATGAAAAATGGTTAAAGGATTTATTATTTCAACTCCTTGATGCGCTCAGTGTTCTTCATAAAGACAAGCCTCCGTGTCTACACCGCGATATCTCTCCAGATAATATTCTTATCCTGCCGGAAGGTAGAGCACTCTTATTAGATTTCGGTGCTGCCCGTCGGGTGATTAGCGATATGACGCAATCACTTACGGTTATTTTGAAGCCGGGTTACGCACCGATTGAACAATATGCTGAGGAAGCAAACCTTACGCAGGGCCCTTGGACCGATATTTACGCACTAGCAGCAGTCATTTATTTTGTTATCACTCGCAAAGCACCCACGCCATCAGTCAGCCGCCTGGTTTCCGACAAACTCATACCTTTAAGCGAGTTTGCAAAAAATCAATATAGCATTGCTTTCCTAAAAGGCATTGATAAAGCGCTTGCCGTTAGACCTGAACACCGCCCGAAAAATGTTGACGAATTTCGCAGGCTTCTTGGCATTACTCAACAGCAGCCAATATTCGGAGATTCCAATACACCGGACAAACCAGTTTCAAATAAAGGGAAGTTTTTCGCCATTCTGTCTGCTATTACAATCATTTCGTTCATTGCAATGAATCTGCCTTGGAATAATTTTATGGATTCTCAGCAAACATCAGCTAAGATCTCGCCCACTTATGATCGCAAGCCCACCTTTATTGAATCAGCGCAATTCGATCCGATTCGCGAGCTGGAAACAATTTTCAATGCTCGTGATCGAGATCATGCAGTCACCATATCAATAGACAAAGTACAGGTCACTATTAACAAAGACCAATTACATTTTAAAATCCGCTCCGCAAAACCCGGATATGTTTATATCTTGGCCGTAGGCACCGATCAATCGGATTTTTTGCTGCTCTTCCCTAATGCAAAAGATCAAAATAACCACATAACGGCCAATCAGCAAATAGGATTGCCTAGGAATGAATGGAGAATGATTGCAGGAGGACCGCCGGGCACCAATCACTTTATCGCGATTGTTTCAAATTATCCTCGTAGTTTCAGTCATACAGCTCTTCAGAAGGTCAATATTTTTGAAACTTTCTCGTCTAACGAAACAAAAGAATTGTATCGCTCATACAAAGGAACATTGCCATTCTTTGCCGGCCAAGCAATATGTCCTTCTGATCTAGCCTCAGGCTGCCAGGAATCCTATGGCGCAGCCTTATTTTCAATCGAAGAAATTAAGATCTGAACAACCTCCTGAACCTTGCAACTAAAAATCACTACCGAATTTTGTAAATCAAATTTATCGATTATTATTATCGATTCTAATAAGCGTCACGCGGCGATTCTCCGGCGCCAGAGGATTGTCCTTATTCATTAGCTCGGTATAGCCTTTGCCAATCGCTGTTAATCGGCTTGGTTCAATAGCATGCATATGGATGAGATAATTCATGACTGTTGCAGCTCGCGCTGCGGATAGGCGTTGATTGAACTGGTAGGAGCCACTCAAATCCGCATGTCCTTCGATTACAAAGCCAAATTTAGCCAGCTTATCCATATTAAGTGCTCTGCCAACTTTATCAAGCGCGTGTTTCGCGCCAAAAGTCAATTCTGCGGAGTTAGTGTTAAACGTGATCAACATGGAAGCACTTGCCTTTTGATTGACTTCTGATTCCAGTTGGTCATCCATCGGTCTAAAAGATCTGGTTCGGCCAATCTTTTCTGGTGCTAGTGCATCAATGATCGCAGCTTCAGTAATATCACTTTCTTGCAGCACTTTGACTTCTTGTGCATTCGCCTGCAAGGTGAATCCACTCAACAGGATTAGAATCGATGTAAAGAGATTTGAATTTACTTTCATAATAGTTCTCCGAGAAAAAAACATGGTCTTGATCAATTTCATTAACTAGGCATTAACGTTTTATCGTCTGAATCTTTACACCATAAGGCAATCGCAGAATAATTATCTTGTTTTTGATTACCTCGCAGCAATACCTGTTTTTCCAAAGCTGCTAACCACCCTGAAGCCGAAGGTGCCAAATTCAGCATCCGTTCCATTTCATGTTCATCCACGCATTCCCATAATCCATCAGAGCACATCAAAAAAACATCCTCGTTTTGAATTGAAAACTCAGCGGATAAAATTTCAGCTTCGGATCGGTCTCCATTACCTAAAGCTGCATACAATTGATTCCGAACGGATGAAGCCCGCAATTCCTCCTGCTTTAGGTACCCCGCGTCAACCATGCTCTGAGAAATACTATGGTCACGGGTTTGCAAAATAATGCGTCCTTCCCGGAAACAATATAAACGCGAATCCCCGATATGGCCCCACGTTGCCCGGCGGTTTGCCGCATCTACAATGAGAATTACCGCAGTTGCGCGCATCTCTTTCAATTCTTTATTCTGCTGCTGCTTTCTGACAATCGCATCGTCCGCTGTATACAAAAGCGACTCAATTGCTCGCGCACTACATTCCGGTTGCTGATGAAATCTATCATGTGCGCTGCTTACAACCAGTTGCGATGCCACGTCACCTCCAAAATGTCCACCCAGTCCATCTGACAAAACACAACAAGCAAGATTGGAAGTCAACCAATAATCGCATGCATCCTCATTTACTTTGCGTTTACCTATTTTTGATAATTTAGCAATTTCAAGATACATAAAAAAGACTTTGTGACCCAACGAACATCAATCAAGTAAGGACAATGCGCTAAAAATAATAGACTTACAAAAAACAAATGAATCAACGTCTGATCATCGCTTCTTATCTTCCATCTCGAGCTTGGCAATTTGTGCCTCATATGCCCTCAAAAATTCCTTGCTGAACATCACATGAAAATCTTCTTCCGCTTCATGAGAAATATCACCATAGCGATTAGTAAACATATCCCAAAGATTAGCTTTACGGTTTAACGAGAAAACCGAGTCAACCAATGTTTTTTGCCCCAGCCGTTTTTCCAATTGATTAGGATTAAAACGGTCGAGTATTCCTGACAGAGCAGAGCGCATTCCAGCCATAAAACCAAATTGGTGCGAGCGCAAATCATTGTAAGCATCTTTCACAGCCTGTAAAGGAGGCATAAAACCTTGCTCTCTGGCCTTAGGAACGAGTAAATGCATTAAAGCCACTTCTACATTCGGTGAAAGTTTGAGCGGATTATTTTCTCGTGGCCTAATCATAGTCATTTCGGCACGCATTTCGCGCTTCATCAACGCACGAGCCAGCAACAAATCCAGTGTACCTTGCGTTGATACCCGCAATAACTGTCCAATTTGATTCATTAATTGCGGCGTCAATTCGATGGGTTTATCCAGATTTGATAGTCCAGCACCCGAAAGAAAGGCTTGCAGTAATTCCTCCTGATTCGATGAAAAAACTTCGGCAGGTGCTTCTGGTTTAGAAATCGCCGGCGCTTCGACAACCTTCTCATATACATGCATCGGTGGCAGCGATGAATTTAATTCAGAAACATCATCACGTTGCACTGCATGATTCATTCTCCGATCATTCGCTGCATTATCTAATGCTATCAAAGGATCATCGATGCTGCCTTTACTGGCAGATGCAGGCAGATCCACTATTGCATGGGAGGAGTTAATCACATCATCAATACTGGGTTGCTTCTCTTTGGATTCTAGTGCCGAGCTAAAGTCATCGGGATGCTTAAAATCGCTAGAAGACGCTATTTCAACCAGCTTATTCTCTTCATTAGATGACATTGCGAAAGGATCAAAATCAGAAGGTATCGCTTGTTTAGGCGCCGCAACTGCATTATTTGCAAAAGGATCTACAATATCTTGGGCTATTGAATCTGTCGTTTCAACTTTCGATGCCATTGGATTTTGCTTGACCTGTTCCTCCGGAAAAGCAAGCAAATCAGCTATCGACTGGTTATTTGAGTAATCATTTGCGGGTGTCAGTGGTTGTTGCATAGCTGGCTCAAACGATCCACGGCTTGATGAGCCCTCATTATCCATTACCTGCATCACGTAATCGCCAACACGAATTCTGTCACCATCAGCAATCAGCGTGTCCTGCCCGTTATTGAGTGGCTGTTCATTCAGATAAACCGGCATCGTACTGCCAAGCCCACGGATAAAATACTTACCCCCGCGACACACCACTGATGCATGAATCCTTGAAATGCTTCGCCCCGGATCGCTCAACACCAGGGCATTACCCTCGGCCCGGCCTATATTGCCGCCCAGCTCATCGAAAGTAGCAGAAATTGACTGTACCGGCGGCATGCCTTCGTAAGTTACTACCTGGATCTGGATCATCGATAACTCCCAATCTTAATAGATCATTAATTAACTACTCCGTACCAAAAGCACGGAATATCAGAAAAGTTTGAGCTGACAAGTTTTACTCATGGGTTGCCTTTTGATTCTTCACGTACCACTAATACCAGTAATATCGGTTTCAACAATGCCTGTAACGCCACTCAACTGAACCGACAAATCTGCAACTTGATCCGAATTATTATCGACGAATATCCATCCATCAGCTCCATTATCAGCAAATATATAACATGCGCCAGATTGCTGCTGCATTATCGTATTAGCGTTTGCTAGCGCATCATTGTAATTTGCTACCGTCCCTGCATCATTAAAGTTGGAGCTATCTCCTGCCAGCCCATCAAAATCAAGAAAATCGGTCCCGGTGATAAAACCAGTCACCATATCGATCGCCCCTAAAGTCAGACCTGAAGTGCCAATTCCAAAATTAAAAGTATCAGCACCAGCACCACCGGAAATCTCGTCAACGCCTAAGCCACTAATGATTTCATCTTTACCCGAACCACCCGTTACAGATAAATCGTTTACTATGCTTGATAGATCTAATTGGATATCTCCCATCGATGTAGTCGCATCAATCACTGTATCAGTAGCGCTTAGCCCGGTTATTGATAAATTTAAAGCTGATGTGCCAGTAATAGTTACACTACTTACTGTGCCGGCATTGAAGAGTGAGAATGGCCCCGAGCTTCCGGCTTGCACTGTTATAGATGCTACTCCATCGATATTTGATAAATCCAAGGCACTATTATCAGAAGACAAAACTCTTATCTGAATTTTTTCAACTCTCGAAATAGTCGGTGCAACAATAGCCGCGTCAACAATCTCGAGGATAGCGGAATCATTATTACCGGGACCGCCATCAATAACATCACCACTTTGAATTGTTTGTGCTCCTCCATCCAACAAACCTACGATGGAATCGTTACCCAATGTTCCTGGAACATTATCAGTAGGACTAGTAGTCAAAACATACCTTACACCTGGTGGAATTAGGACTGTATCAAAGTTTAGTGTCGTAGCATCGGTGATACCCGCATAAGGATGGTTTTGCAGATCAGCAATCACACCGCTTGCCATCTGCACGCTGTAGGTTCTACCAAAAATCAGGTTTTTTGCAGGATCGATAGTCACCATATTGCCATTAAAGGTGACCTGGCTGGTATCCGTCACAGCGATGACGCGGTTATCACCTTGCCCATCGCTGATAATGATGTCGCCCACGCCCGCCATGACATTCTCGTCGAAAGTGAGCACTACATTACTATCGATCGTTACTTTTGTAGCCTCATCAACAGGCAAGCTGGTTAATAGCTTGGGAGCATCCAGCTCTTCCACGCGGCCATCCAAAGTTTTCCCCAATTCCCCGCCTGTATCAGTGATGACAAATTCGAAGAAACCAGACCATGAGTCAATACCTTGTCGGATAAAATCAACCACTAACTGTTCGATCTGCGTAATCGATAATTTTATACCAAAGCTATTATCAAATATCGCTTGTGCTACGCCACTCACACCCGTTTCATATTGGGTTACCAGTTGATTCATGAAATTATTGACTACTGCCGCAACTTGATTCCAATCGCGCGTTTGATCGTAGATCTGTATGATTTCGCTATGTAACGCATCTGACCCAGGAAAATTGCTTGTTAGCAACAAAACTTTAACCATATTGGGATCTGAATGACTTAGTACCATGGCTTTCTCCTTGAGCTAACAATATATAAAAATTTCAAGAAAACTTTCACTCTTTGATTCTCTCATCAAAATACTTTTTCCTCAGAAAAGAGAATCTTAATGCATCGCTTCCAATTGCCTGAATTCAAAAAGATAATCGGTATTCTTTTCATAGCCGGCAGAAATGATTGCTCCGTATTGCGGCGTTTGTGGAAAGCTTTTCCTGACTTCACGTTGAACCTGCTCAAAGATATTGTTACCCAACTTCCAGTTATCGACATTACGAATTGTTTGCATCAAATACCAAGCAAAAATCGAATGTCCTCCTCTACCTTCATCGGCAACCGGTTCATCATTACCTGCAGACATCGCAACCACCGAGCGATTGGCAAGAATATCGACTGGTTGAGCCTTGTTGTCACTCAACTTGAGTTTCTCTTCTCGAGTAAAAACCCCGGAATAACAACTATCCGAGATCATCATGATTTGATTTGAATGAATGCCCGACAGCATTTCAGAAATGCTGGCATTCGATATCCAACTTGCCGGGTCTTTTGCTGATGCGTCTGAAGGAATCCAGTATCCAGCGCCGGTTTTTTCATTTTGATATCCATGCCCCGCATAATAGACAACCACACTGTCATTCTTTGCCATTTCGGTAGAAAGTTGATTCAAGGTCCGAACAATATCGGCTCTTGTTGCATTCCGTACTACGAGGGCCTCATACCCTAGCTTATCAGCGAATAGTTGCCCAACCACTTCCGCATCGATGATTGCATTCTCTAAAGATGGAATAGTCTTGTCCACGTATTTATCGATGCCAAATAACACAACAAATTTCTGTCCGATCTGCGGGATACTTGCGACCTTTGTTTTATATCTATTTTTGTGCCGCAGCGGTTGCACTTCTGTTACGCCTGACTTGTACTCCTTGCTCTGGTCAGCAGAAATTCTACATAAACCCGAATTGACCTCCATTATATTCGAGCATAGCGGCACATCAGATAAGCGTGGATCCAACTCCAGCCTATAAATCGCATCTGCGAACAGTGCTTGTTTGAATTCCTTTCTATCATTAACGAGGAGTTGCATTTCCGCACGACTCATACGTGCAAGATCAAGGCGACCAAAGTTGGGTATTAGGGAAGACATCATATCGATCACTTTACCCTCGACAAACTCGTTTCGCACTCCCTTTGCTCCTGATGCCGAGGCATTCACGCTCTGAACGAGAGTATCAAGTGTTTCTTGCTTTTGGACCGGGTTAGGAAAGGTAGAGTTTATATCTCCCTTACTATAGAAAAACCAGTTACCAATTGCCGCCTTCCCTGGGACATTGCCAAGTGCAAATGACTGATTAAAATCCTTATTGTGATTGGCTGGCGAAAAACCTTCCAAACTGCTGGCAGGATTAGATGCATAAACTAACCATCGACCAACGCCATCCGTCACAATGGCGGAATCGCCATTGTTATTGATAAAATCACCATTTACCGCAGCTATCGTTGCCAATCCCGAACCCACATTAAGACTAGCATTGTTAGCGATAGTCACCGTTGGTGTGCCAGGGTCCCTAAAATCCGAATTGGTAGCGCTGTCGCCAGCGATAGCTGTAAAGTTACCATTATTTGTTGTTATATTTGCATCAAGAGATATATTTCGCCCTGCTTGCAGCATGAGATTGCTGCTTGTACCAATTTTCCCGGCAGTAATATCGGATTGTACTGTGATGTCGTTATTAGCTTGCAGCGTAACAAATGTTCCCGCATCTAATAATGCTGTAATTGAAGCAGGTGTAATGTAGCTAGTTGCAGAGGGATTGGCAGCAAAAGCAGTGTCGGTCATACCATTGCTCAATTTCGAAATGCCATTGAATAAATAAACAGCGCTATCGCCACCATTATTGCTTAATATTCCAACGGCCAAACGATCGCCGTCAAGCGCTAATGACCAGCCAAAACCACTGCCATCAGCTAACGAAGTCATATTGTTCGCACCCGTACCAGAAGCAAGCCTCTGCTGCCAAGTAAGTCCACTCATGTTAGCTGTTTCCAAACCGGTAAACAAATGTACAGCACCCCGACTGCTGCCGCTTAAACTATCACCGAATGCACCAACTGCTAGCCGATCGCCATCCATTGCTAGCGACCAGCCAAAAAAATCAGAATTGGCTAATGCAGGCATGTTGTTCGCACCCGTATCGGAAAAGAGCTTCTTCTGCCAAGTCAAGCCACTCAGGTTACTTGTTTCCATGCCGGTAAATAGATGCACAGCACCACGATTGCCACCACTCAAACTATCACCAAGTACGCCCACTGCTAGCCGATCGCCATCCATTGCTAGCGACCAACCGAAAAAATCAGAATCGGCTAATGCAGGCATGTTGTTCGCGCCCGTATCGGAAGAGAGCTTCTTCTGCCAAGCCAGTCCACTCATGTTATTTGTTTCCAAGCCGGCAAATAAGTGCACTGCACCACTATTCTTTCCACTAGCACTATCACCCGATGCTCCAATTGCCAATCGATCGCCATCCATTGCCAGAGATGTACCAAAAAAATCAAAAGCACTCAGAACAGGCATACCATTTGTACCGGAAGTAAGACTCTTCTGCCAGGTCAGCCCAGAAAAATCCGCTCCGACGCCTGAAAACAAATATACTGCTCCATGATTGCTATCACTGAGAATTGCCCCTCTCGCCCCTACTGCCAGCCGGTCACCGCCAAGTGCTACCGCAGTTCCAAAAAAATTAAAATCTTCCAATGACGGCATACCAATGGCACCACTACTGGAAGTAAGCACCTTTTGCCAGGTTAGTCCAGTCATGTTATCTGTTTCCATGCCGGTGAATAAATGTACGGCACCACGATCACGACCACTGGTATCATCCCTAGGCGCTCCTACAGCTAGTCGATCGCCGTCGAGTGCTACCGATGTCCCAAAATTATCCCCGCTTGCTAATTCCGGTTTACCATTAACGCTTCCTGAAGCTAATATTCGTGCCAGAGCCAGATTATCTGGTGGGTTATCAGTAATGATAAGATTCTTTGGGTCGAACAATACTTCACCACCTACGCCAACCTGCATGTCACCGATCTGCCGAATCTCACCCTTGGAAGATAGTTCAATATGACCTCCATTTTTGGCTTGCAAGGAACCATAGTGCTCGCTGCTTTGTGTCGACCACACCACAATTTCTCCACCCTTGGCATTAATATCTGTTCCGCCATTCGCTTTGACTTCACTCCCTACGCCCACCAATACTTCACGGGCATATGGCAACTCACCACCACCCTGCCAGCCTCCACCCAAATGCACTGCACCGCCTTGCGTACCACCCGACGCATTAACGTCAGCATTGAGCAGATAAACCTGATCACCGGTCACTTCGATGGTACCGCCTTGTTTGTTGCCGGTTGCAGCTAGCGTGGAGGAAAATGCGACTATGCCATTGCCATCTACCCGGATATTGCCACCTTGTTCGCCATCAGCCCGTAGCGCACCACCAGCCATGCCCTCCAATTTGTTCGTGGTAAGCCAAATATTGCCGCCTGTGCCTTGAACATTGGAAACATCGATTGATCCATCCAAATAAGTCGATGTTTTGGCAGTCAAGGCTACGTTACCACTCTGAGCACTTATCTGCCCTTTCTGCAGAATTTCATTGGCCGTAAGAGCAATTTCTTTACCGCTGATTGCGCCCCAGTTATTCAGAGTAGAACTAACTTCCATGTGTACTGAACCCTTGTCAGCCTGGGTCTGGCTGTTTACTGCCAGCGTTGCTTGGTCAGCTTTTAATACAATGTGCCCGGCTGCATCGGTGCCAAGGCTATTAACACGAACGATCCCTTCCTGGTTCACAATACTGCTGTGCAAATCCACTTGACCACTCGTGGCCACTAGCGATCCCAAATTGACGACCTCATTCTCAGGTGCCTTGACGCGTACCACGATATTCGGTGCACCAGAATCGACAAACTCGACACTTTTACCTGCTGCGATGACTGTTTGGCCACTGGGTGTTTGTACTAAACCGTCATTTTGGACACGATCCCCCATTAACCAAACGCGCCCCCCCAGACTAGTACGAATTTCACCTTGATTCTTTATTTCACCGGTAGTGCCTGTCGAATTGAAATGATATTTCTTTGCCAGAAAGTCGATATTGGCAATATCCAGAGTCGAGGCAACTAATCCAGCCGCATCAATACGCGCATGCTCACCAAACAATACACCATAAGGATTGATCAGCCAGATATGGCCATTACTCCCCAGACTACCAAAGATATGTGAAGCATCATTACCGGTAACACGGTTAAGAATCATACTTTCTGCACTTTGTTGCTGGAAATAAACGCTGCTATCAGTACCAATGGAGAAACTTTGCCAATCCAGAATAGTATTAGGCGTATTAATGATTGTCATATGGTTACCTGCGGTGTCGATAACCGCATGACCATGAACTATGGATGGATCTATCGGTAATTGAGCATAACTCGTCAATGAATATCCGATTAGTGAAAGCGTCATCCACAATGCCAGAAAGTATTTGATGACCATAACGATTATTCCTTCTCCACAAATATCAAGTCAATGTTTTACTATAATTATTAATCATGGCCCAACTTAATAGTGGAAATTGACAGCTAAGTGCCCACGTGATGTACCAGCTGCTTTCTGGTTGCCATCCATCAATGCATGTCCAAAATCCAAGCGGCCCGAGAATTTCTTGCCAATGGCAAAACGTATGCCCCCACCCACCCCGGCGATTTCGCAGGATGATGATCCGTGAACATCACAAGGCGCTTGATGATTGTTTCCCGCCCAACCAAAATCAAAGAAACCAAGGGGGCGTAAACTCAGACTTTCAGAATTAACTAGCTTGGCAAAATCAGGGCCTAAGCCTTCTATGTTGAAAGAAGCCCCATAATCGCCAACGATTTCCCTTTCACGATAACCGCGTACGCTAATAAAACCGCCCATTGCACTACCGCCGCCGCCAATACCGAATTGTTCACCCGGAACCAATGCATGCGGGCTGTATTGCGCTAACACACGCGTCGACAAACCAAAACCTGCCGGCAGATTCACGTTGGTGAATCCAAAAAAACGCCATACGGTATATTGCTTATCCGCATCAAGACGCGCCGTGTTAAAGACCGCTTGACTACTACCACCGAAGTTGCCGGAGATGTTGGTATTGATTCCCCAAGAGAAAATCGGTCCGTCTTTTTGGCCAACATAGCCAAGACTAAGCGGCGTAATCGTTACGTCTGCAGCAATTCTGTCGCATGCTGCAGAACCGGTATTTCCCTGAAAAGCACAGTTATTATTAAAATGACGCCAATCAAAACCAAACGTGACACGGTGATCGTATTCACCCAGGCGAGGAAGAAAACGATGGGCCCGAAAACCTGCGATATCACCTTTACCCGTGAATCCAAATGGACCTGCTTGTACAGCTGAAGCGACACTTTCTACATTAGAATGCGCATAGAATGCATCAATAGCTGCAAATTGATTATAAAAAGGAATTCGGTAACCTGCGCTATAAATATGAGCACGACTAGGCTCAGTAGGTGAAGTCTGGAATTGAAATGTACCGATATGATCGCGATTCCACAAATTAGCATGTTGAATGCCAACATTAGTTCGAAAATTACCTGTTCCCGGCGTGCCTGCACTATCCGTTCCAAACAGGAGTCGAAGCGGTCTTTCGTCAGTTACCTTGGCATCTGCATCAATAGAGCCAGGCTTAGAACCTGCCACCAACGCAACGCGCATTTTCTTTGTCGGATTCTCATTGGCCATTTGAATATTGCGATCAATATTTCTAATGACTGGAGTTCCTCCTGGCCGCAAATGCGGCAAGCTTCTTAGGATATTCGCTTCATCGCGTTCTGCATGACCGGAAATTAGTACTTTATCAATTTTCCCCTCGATCACCTGAATAATGACATTCCCGTCCTCCAGCTTTTGCTCAGGCACAAAAGCAACGACTCCTCCGTACCCAGCCTCACGATAGACCTGTTGCACTGCAGTCGCCCCTTGCACAAGATCATTCAGAGTTCGACCATCCCCGACAAGATGAGCAACCAGCGCCGTCAACTTACTTTCTGGAAGCAATGTATTTCCATGAATTTTCAATGTTTTTACAGAGAATACCGAGGATTGTGGTGGTTCAACTGGAAGTAGTGACTGACTTTGTGCATTCATACAAAAACCAATCACAGATAACGGCAGTAGAAACAGCCAAAGATTTTTCACTACTTGCTCCCTCTCATTTTTATTTCTTTGCTCTGACTATAAAATAATTCTTTAATCTTTTTAATATAATACCCTTACCAGTAGCAACAGATTACCAATTATTTTTATCCTTAAACTGTTGCATATCAGTAACATATTAATACCTTAATAGAATAATAATTCTGAATGTCGTTATCTGTGAGGAAACTCACACTTTAGTAAAATTTCTCAGGTAAATTTATCGCTACCCTTCGCATGAAAGGCGAAAGATTATTATTTTTTTACTGTGTGTTAGAAAAAGCCAGAGGAGGATTAAAGTTAAATCCGAAATACTTGGGGTCTTCTGCAATCACAGCCGCAGAGAATATATAAAAAACATAATCATAAGTTTCCTTTGGAAGATTATGTTGTTGAATAAATTTCCAGAAATTCTTATCTCGAGGATTATCCTGCATTTTACTAATCAAACCTCTCACACGAGTGTGCCCATAGTTATAGCTCGCTATGACGAGTAACCCGGATGCCTGAGCTTCGGTACTGTAGATATGTTTAAGGTATTTAGCCCCAGCCTTGGTTGAGCGAATAAAATCAAAACGTTCATCTTTTTCATCAAAGGCTCTAGCATTAGTTAAAGGACCTGGGGAAAGTCCATACTCTTGTGCAGTAGTTGCTAAAAATTGCCATGCGCCTTTAGCAATGCCAAAACGAGTCTCAGGACCGATGGCATACGCGTCATAATTACTCTCCTGAAGTGGCAAATACATAAAATACAAGGGCAACCCTTCTTTCTCCAATGCTTCAATAATCACAGGTGCATAATAATTTTTCTCAAGGCGCTCTATTGCTTGCTGCATTCTTGATGAGCCCTGCCAGTACTTGGTATACTTTCTAGCTTCAGCCACAAAACCTTCAGGGAGTTCCAGTTCACTCTCACCAAATCCTCTGGCCACTTTAGCAATCAATTCTTCTTCATATTGTGCATCACTAGGAAACTGAATTCTTAAAGACTTAGCTTCATCGACATATTGTTGATATTTTAATTTCATGCCTGCCAGTTTTTGCCTCTCCTGCGATATTCGTTTTCTTTCGATAGCAATCTTCTCTCGTTCAGCCTTCACTCTCTCCTGGTCAATTCCCAATTTTTGGTCTACGATGACTTTCATAGTAAGATCTAGTACTTCTGCACTTTCATCCAATCTGATTTCAGATTGCGACAGACTGATTTCAAGCGTTTTAATGTCATAAAACATATCAATGGCCAGAGTCCGCACATTCGTCAACATCATTTGCTGATAAGTAGCCAGAGCAGCAAATACTAAGAACAAGCAACCTAACCAAATAATAATCCTTCTGTAACCCTTCGAGTGCTCAGTACGATCTTCATGAATTATTTTGCGAACCATACGCGTATAGTCTCCAATATCTCCCTCTTCATTTCTTGCTAACAGGCGAGCCTTCAGTTTATCTTTCGACAAATTCTGATTCGGTTGTGCAGGTAACTCTAATGGAGATTCGGCATTGATATTATTGCTGAACGAAGATGATTCATCATTTTGATGAATCACTTCAATTGATAAAGAAACATTAGCAGCGCCGAGAGAAATAATGGTGAAAGAATCCAATGGTAATTTTTTATCCACCAATTGGTGGTTAACATAGATGCCATTTGAACTGTTCAAATCAACAACCCACCAGTTCCCATTCTCCCATTCAACTTTAAAATGGTAACGACTCACTAATTTGCTAACGATGACAATATCGTTATTCGGCGAACGCCCTATGGTAAATGGGTTTGCAAACAAAAATTGCTTTAATGGTTTCCCATAGTCATCAAGCAAGCATACTCTTAACTTCGGTTGTATTAACGCAGTATGGTTTGAGTTGAATTTTTTCGGAAGAGTATCCGATGAATTAATTACTGTTCTATCATCGTTCATAGAGCTATGATTATTTCTGGTGTATGTCAGGAGAAGAAAGCGGTGTAACCTGTTGGTAGAGATCTCGGCAGATCAACCAATAAAAAAGGGAACACCGCAATGACAGATAATAATGTTT